>NZ_JBIWOE010000065.1:0-37213 GCF_044767585.1 Streptomyces sp. NPDC101225
GTTGACTTTTGGCACGCTGTTGAGTTCTCAAGGAACGGACGCTTCCTTCGTACTCACCCTCTCGGGCTTTCCTCCGGGCGCTTCCCTTCGGTGTTCCAAACTCTATCAGTGATTTTCTGTCCCTCTGACCACTCTCCTGCGGGCATGCAGAAGATGATCCCGGGATAGGATCTGACGAGTATGGGTGCTGCTGAGTAAGGGCACTTGACCGTGCCGCTCGGTCTCAAGCAGGAGTACGACTGTACAGGGGGCCGGGAAGAGGGTGCAAATCGATTGGGGTGGTGGTCTAGACCACTTCCGGGTATCTTCCATGCGGAACCCCTAGTTCATATGACATAGCCTGCTCACAGTGCGCCGTCCGGTACGCACGGTGACGGCCCTTCTCGATCTCCACCCCTCGGAGGCTTCCCATGACCACCGTGACGTCCCCCGTTGCAGGACGCGCCATCGGACTGGCAGCAGTGCCGGATCCCGTCTTCTCCGGGGCCATGGTCGGCCCGGGTACGGCGATCGATCCCGTTCGGGAGCCCGCCGAGGCCATCGCTCCCGTGGACGGGGTCATCGTCTCTCTCCACCCGCACGCCTTCGTCGTGGTGGACGAGCACGGACATGGCGTGCTCACGCACCTGGGCATCGACACGGTGCAGCTGAACGGCGAGGGCTTCGAGCTGCTCGTGAACAAGGGCGACACCGTGACGCGCGGGCAGGGCGTGGTGCGCTGGAACCCTGTGGCCGTGGAGGCCGCGGGCAAGTCGGCCGTATGCCCGGTCGTGGCGCTCGAAGCCACCGCCGAGGCACTTTCCGATCTTCGTGAAGACGGTGACGTGAAGGCCGGCGACAGCCTTTTCGTCTGGGAGTGACGTCAGCGCCGTCGACATGACGGCACGTTGTACAACCACCGCGGCGGCGGGACCCGCCGCACTATCGGAGACGGGTGAGATGGAGACAACGCTGCGAGGCGTCGGTGTGAGCCACGGTGTGGCGATCGGCGAGGTTCGGCACATGGGAACGGCGGTCCTGGAGCCGCCTGCCAAGCAGATCCCGGCGGAGGACGCGGAGCGTGAACAGGGGCGCGCTCGCCAGGCCGTGGAAGCTGTGGCGGCCGATCTGATGGCGCGCGGCAATCTGGCGGGGGGCGAGGCCCAGGCTGTGCTCGAGGCGCAGGCCATGATGGCCCAGGATCCCGAGCTGATGGCGGATGTCGAACGGCGGATCGCCGTCGGGAGCACGGCCGAGCGGGCGGTGTACGACGCCTTCGCCGCGTACCGTGCCCTGCTGGCCGGGGCGGGCGAGTATCTCGCCGGCCGTGTGGCCGACCTGGACGACGTGCGGAATCGTATCGTCGCCCGGTTGCTCGGTGTTCCGATGCCGGGTGTCCCGGACAGCGACGAGCCATACGTCCTGATCGCCCGTGACCTCGCGCCTGCCGACACCGCGCTGCTCGACCCCACGCTGGTCCTCGGCTTCGTCACCGAGGAGGGCGGGCCGACCAGCCACAGCGCCATCCTGGCGCGGGCGCTCGGTGTTCCCGCCGTGGTGGCGCTGCCCGGCGCCGGTGAGCTGGCCGAAGGCACCGTGATCGCGGTCGACGGCAGCTCCGGAGAGATCTTCGTGAACCCCAGCGAGGAGAAGAAGGCCCAGCTCGCCGCCGCGGCCGCCGAGCGCAAGGCAGCGCTCGCCGCCGCCATCGGTCCCGGTGCCACCTCGGACGGGCACAAGGTGCCGCTGCTGGCCAACGTCGGCGGTCCCGCGGACGTACCGGCCGCCGTCGAGGCCGGAGCCGAGGGAGTCGGGCTCTTCCGTACCGAGTTCCTCTTCCTCGACGACAGCAAGAACGCGCCGTCGGAGCAGAAGCAGGTCGACGCCTACCGGCAGGTCCTGGAGGCGTTCCCGGAGGGACGCGTCGTCGTACGTGTGCTGGACGCCGGTGCCGACAAGCCCCTGGACTTCCTGACGCCGGCCGACGAGCCCAACCCGGCGCTGGGCGTGCGCGGTCTGCGGACGCTGCTGGACCACCCGGACGTGCTGCGTACCCAGCTGACCGCGCTCGCGAAGGCCGCCGAGGGGCTGCCGGTCTACCTCGAGGTCATGGCTCCGATGGTGGCCGACCGTGCCGACGCCAAGGCGTTCGCCGACGCCTGCCGTGCGGCGGGGCTGCAGGCGAAGTTCGGTGCGATGGTCGAGATCCCGTCGGCCGCGTTGCGGGCCCGGTCGATCCTGCAGGAGGTCGAGTTCCTGTCACTGGGCACCAACGACCTCGCGCAGTACACCTTCGCCGCCGACCGTCAGGTGGGTGCGGTCTCCCGGCTGCAGGACCCTTGGCAGCCCGCGCTGCTCGACCTGGTCGCGCTGTCCGCGGAGGCCGCGAAGGCCGAGGGCAAGAGCTGTGGTGTCTGCGGCGAGGCCGCGTCCGATCCGCTGCTCGCCTGTGTGCTGACCGGTCTGGGTGTCACCTCCCTCTCCATGGGTGCCGCGTCGATTCCCTATGTGCGGGCGACGCTCGGCAAGCACACGCTGGCCCAGTGCGAGCGCGCCGCTGCGGCGGCCCGCGCCGCGGACAGCGCCGAGGAAGCGCGCGATGCCGCGCAGGCGGTGCTCTCCGGCGAGTAGTCGGGCGGGGGCTACCAGCTGCCGCGTCGACGGTGTCTTCAGGGGCGCTCCACCTGCGGGTGGGGCGCCCCCTTTCCGTTCAGTGGTGGTGCCCCGGCGTCTCTCCTGCCTGCCCGAGGTCGGGTGGTACGCAGTAGTCGACGTCCGACTCCGGCGAGATGATGTCGCCGGAGTCGATGTCGGTGCAGTAGGCGTCGAACACCTCCCCCGCCGTGAGGGGTTCGAGCCCTTCACCGCGCAGCCGCCAACCGTAGACGCGGTCGGTGGTTCCGGGTGCGCTGGTGCGCATCACGAGCCCGCCCGGGCTGCGGGTGGCGATGCCGAGGGCGAGGACCGTGGTGAATTCGAGCGCTTCGGCCTCGTCGAGATGGAAGGCACCGCCGTCGTCCTTGTCGGCGTGCAGGACGGAGAGGAGTGTCTCCGGTTCCGCCGAGACGCTGCAGACGAGGTGGCGGTTGCCCGCGTCCGCCGTGTCGAGGATGCGGACGAGGAGGTGGGAGGCGCGGGTGAAGGCGGCGCGGCCGATGTCCTCCCCGCAGGAGGCGCAGGTGCCCATGCGCGCGAGGAGTGTGGACGCATACTCCCAGGTGGCCTGGCGGACGGCCTCGTCGACGAGGGCCGGGACGAAGTCGCCGAGGGGCTGGCCCTCGTAGGGGAGGACGGCTCCCGTGGTCGACAGTTCGGCGGTGAAGCGTGCTCGGCTCGACTGGGCGTCGGGGTCGAGGTCCTTGTCCGCGCAGAAGTCGGCGTACTCCTGCGGGTCGAAGAGCGCGACCGTGGTGTGGCTGCCCTGGGAGACGCGTGTCTTGAGGAGCGCCTCCACCTGCTGGAGATAGGCCGTGTGGTCGTCGAAGGCGAAGCTGCGGTAGCGGCACATGGCCCGGAAGTCGTGCTCGTCGGTCAACAGGCCGATGGTGCCCGCGATCTCGCGGCGCAGAAGGCGTCGCATGGTCAGGTGGTCGGTGTCGTGCGTCATCTTTCCCCCTGTGCACAGTCGATCAATGCTCACTCACAGTAACCGGCGGCACTGACAACGACGTCTCAGGGCAAGGGGGGTGCGGCCGGCCCCGGGCTTCCTTCACGTGTCCGGTGAACCCGAGGCCGCTGCGGTGGTTGGGCCCTTGGAGTGCGTTCAGGCGCGCTTGCGGGCGAGGTCCTCGTAGAAGTGCAGCAGGTCGAGGTTGTCGATGGAGCCCGGATTGACGGCCTTCTCCAGCGGTGTGCCCTGGAGGAGTCGCTTGACCGGGACCTCGATGCGCTTGCCGGTCAGGGTGTGGGGGACGCCGGGCACCTCGATGACCTCGTCGGGGACGTGCCGCGGTGAGAGCTGCTCGCGGATGGTCTGCTTGATGCGGCCCAGCAGGGCCTCGTCCAGTGTGGCGCCGGGCGTCAGGTGCACGAAGAGCGGCATCCAGTAGCCGCCGTCCGGCTGCTCGATGCCGATGACGAGGGATTCCTTGATCTCGGGAATGCGCTCGACGGCTTCGTAGATGTCCGCGGAGCCCATGCGTACGCCCTGGCGGTTGAGCGTGGAGTCGGAGCGGCCGTGGATCACGACGGAGCCGCGGGAGGTGAGGGTGATCCAGTCGCCGTGGCGCCACACGCCGGGGTAGGTGTCGAAGTAGCTGTCGTGGTAGCGGCTGCCGTCGGGGTCGTTCCAGAAGTGGATCGGCATCGACGGCATGGGGTTGGTGACCACGAGCTCGCCGACCTCGTCGGTCAACGGCCTGCCGCTCGGGTCCCAGGACTGCAGGTCGGTGCCGAGACCGGCTGCCTGGAGTTCACCGACGTACACCGGGAGCGTCGGTACCGCTCCCGCGAAGCACGAGCACACGTCCGTGCCGCCGCTGACGGAGGCGATCCACAGGTCGTCCCGCACCTCGTCGTGCAGCCAGCGGAACCCGTCGGGCGGCAGGGGGGACCCGGTGGTGGCGACGCAGTCCACCGCGGAGAGGTCGAAGTCGCGCGACGGGTGCACGCCGGCCTTGCGGCAGGCCATGACGTACGCCGCGGAGGTGCCATACAGAGTGGCGCCGGTCCGTTGGGCGATGCGCCACTGGGCGCCTGTGTCCGGGAAGCCGGGGCTGCCGTCGTAGAGGACGATCGTCGTGCCGGTGAGCAGGCCGGAGACGAGGAAGTTCCACATCATCCAGCCGGTGGACGTGTACCAGAAGAAGCGGTCCTCGGGGCCCAGGTCGCAGTGCAGGCCGAGCTGTTTGAGGTGCTCGATCAGGATGCCGCCCTGGGACTGCACGATGGCCTTGGGCAGGCCGGTCGTGCCGGAGGAGTAGAGCACCCACAGGGGGTGGTCGAAGGGCACCTGCTCGAAGACGGGTGCCACGTCCGCGCCGGTCAGCGCCGACCACTCCAGGGCGCCTTCGGGAGCCTCGGTGCCGAGGAGGGGGATGTGCACGACGACACGCACGGTCGGCAGCTCGCTGCGCAGCTCGGCGACGACGTCGCGGCGGTCGTGCTCCTTGCCGCCGTAGCGATAGCCGTCGACGGTGAACAGGACGACCGGTTCGACCTGCTGGAAGCGGTCCAGGACGCTGCGGGCGCCGAAGTCGGGGGCGCAGGACGTCCAGACGGCGCCCACGGCGGCCGTGGCGAGGAAGGCGACGACGGCCTGCGGGACGTTCGGGAGGTAGCCGCTGACGCGGTCTCCGGGGCGCACGCCGCGGGAGCGCAGCTCGGCGGCCAGGGAGCCGACCTGGCGGCGCAGTTCGGCCCAGGTCACGGGCCGCGGTTCGTGGGTCTCGTCCACACACAGGAGAGCCGGCTCGTCCGCACGGGTCGCCGCCGCGCGCAGGGCGTGCTCCGCGTAGTTGAGCTTCGCCCCGGGGAACCATGCGGCACCGGGCATGGAACGGTCGCCGAGCACGCGCGCGTAGGGTGTGGAGAACCGTACGCCGAACCACTCGGTGACGGCTGTCCAGAAGGCTTCCAGCTCGTCGACGGACCAGCGGTGCAGGGCCGTGTAACCGCCCTCGGCCGGGGCTCCGTGGTGCTCGGCCGCCCAGGCCTGGAACTTCGTGACCTGTGCCTGGGCGATGCGTTCGGGATCTGGCTGCCAGAGCGGCTGGGGGTTCTCGGTCGACATGGGGCGGCTCCCGGACTGTGCGCGTCGTGTGCGTCGGTCGCGCACGGGCTGGGGTGTGCGCGTGACGCGGCTGACAGGGACGATGCCATGTGATCGACTTCTGCACCAGGGCACGCTCCACATAGTCCGTGCCGTGAAGATGTGGTCTTGGCATGGGTGAACGGCAGTTGAACGACACACGCGCGTGGACCGGTCAATGGCAGGGTGAGCAGCATGAACGGTCGTGACCTGGTGCGTTCGATAAAGACGGTCGGTTCTGCGGGGGCGGCCCAGGGGTTGCGCACCGTGCGAGCCGCATGGCGCACACGGCGCGCGGACGCGGCTGCCCTGCCGTCACGCGGCGCCGAGCGCGCGCGGGTGCCCGGGTCCGTGCAGGAGGTGGAGACCGCTCCGGGTGGCGGCATCATCCGGTTCAGCCGGTCCGAGCTGCGCATCATGGTCGCGGTGAACGGCGCGGTCTTCTGGGGCTGGGACGGGGCCGCTCCGGAGCCGTCGTACGCGCTCGCGGGCCGCTGCCCGGAGCCGGACACCCGGGCGGTCCTGGAGCCGGACAAGGAGGGCGGCTGGCGGGTCGTGGCCGAGCGGGTCACGGTCGCCGTCTCACGCCACGGCGCGGTCGAGGTCCGTACGCCCGGAGGCGTGACGCTGCGGCGTGATCTGCCGCCCCGGTGGTGGGAGCCGGTCGCGGGTGGCACGGCGCGCTGGATGCAGCGGTCGGAAGTGGCCGCGGACGCGCGTTTCTTCGGGCTCGGAGGGCGGGCGTCGGGGCCGCGGATGCGCGACGGAACGTACCGGCTGTGGAACACGGACCCGGGGCACGCCTTCGGCCCCGGTGACGATCCGCTGTACATCACAATGCCGGTGCAGCTGGTGGTCGCCGACGCGGCGACGCATCTCGTGTTCCGTGACACCTCGTGGGTCGGCACGGTGACGCTGCGGGAGGGTGAGGAGGGGGCAGGTTCCGGGCACGACCGGGCGGGGTCGTCCGAGTTGCGGATGGAGGGTGGTCCGCTGCGCTGCTGGGTGGTGGTCGGCACCCCCGCGCGCGTACTGCTCGTCTGGGCGTCGCTCACGGGTGCGCCCGCGCTCCCGCCCGCGTGGGCCCTGGGTCATCACCACGCGCGCTGGGGCTTCGGCAGCGAGCAGGAGGTGCGGCGGATCGTCGCCGGGTACCAGGAGCGGGAGCTGCCGCTCGACGCCGTCCATCTGGACATCGACCACTACGACGAGCACCAGGTGTTCACCGTCGACCACGAGAACTTCCCGAAGCTGCCCCTGCTGGCGGAGGAGCTGCGCCGGGACGGGATCCGGCTGGTGTCCATCGTGGATCCCGCGGTCAAGGCCGCCGAGGGCAACGCGGTGTACGACAGCGGAACGGCCGAGGACGCGTTCGTGCGGGACGCTGCGGGCCGGGTTGTCCGAGGAGTCGTATGGCCCGGGGAGGCGGTGTTCCCGGACTTCACGCACGCACGCGTGCGTGCGTGGTGGGGGCGGCTGTACGAGGAGCGGCTGGCCCAGGGATTCTCGGGGTTCTGGCACGACATGAACGAGCCCACCTCGTTCGCCGCCTTCGGGGAGCCGACCTTGCCGCGCTCGGCCCGGCACGCCCTGGACGGACGGGGCGGGGACCACCGCGAGGCGCACAACGTCTACGCGCTGTGCATGGCCAGGGCCGGTTACGAAGGACTGCGCGAACTGGCGCCGGAGGAGCGGCCGTTCATCTTCTCGCGCTCCGGCTGGGTCGGGATGCAGCGCTACGGGGGCACGTGGTCCGGTGACGTGGCGACAGGGTGGCCCGGGCTGCGGGCGTCACTGTCGCTGGTTCTCGGCCTCGGCCTGTGCGGTGTGCCGTATTCGGGTCCGGACGTGGGCGGATTCGACGGGAGTCCGTCGCCCGAGCTGTATCTGCGCTGGTTCCAACTGGGCGCGTTTCTGCCGCTGTTCCGCACGCACGCGAGTCTGCGGGCAGGGCGCCGGGAGCCGTGGGAGTTCGGCGCCGAGGTGCTGGAGCACGCGCGCGTGGCGCTCGTCGAACGCCGTCGGCTGCTGCCCTACTTCGTGACGCTCGCGCATCTGGCCCGGCGTACGGGAGCGCCGTACGCGCGGCCCGTGTGGTGGTCGGCGCCCGAGGACCGTGCGCTGCGCGACTGCGAGGACGCCTTCCTTCTGGGCGACTGCCTGCTGGTGGCGCCGGTGCTCGACCCGGGCGCGAACCGGCGTGCGGTGCGGCTGCCCCGGGGGCGCTGGTACGACACCGCGACGGAGCGGTCGTACGAGGGGCCCGGGCAGGTGTTCCTCGACGCTCCCTTGGCGCGGATACCGGTGCTCGCGCGCGCGGGTGCCGTCGTCCCGGTGCGCGGGGAGGACGGTGGGCTGGAACTCGAGGTGTGGGCGCCCGCCCCGGGGCGTACCGGTGGCGGCCTGGTGGTGCAGGACGCGGGTGACGGATGGGACGAACCGGAACTCGAGCGCTACGTCACCCGTTGGGCCGGGCAGCGGCTCGTGGTCGAGCGGGAGGGCGAGGGCGGCGGCAGCGAGCCGCCCCACCCGGTCCGCGTCCGGGGGCTCGGCAAGGGCTGACTCAGACGTAGCGGCCCTCGAACCAGGCCCGCACCGCCAGCGTGTGCAGCGGGAAGGCGAGTTCGTCGGGCCTGCGCAGGAGGTGCCAGCCCTGCGTCTCGTCCGTGGCGGTCGACTTGGGGAGGCCCTCGGCCGGGCGCTCGGGAAGCAGGCCGAACAGCAGCAGGTGTCCGTCGGGCGAGCTCATGGCGTCGACGAGCCGCACGTCCCGCCCGGCCGCGTCGATGCCGGTCTCCTCCTTGAGTTCGCGGACGACGGCCTGGCGCCATTCCTCCCGGTCGTCGATGTAACCGCCGGGCAGCGCGATGCCCCCGCGCGCGGGGGCGACGGTGCGCGTGATGACGACCAGGGCGGTGCCCTTCGTGTCGTACACGGGCTGGAGCGCGATCGCCACCGGCAGCGGGTTGCGGTAGGCCACGGCGTGGCAGACCGGGCAGGTGCGGGGCCAGCCGGATACGCCCTCGCCGTAGGGCGCTCCGCAGCTCGAACAGTGGGAGTCCGGCGCGGAGTCGGGGGTGGAGGCATGAGTTTCGGACACGATGCGGAATGTATCCGATCACGGCGAGGGCGTCTCCAGGAGGCGGCTCAGAAGCGACGGTCGAGGGACTTCGAGGAGACGGGGAAGTCGAAGTAGGTGTCCGGGTAGGGCTCGGGCCGGTACGTGAAGTGCCACCACTCCTCGGCGAGGTTCACGAAGCCCACGCGCTCGAGGGTGTTCTTGAGGAGGAGCCTGTTGGCGCGCTGTTCGCCCTGGACACGGGGGTCGAGGGTGTGGGCGAGCGGGTCGAAGCAGTCGAATCCGGTGCCCATGTCGACGGAGTTGTCGGGGAAGCGCCGGTCCTTGGGCGCGAAGCACGGTACGAGGGGCTGCCCGGGGTGGTACGGCCGGGTCGGCCGGGCGGGCAGTTTCACCAGGGTGAGATCCATGGTCGAGCCGCGGCTGTGGCCGGATTTCTCCGCGATGTAGCCGTCCTCGGACAGCCGGGTCTTGTCGACGTTCGGGTAGAACTCGCCCTTCATCGCCTGGTCGTCGAGGTCCTCGGCCCAGCGGACGAAGTGGTTCACGGCGCGTTGCGGACGGTAGCAGTCGTAGACCTTGAGGCTGTATCCCTGACGCAGCAGCCGTGCCTGGGCCTTGTGCAGCGCTTCGGCGGCCGGCCGGGTGAGGATGCAGATCGGCTGCCGGTAGCCGTCGATGCGCTCGCCGACGAAGTTGTGCGGGGTGAAGTAGCGCATCTCCTGGATGATCGTCGGGTCCACGGTGCGCAGGGCCACGAAGTCCTTGGGCGCCTCGTGCTCCGTCTTCGCCTGGGCGGTCGCGGTGGCCGCTGCGACCGCCGACAGCGCGGCGAGTGCGGTGATCAGAGCGCGTAGTGCTCGGGAGAGACGTGTCATGTCTCCTGCGTCTATCAAATCGGGACGGCCGGATCCACCCCCGTGGGCCCCGGCCGTCCCTTCCGTAACGACGACGCAGTGGGACGCCGTTCGGTTCGGGCGGGACCCTGCCCATTTCCGGAAGCCCGTGACACACTCCTGACGTCCCGTCAGATTTCTTCGCGAGGAGAGACTTTGTCGCGTACACGCACGCCTGTGGTCGAAGGGTGGTTCACCGGCGACGGGGACGACTTCAGGCTCCTCGGCACGCGCTGCGCGGCGTGCGCCTCGGTCTTCTTCCCCCGCGAGGACGCCCACTGCCGCAATCCCCTGTGCCCCGGCGGAACGCTGGAGGAGATGCCGCTCTCCCCACGCGGGCGCGTCTGGTCCTACACGGACAGCAGATACCGGCCTCCGTCACCGTATGTGACCGATCCGGAACTTCCGTGGGAGCCGTACACGTTGATCGCTGTGGAGCTGGACGCCGAGCGGATCGTGGTGCTGGGGCAGGCGGTCCCCGGGATCACGGTCGCCGATCTGGCGGTCGGCATGGAGGTGCGGGTGGTCCCCGGCGTGCTCGACGAGGACGCGGAGACGACCTGGACGACGTGGCACTGGCGGCCGACGGGGGTGGAGGCATGACGGAGGAGGTGGCGGTGCTCGGCGCGGGCATGCACCCGTGGGGCAAGTGGGGACGCGGTTTCGTCGAGTACGGGGCCGCGGCGGCCCGTGCGGCGCTCGCCGATGCCGAGGTGGCCTGGCGGGACGTGGGCTCGGTCGTCGGGGCCGACACGGTGCGCGGCGGATATCCGGGCCATGTGGCCGGCGCGACCTTCGCCAAGGCGCTGGGCTGGCAGGGCGCCAGGGTGGCCAGCGTGTACGCGGCGTGCGCGTCGGGTGCGCACGCGGTCGACACCGCCCGCGCGCAGATACTGTCCGGCCTCGCGGACGTCGTCCTCGTGGTGGGAGCGGACGCGGCTCCCAAAGGGTTCTTCCGGCCGGCGGGAGGGGACCGGCCGGACGATCCCGACTGGCTGCGCTTCCGCGTCCTGGGGGCGACCAACCCCACGTACTTCGGGCTGTACGCGCGCCGCCGCATGGCCGTCCACGGCGACACCGTGGAGGACTTCGCCCAGGTCAAGGTCAAGAACTCGGCTCTGGGCGCGCTCAATGCGAATGCGCGCTACCGCAAGCGGGTCACCGCAGAAGAGGTCGCCGCGTCCGCCGTGGTGGCCGACCCGCTGCGGCTGCTCGACATCTGCGCGACGTCGGACGGAGGCGCCGCTCTGGTGCTGTCCAGCATGGAGTTCGCGCGCCGGCACGGTGCGCACCGGCCTGTGCGCATCCGCGCGGTGTCCACGGTGACACCGCGCTACCCCAGTACGGTGCTGGATCTGCCGGACATGGCCACCGACTCGGCGGTGGCGGTGGAGCCGGCCGCCGACACCTTCCGCGCCTCGATCGCGCGGGCCGCCTACGAGGAGGCGGGCCTCGGTCCGGAGGATCTGTCCCTCGCGGAGGTGTACGACCTGTCCACCGCCCTGGAGCTGCAGTGGTACGAGGATCTCGGGCTGTGCGGTGAGGGAGAGGGCGCCAAGCTGTTGCGGGAGGGCGCCACGGCCCTGGGCGGGCGCATACCGGTGAACGCGAGCGGCGGCCTGGCCTCGTTCGGCGAGGCGGTTCCGGCTCAGGCCATCGCCCAGGTGTGCGAGCTGACCTGGCAGCTGAGACAGGAGGCGGGCGACCGGCAGGTCGCCGGGGCGCGCGTCGGGATCACCGCGAACCAGGGCCTGTTCGGGCACGGGTCCTCGGTGGTCGCCGTTCGTTGAGGGCCGGTTCGGGCGCGTGGTCGGCACCCCCGGGGCCGCGCGGCGGGGCAAGCCCTTTCTCGCACCCTGCGTGATCACCCCGGAATCCTGCGTGAACGTCTCATGAACTGGGCCTGGGCGCCCGCCGGCGGAGTCATCATGCTCCCGTGCGCTCCTGGACGGACACTCTCCGCTTCGCCTTCCAACCGGTGGTCAACCTGGCCACCGGAGCGGTGGCGGGGCTGGAGATACTCGCCCGCCCGGAGACCGGTGACATCCTGGCCGAAGCCCGTCGCAATCCGGAACTCGACGGCAGACTCGCGGTGTTGGCGCTGCGAGCGGCGGCGCACAAGGAGACCCTGCTGCCGCTGCACGTCAACGTGTTCGCGGGCACCCTCGCCGACCTCGGCGGCCTCACCCCGCTCCACGACGCCGTGCGCGAGGCCGGACGGCTGCCGTGGGAGGTGACGATCGACATCGGGCCGCCGTACACCCACGTCCCGCAGCAGGCCCTGCTCGAGGCGGTGGGCGCCCTGCGGGCCCAGGGCTTCCGGATCAGCGCGGACGGCGTCGGGGACGGGGACGTACCCCTGCGGCTCCTCGTCGACATGGGGCCCGACCTGCTGAAACTGGACGCGTCTCTGCTGGCGCGGCCGGCCGCGGTGCAGGCCATGCGGACGCTCGCCGAGCAGTTGGGGGCGCTCCTGGCCGTCGAGGGCGTGGAGACGGAGCTGCAGTGCGCCGCAGCGATCTCGGCCGGCGCGCAACTGGGACAGGGCGAGCTGTTCGCACCCCCGGCCCGGCTGCCAGTCGCGGACGTATACGTTCCGCCCCGCTCCCCCGGTGCCATGACCGTGCCGAGGTCGGGCCCTTCGGTGCGGGA
Source organism: Streptomyces sp. NPDC101225 (assembly GCF_044767585.1). Taxonomy (NCBI): domain Bacteria; kingdom Bacillati; phylum Actinomycetota; class Actinomycetes; order Kitasatosporales; family Streptomycetaceae; genus Streptomyces; species Streptomyces sp. NPDC101225. Next base: position 12,356 of record NZ_JBIWOE010000065.1, read on the forward strand.
GTTCGTGCGCCCCGCCGCGCTGCTGCCCGCCACCGCGTCGGCCGGTCAAGTGCGGGCGCTGCTGACCGGCTCGCCCGACGTGTCCGGAGTGCTGCTCGTGGACCAGCACGGACGGCCGGTCCGCTCGGTGCACCGCTCGCGCTTCCTGCTGTCGCTCTCGGGGCGCTACGGACACGCGCTGTACGCCGACCGGCCCGCCACGAAGCTCGGGGACCCGCCGCGGACGGTGGGCGTCGACGCCACCGCCTGGGAGGTCCTGGACGTGGTCGCCGTCGGCGGCCGAAGCCGTACGTCGGACGATGTGACGGTGGTGGACCCGCACGGCCGGTGTGTGGGGGTCGTACGGCTCGCGGACCTGGTGCGGGCGCTCGCCGAGAGCCGTGTCGAGGAAGCGGCGGGGCTCAATCCGCTCACCCGGCTCCCGGGCTCGGACGCGATCACCGACGAGGTGGACCGCCGGATCGCGGACGGCCGGACGTTCGCCCTGAGCTGGCTGGACGTGGACCACTTCAAGCAGGTCAACGACGGAGCCGGGTTCGCGGCCGGCGACGAGCTGATCCGCTCGGTGGGGCGGGCGCTGCAGCACGCGGCGGTCGGCACCACCCGTGTCGGCCACATCGGCGGCGACGACTTCCTGGTGCTCGCCGACCCGGAACGGCTGGATCCGCTCGCCGTCTCGATGCTGGACGCGCCCTGGTCCGCCGGCGGGCGTGCGGTCACGCTGTCCCTGGCCACCGTGGTGTGCCCGCCCGGCAGCGTGATGGACCACCGGCAGGCCGCCGCGTGCCTGGCACCCCTGAAGAAAACCGCGAAATCGCTGCACGGGGCGAGCTGGGTACTGGGCCGGGCGGACAGGGCGGGCCACGAGATCCGGCTCGGCGGAGAGGCGGCGCCGGCCCAGGCCGGGTGCGCGGCGGCCGAACCGGGCCTAGGCTGATCGTCACAACCGACCGACCCTGCCCACCGCGCACGGACACACCGCCGGCTGTCACCGTTGCCGTCGGCGACCTTGACGCTCTGTGGGCGCCGGTGAAAACTTCCGGTGTCAGTCGACATCGCCGTACATACACGGTCTATCCAGGCACGCTCCCTACGAGCGCCGCCTCCGGAGCCGGGCCGCTCCCCCACGGTCGATGCGACTGCGACGGCAAGCTCGTCACGGACGCCGAGCGGGGGCGCGGGGCCCACCTGCCTTCGGCCGAAGTCGCCGTGGGAAGCGCACCCTGCACACAGGACCGGGGTCGATCGCCCCGGGACAGGGCCTAGGAGCCGCCATGAGCAACGCGGACACGCACGGCGACGGGCGCGGCAGCGTCGTCATCGGACCTTCGCTCCGCACACCGGCTTTCTGATTCACAGCAGCCTTCTGAAGGAACGACGAAGGGGACGTCATGACGGACAAGTTCGTCGCCGCGATCGACCAGGGCACCACCTCCAGCCGCTGCATCGTCTTCAACCAGGACGGCGCGATCGTCGCCGTCGACCAGCGTGAGCACCGCCAGATCTTCCCCAAGCCGGGCTGGGTCGAGCACGATGCCACGGAGATCTGGTCCAAGGTGCAGGCCGTGGTCGCCGGAGCGCTCGCCAAGGCCGGACTGCGCGCCGACCAGCTCAGCGCGCTCGGCATCACCAACCAGCGGGAGACCACGGTCCTGTGGGACCGGGCCACGGGCAAACCCGTGCACAACGCGATCGTCTGGCAGGACACCCGCACCGCGGCGCTGACCAAGCAGCTGGGCGGATCGGACGGGCAGGACCGGTTCCGCGAGCAGACCGGACTGCCACTGGCCACCTACTTCTCCGGCCCCAAGGCCGCCTGGCTGCTCGACAACGTGCCCGGCCTCAGGGCCCGCGCCGAGAACGGCGAGATCGCCTTCGGCACCATGGACACCTGGCTGATCTGGAACCTCACGGGCGGCACCGACGGCGGGCAGCACGTCACCGACGTGACCAACGCCGGCCGCACCATGCTGATGAACCTGGAGAACCTCCAGTGGGACCAGTCCATCCTCTCCGCGATGAACGTCCCCGAGGCGGTTCTTCCCGAGATCAGGTCCTCGGCCGAGGTGTACGGCACCGCCGTCGGCCAGCTGGGCGGGGTTCCGGTCGCATCGGCCCTCGGCGACCAGCAGGCGGCCGTGTTCGGGCAGGCCTGCTACGACGTGGGCACGGCCAAGAACACGTACGGTACGGGCTCCTTCCTGCTGCTCAACACGGGCAACCGGCCCGTGCCGTCGAAGAGCGGGCTGCTGACGACCATGGGCTACAAGATCGGCAGTGAGGCGCCGGTCTACTGCCTGGAGGGCTCGATAGCGATAACGGGCGCCCTCGTCCAGTGGTTCCGCGACCAGCTGGGCATCATCCGCAACGCCGACGAGATCGAACCCCTGGCGGCGAGTGTCGAGGACAACGGCGGCGCGTACATCGTGCCTGCCTTCTCCGGCCTGTTCGCACCGTACTGGCGCTCCGACGCGCGCGGTGTCATCACCGGCCTGACACGCTACGTCACCAAGGCCCACCTGGCGCGGGCCGTGCTGGAGGCGACGAGCTGGCAGACGCGTGAAGTGGTGGACGCCATGTTCCAGGACTCCGGCGTGCACATCACCACCCTCAAGGTGGACGGCGGCATGACCAAGAACAACCTGCTCATGCAGCACCAGGCGGATGTCCTCGACGTCCCCGTGGTCCGCCCGAAGGTCTCCGAGACCACCTGCCTGGGCGCCGCGTACGCGGCGGGACTCGCCACCGGAGTGTGGAACGACCTCGAGGAGCTGAAGAGCCACTGGCAGAAGGACGTCGAGTGGACGCCCGCCATGGAGGCCTCCGTACGCGACCGTGAGTACCACAACTGGCGCAAGGCCGTGGAGAAGAGCTTCGGCTGGGCGGAGGACGGCGACAACTAGGCCCACGCACGCGCGCGTGGGCGCCATGGGCCGCGGCCCGTACCCCGGTCGGCGGGGGTACGGGCCGTGCGCGTGCCTCAGGTGGTGACGGCACGGCGGCGGTCCGCCGCCTGCGCCATCGCGTGCTGGACGACGCCGACCAGGACCTTCTTGACGGATTCCCGGTCGCGGGCGTCGCACAGCACCAGCGGTACGTCGTCGTCCAGGTCGAGGGCCTGGCGGACGTCGGCCTCGGGGTAGCGGGACGCGCCCTCGAAACAGTTGACGCCCACGAGGAACGGTATGGAACGCCGCTCGAAATAGTCGACCGCGGCGAAGCAGTCCTCCAGACGGCGGGTGTCGGCGAGCACGACAGCTCCGAGGGCGCCCTCGGAGAGCTCGTCCCACATGAACCAGAACCGCTCCTGCCCCGGCGTGCCGAACAGGTACAGCACGAGGTTCTCGCGGATGGTGATCCGGCCGAAGTCCATGGCCACCGTGGTGGTGTGCTTGCCCTCGACACCGCTCGTGTCGTCGATGGGGCGTCCGGCCTCGGTGAGCAGTTCCTCGGTGCGCAGCGGCCTGATCTCGCTGACCGCGCCGACCAGCGTGGTCTTGCCCACGCCGAAGCCGCCGGCCACCAGGATCTTGAGCGTGACGGGCTCGACCGGAGGCTTCCCGCGCTCAGAACGCCCGAAGATCATCGATCTCTTCTCCTGCTTGATGGGGATGGGACGACGGCGGGCCGTAACCTCCACCGCCGGGGGTTTCGATGACGAGTACGTCGCCCGGGCCGACGTCGGCCGAGTCGCTGCCGCCGAGCGCGGTGACCGTGCCGTCCGCGCGCTCCACCCGGTTGGCGCCCAGCGCGCCGGGCTCGCCGCCCGCCATGCCGTACGGCGGGATTCTGCGGTGCTGGGACAGCGTGGAGACCGTCATGGGCTCGTGGAAGCGGATGCGGCGCACCGCGCCGTCCCCGCCGGGCCACCGCCCGGCGCCACCGCTGCCCGGGCGCACGGCGAACTCGTCGAGGTGCACGGGCAGCCGCCACTCCAGGACCTCGGGGTCGGTCAGCCGCGAGTTGGTCATGTGGGTCTGGACGACGGGCGCGCCGGGGAATCCGTCGCCCGCGCCGGAGCCGGAGGCGACCGTCTCGTAGTACTGGTACCGCTCGTTGCCGAAGGTGACGTTGTTCATCGTCCCGGAGCCCTCGGCCTGGACGCCGAGTGCGGCGTAGAGAGCCCCGGTGATGGCCTGGGAGGTCTCGACGTTGCCCGCGACCACGGCGGCCGGCGGCTCGGGCGCGAGCATGGAGCCGGGCGGCACGACGATGTCGAGGGGGCGCAGACAGCCGTCGTTGAGCGGGATGTCGTCGGCGACGAGGGTGCGGAAGACGTACAGGACGGCCGCGTTGACCACCGCGAAGGGGGCGTTGAAGTTGCTCGCCAGCTGGGCGGAGGTGCCGGTGAAGTCGATGGTCGCGCGGCGGTTCTCGCGGTCCACGCGCACGCGTACCCGGATGTGGGCGCCCGCGTCGGTCTCGTAGGAGTACGCGCCGTCGTCAAGGGCGTCGACGACTCGGCGCACGGCTTCCTCGGCGTTGTCCTGCACGTGCTTCATGTACGCCTGGACGACGTCGAGGCCGAAGTCGTCGATCATGCGGACGACTTCGTCGACGCCCTTGCGGTTGGCGGCGATCTGGGCGCGCAGGTCGGCCAGATTGGTCTTCGGGTTGCGGGAGGGGTGGCGCGCCTCGGTGAGCAGGCGGAGGGTCTCCTCCTCGCGGAAGCGGCCGTGCTCGGCGAGCAGCCAGTTGTCGAAGAGGATGCCTTCCTCCTCGATGGTGCGGCTGTTGGCCGGCATGGAGCCGGGGGCGATGCCGCCGATCTCGGCATGGTGGCCGCGGGAGGCGACGTAGAAGAGGATCCGGTCACCCTCCGTGTCGAAGACCGGGGTGATCACCGTGACGTCCGGCAGGTGGGTGCCACCGTGGTAGGGGTCGTTGACGGCGTAGGTGTCCCCGGGCCGCATCGAGGTGCCGCGGCGCCGGATGACCTCCTTGACGCTCGTGCCCATCGAACCCAGGTGAACGGGGATGTGCGGCGCGTTGGCCACCAGGTTCCCGTCCGGGTCGAAGAGGGCGCACGAGAAGTCGAGGCGCTCCTTGATGTTGACGGACTGGGCCGTCGACTCCAGCCGCGCGCCCATCTGTTCGGCGATCGACATGAAGAGGTTGTTGAAGACCTCCAGCAGAACGGGGTCCGCTTCTGTGCCGAGATCGGAACTCTCCGTGATCGCCGCGCGTTCCATGAGCAGATGCCCGTCGTCGTGGGCCACGGCCTGCCAGCCGTCGTCGACGACGGTCGTCGCACTGGCCTCGGTGATGATCGCGGGGCCGCTGACGGTACCGCCCGGAGGAAGGTCCTCACGGCGGTGGAGGAGTACGTCGCGCCAGGAGCCGCCGGTGTGCAGGCGGACGGTCACCGGCGCGGCCGGGCCGCCCTCACGGGTGGCGTCGTAGGGGGCGAGGGCGGAGAGATCGGGGGGTTCCGTGATGCCGGTGGCTTCGACGGAGAGGGCTTCGACGACGATCGGGCGGTCGAGCGTGAAGGAGTACGTGGCGCGATGACGTTCTTCGAAGGCGGGGGTCATCGCGCCCGGCTCGGTCAGCTCGACGGTCAGGGTGGTGTCGGTGCCGTCGTAGCGCAGCTGCGCGCGGCGGGTGACCTGGATGTGGTCCTCGAGGACGTCCTCGGCGAGGAGTTCCGAGCGGGCCGCCTGCTCCAGGTCGTCGGCGATCTTGAGGACGGCGGGCATGGACGCCGTCCCCAGCGCCGCCTCGACGGACTGCTCGCGCATGGCGGTGGTGTCGGCGAGGCCGATGCCGAGCGCGGACAGGACGCCGGCCATCGGCGGTACGAGGACGGTGCGGATGCCGAGCGAGTCGGCCACCATGCACGCGTGCTGGCCGCCCGCGCCGCCGAACGTGGTGAGGGCGTAGCGGGTGACGTCGTGGCCCTTCTGGACGGAGATCCGCTTGACGGCGTTGGCGATGTTGGCGACGGCGATCTGCAGGTATCCCTCGGCGACCTGTTCGGGGGTGCGGTCGTCCCCGGTCCTCGTGCGGATCTCGCGGGCGAGGGCGGTGAACCGGTCGCGGACGAGCTCCCCGTCGAGCGGCTGATCACCCTGGGGGCCGAACACCTTGGGGAAGTGCGCGGGCTGGATGCGGCCGAGCATGACGTTGGCGTCGGTGACCGCGAGTGGGCCGCCGCCGCGGTAGCAGGCGGGCCCCGGGTCCGCGCCCGCCGAGTCCGGCCCTACGCGGTAGCGGGTGCCGTCGAAGTGCAGGACCGAACCGCCGCCGGCGGCGACGGTGTGGATGTCCAGCATCGGCGCGCGCAGCCGGACGCCGGCGATCCGGGTCGTGAAGACGCGCTCGTACTCACCCGCGAAGTGCGAGACGTCGGTGGAGGTGCCGCCCATGTCGAAACCGATGACGCGGTCGAATCCGGCCAGCTGCGACATGCGGGCCATGCCGACGATGCCTCCGGCCGGCCCGGAGAGGATGGCGTCCTTGCCGCGGAACTGCCCGGCTTCGGCGAGCCCGCCGTTGGACTGCATGAACATCAGCCGGACGCCGCGCAGTTCGTCGGCGACATGCTGGACGTAGCGGCGCAGGACGGGCGAGAGGTAGGCGTCGACGACCGCGGTGTCCCCACGTGGTACGAGCTTCATCAGCGGGCTGACCTCGCTGGACAGCGAGATCTGCTCGAAGCCGAGACGGGCGGCCAGCTCACCCACGGCCTGCTCGTGGGCGGGGTGCAGGTGGCTGTGCATGCAGACGACGGCGACGGCCCGGATGCCGTCCTCGTACGCCTCCCGCAGGGGACCGGCGAGGGCGTCGAGGTCGGGGGCGCGCAGGACGGTGCCGTCGGCGGCGATGCGCTCGTCGACCTCCACGACCCGCTCGTGGAGCAGGGAGGGGAGTTCGATGCGGCGGGCGAAGATCCGGGGGCGGTTCTGGTAGGCGATGCGCAGGGCGTCACGGAAGCCACGGGTGACGACCAGCAGGGTGCGTTCGCCCTTGCGTTCCAGGAGTGCGTTGGTGGCGACCGTCGTCCCCATGCGGACGGCCTCGATGGGATCCGGGGAGCCGTCGAGGAGTTCGCGCACGCCCGCGACGGCCGCGTCGGAGTACCGCGCCGGGTTCTCCGACAGCAGCTTGTGGGTGAGCAGACGGCCGTCGGGGCGTCGCGCGACGATGTCGGTGAAGGTGCCGCCCCGATCGACCCAGAACTGCCAACCTGTCACGTCCGTACCCCGCTTCCGCACCGGTCACAGTGCCCGGAGGCCGTTGATCACGTCGCGCAGAATACTCTCGTCCGGCAGTTCGGCGGGGGGTACGGGCCGCGTGACGTGGACGAATTCCCGGGCGACGAGGTCCCCGACGAGGACCCGCACCACTCCGACGGGCAGATCGAGTTCGGCGGCGAGTTCGGCGACCGACTGAGGGGTGTCGCGGCACAGGCAGACGATGTCGACGTGCTCCGGGGACAGCGACGAGTCGGCGTCCGGGTCGTCCGCCTGGGGCTCGGTGACGACCACCGCGATCAGGTCGAGACGGTGCTGGCCCGCACTGGTGGTCCGGCCACGCGTCATCGCGTACGGACGGACCACCGGTCCGGCCTCGTCGTCGAACCAGTGGCTTCTTCGCTGACCGTCAGAGCTCATGACATCTCACTACCCGCCTGCGGGCAGATCGGTGCGCGGAGCGGCGCCGAGATGCACGCCGACCCGCTTGACCAGGAGCGTCATCTCGTACGCCACCTGGCCGACGTCCGAGTCAGCGTCCGAGAGGACGGCCAGGCAGCTGCCGTCTCCGGCGGCCGTGACGAAGAGGAAGGCCTCGTCCAGCTCGACGACGGTCTGCCGGACGTTGCCCGCCTCGAAGTGGCGGCCCACGCCCTTGGCGAGGCTGTGGAACCCGGAGGCCACGGCGGCGAGGTGCTCGCTGTCCTCGCGGGTCAGGTCCTTGGACACGCCGGTCGCCAGGCCGTCGCTGGAGAGCACGACGGCTTTGCGGATGCTCGCGACGCGGTCCACCAGGTCGTCCAGAAGCCAGTTGAGCTCCCCCGACCTGCTGGTCTCGGTGTGGCCGGTCGCCTTCGGTGCGGTCATCGACCGTCCCCCTTAGTCGTTCGTTGTGGTGCTGTGCCGCTGTGGGTGTCGTCACCCGCGGCATTCTCTTCACGGCCACGCTGCCAGCCGCGCTGGAGCGAGGCCATCCGGCTGCGTACCTCGTCGGCGTCCCGCTCGACCGGCTGCTCACTGTCCTGCGTGGGCCGCTGGGCGCTCTGCTTCAGCTGGGGAGCCAGGTTCGCCTGCCGTACACGCCGGGGCAGCGGGCCGCTGCCGGGGCCGGTGTCCCGCGGCGCGGTGCCGGAGCGCCCGGCGGCGGGGTCCTCGCCACGCGATGCGATCGCGGCGGGCCGGCCGCGTGCGGGGAGGGCGGGAGGCGGCGCGTCCTCGCCGCCGCCCGGCCGCTCAGCTGCCGGAGATCCGGGGTCGGCGGACCGGTCGGGTCCGCCCGCGCCGGGGCGCAGCGGTGAGGCTCCGCGCCGGCGGGTCGGCAGTGCCGGCGCCGCTTCCTCGCCGGACCGGCCCGAGCCGGTGCCCGCCTGCGGTCCGTCTCCCCGGCGGCGCTGCGGCAGCGGCGCGGCGGCCTCCGGCTCGGGGCGGCCCTGGCCGGCCGCTGCCCGTTCGGCGGCGTCCTCGCGCCGCGAGCGCTGCTCGGTGACCGGGCGTCCGTGCGAGCTGATCAGTTTGGGCGGGCGGCGGCGGGTCAGCGGGACCGGCTCACCCACGTCGCCGGCGGTGTCGAAGCGGGCCGGTTCACGGGGGTCCGGGCGGCCGTGGGGCGGACGGTCGCCGTGGCCGGCCGAGGCGTCGTCCGCGAGGGCGATGGAGCGCCGGGGACGGAAGATCCCGCCCCGTTCGCCGTCCTCGTCGTCGAGAGCGCCCGCGAAATCCTCCACGGCGTCGAGATCGACCGGAGCCTCCAGTTCCACGGGGCCGTCCAGCAGGGCGGCGGGAAGACCCGGAAGCTGCACGGGCAGCTGGGAGAGCGAGGTGCGGCGGCTCTCCTCGACCTCCGCCTCCTTCGAGGGGTGCGGCCGGTCGAGGCGGAAGCCGATGCCGTTGGTGTCCGGGACGTCGTCGGTCAGCAGCGCGTCGGGGACGAAGACGACCGCGGTGGTGCCGCCGTACGGCGACGGCTGGAGGGAGACCCTTACGTTCTGCCGCTGGGCCAGCCGGCTGACCACGAACAGTCCGAGCCGGTCGGTGTCGGACAGTTCGAACTCCGGCGTCTCGGCGAGCCGGAGGTTGGCGTCCAGGAGGACGTCGGCGGCCATACCGAGGCCGCGGTCGTGGATCTCCAGGGTGAAGCCGTTGGCGACCCGCTCCCCCAGCACCTGCACGGCCGTGTGCGGCGGGGAGAACACCGTGGCGTTCTCCAGCAGTTCGGCCACGAGGTGGGTGAGGTCGGCGACGGCAGGACCGGTGACGGCGATCCGCGGCAGGCGGCGGACCTCGATGCGCTCGTAGTCCTCGACCTCGGCGACGGCCGCCCGGACGACGTCCATGAGCTGGACGGGCTTGCGCCACTGCCGGGACGGGGCGGCGCCGGAGAGGATCACGAGGCCCTCGGCATGGCGCCGCATACGGGTGGTCAGGTGGTCGAGGCGGAACAGGTCGGCGAGTTCGTCGGTGTCCTCGGTCCGGCGTTCCATGGTGTCGAGCAGCGTGAGCTGCTTGTGCAGCAGGACCTGGCTGCGCCGGGCGAGGTTCACGAACACCTCGGACACACCGGCGCGCAGTTCGGCCTGCTTGACGGCGGCCTCGACGGCCGCGCGCTGAAGGGTGTTGAGGGCCTGGCCGACCTCGCCGATCTCGTTCTTGTCGTACTCCAGGCGCGGGGCCTCGGTCTCCACGTCGACCTGTTCGCCCGCGGACAGGCGGCGCATGACGCTGGGCAGCCGGACGCCGGACGCCTCGTGGGCCTCCAGCCGCAGCTGCCGCAGGTCACGGATGAGCGTGCGGCCGACCCGCACGGACAGGAAGAGCGAGAGGAGCACGGCGACCAGGCCCAGCACACCGGCGACGGCCGCCTTGGCGATGACGCCCATCGCCACGGGGCGGACGCGGTCCTGGTAGCGGTCGCTCGCCTGGTCGTTGAGGGTGCCGAGCTTGTCGAGCACGTTCCCGGCAGCGGTGTCCCAGCCCTGCGCGGTGACCTCGCCGGCCCGGCCGTCGGTGGCGGTGGTGGCGGACTGCTCGGCCACGCGCAGTGGCGCGGTGGCGGCGTTCTTCCAGAACTCCTCGTAGCGGTCGCGTTCCGACGAGGGCAGCAGCGGCAGGTTGACGTCGTACATCAGACTGCGCTGGGCCACGAGGTCGCTGACGTCGCGGCTCTCCGTGCGGGTGAGCCGGCCGACGATCAGGGAGGAGCCGAGCAGGGCGTCCTCGCGGGAGAGCAGTTCACGGGCCCGGGCGAGGTTGACCAGGGCGCGGTACTGCTTGTCCATCTCGACGTTGTCGACGACGTGGAGATTGCCGAGCAGGACGTAGCAGGGGTCGACCAGGCGGTTGTAGAGGTCGAGGGCCTGGGCACGGTCGACGGTGCCGTCCTCGACGCTGCGGCGCAGGGCGTCGATGCCGTCGAACGCCTCCAGCACGGTGGTCAGGTGCTCGTCCGTGCCGTGCCCGAGCGCGTCGCGCACATCGGGGTTCTTGGCGTTCGTGCGGATCTTGGCGACGGCCTCGTCCGTGGCGGTCCGGCTGCGCCTGAGGGCGGCGAGCCCGTCGGAGGCCCGCGGGTCGGCGAGGTAGACGAGGGTCTGGCGGCGTTCCTGCTGCAGCACGCGGACGGTGTCCTCGATCGGATACCCGACCTTCTCCACCACGTCCGACACATTGAACAGGTCTTGTGCCTCGCGTCCCGTCAGTACCGTGGCGAAGCCCCAGATCGCGGTGAGGGACACCAACGGCACGAGAAGCAGCGCCACGATCTTCCGGCGGATCGACTTCCCGCGAAAGCGCATGGCCTCCCCCAGCTCGACCCCCCTGCGACCGGGGGTAGGTACACATGTACGTCAACAAACGGCGCGAGCCTACTACCGACACATGGCCAACTCGAAGAGCCGTCCGGAAGCTGAACTTCCGCGCGGGCGGCGAGACATGCGGAGTTGTCCGGCCATTGGGGGAGATTGCCTCCCCGATCCGCCACGGCCGTTGAAACTCGCCCGACCGGCCCGGCTGGTGGATTGGCCTGAAATTTATGCTCGTTGGGAATCTTCAGGACGCCTCGTTCGTCCTCTCTACGGGAGATGCGTGGAATCGGCCGCTTGAGCGGCATCCGGCACGTGAGCGGCGTAAAGCGACGCAAGCCGGGCAGCCAGTGGGGGAAGACGTGCCAAGGGGTACGGACGAGCAGTCTGCGGCGGTGGGGAGTGACACGGTGATGGGCACGGCGGAGCGGCGCATGGCGCCCGCGGACGGTGCGGCGGCGCGATCGGCGGTGCGGAGGGGTGCGGAGGCACCGGAGCGCGACCTCCCGGTGGACGAGCGCCGGGCCCTGTGGGTGGAGGAGCCGGCCCGCCGGCGCCGGCTGCCCGATCCGGTGCGGACGGCGGCGGTGCGCGCGGTGATCATCATCGCCGTGACGCTGCTTCAGGCGATGGTGGCCTTCTTCTGCACCATGGCCGGGTCCTGGCTGGCCTTCCCGATGGTCATCAGCAGCATAGTCAGCACCGTGGTGGCCACCTGGGGAGCGCTCGACGTCTGGGTGACCCGCCAGGTGTGGAACCAGCGGTACGGCGTGGTGTCGGATCCGAGCAGCACGGCGCGGGCGCTGCGCCGTGAGCGCCGCCGGGCCCGGCGGCAGGCGAAGGCCACCGAGCGGGCCCAGGAGCGCATACGCAGGCGCGGCGGCACCGGCCAGCTGTCGCATCCCTGAGCCGTGCCGCTCAGGGGACGGTCTTGAGCCGTGCCGTCCGCGGACGGACCTGGGCCGAGTCCCTCACGGGGCGGTGGGGGCCGGCCGCTTGAACATCCGTGTCGCCGTGATCTCGCTGTGCACGGCGTCGCCGTCCCCGGCCGGGCTCTGCTGGGGCAGGCCGGGCCGGAGGTGCTCCTCGACGCTGATGTACTTCAGCCCGGCCCGCAGGTCCGCGTCGTTGCGCAGCCGGATGACGAGCGGGAACTCCGCCAGCGCGGTCGTGTCGAACAGACCGGTGGTGTACAGCAGCTGGACACCCAACGCGTCGGACACGGCCCGCTGGAGTTCCAGAAGATAGGTGGCGTTGGCGCGTCCGATGGGATTGTCGAGGAACAGCGTGCCGGCGTGGCGGTGCTTGTCGCGGCCGCGGTCGTTGGAGCGGAGCGCGGCCATGGTGCAGTACAGCGCGATCGCCGCGGTGAGCAGCTGGCCGCCGGAGAAGACGTCGCCCATCTGCCCGACGGGCACGCGCTCGGCGCGCAGCACGGCGTCCGGCTTCAGGATCTCGACGGCGACGCCCTTGGGCTGCAGCGCCGCACCCACGCCCCGCAGCAGCAGCGACATGCCGTCGCGCCGCAGGTCGGAGTTCTTCTTCACGGCCGCCCGGGTGGCCTCGTCGATGACCTCGCCGAGGCGCTCGGTGAGCGTGGCCTGATCGGGCTCCTCGAACCGGATGCGCAGGAACTCCTGCCCGGACCACTCGCCCAGCCCCTCGGGCAGCCGGGAGAGCCGCTGGGCGGAGCGCAGCGTCGCCAGTGCCGTCTCCACGAGCCCGCGCAGCCGGTCCACGATGGAATCCCTGTTGCGCTCCAGCTGGGCCAGCTCGTCGCTCAGGACGCGGAGCCGGGGCGCGAAGGCGTCCGCCCACTTCTGGACGTGCTCGGGCAGCGCGGAGGCGGGCAGCTCGCGGATCTGCTGCCGCGCCGGGGTGCGGACCTGCTCGTAGCGCGTGGAGTTGGCGTGCCGGACCAGGATGTCGCAGGCCTCCCGCACGGCGGCCTCGGCGGCCGAGAGGTCGGCGGCGCAGCCGCGCAGGGAGCGGCGCACCTCGGCAGCGGCGTGCCGGGCCTCCTCCAGGCTGCCGAGGTAGGGCTCCGGCTCCTCCTGCTCCTCGTCGGCGAAGTGTTCGCGCAGCAGGTCGCGGAGCATCGCGGCGATCTCGTCGAAGCCGCCGGCCGCGTCCTCGGCCGCCCGGTGGGCGTCGAGGAGTTCGGCGTGGGCCTCCCGGGCCTCGCTCAGCGCCTCGGTACGGGTGGCGAGTTCGGCCGTCGCCGTGCGCAGCAGCGCCTGTGCGTGCTCGGCGTCGCGCGGCTGCTGCTCCGCCGGGAGCTCGGTGTGCCTCTCGCCGTCCTCGGGCGCGTGCCGCTCGGCCTCGCCGCGCAGGCGCCCGAGCTGCTCGCTCGCGGTCGACATCCGGGTCTCCAGGAGCTGCACCAGCTCCTCGGCCCGCGCGGCGGCGGCCTGCCGGGACGGTCCGTCGGACCCGTCCGGCGACTCCAGCAGCTGTGCCGCGCGGGTGCGGACCTTGTTGCTGAGCCGGTCCAGCTCGGCGCGGGCCGCACCCTCGTCGCTCTCCGCGCGCGCCTGCTCGGCCCGCAGGTCGGCGCCGACGCCGACCTTCTCGTAGACCTGGGAGGCCGCGCGGTACGCCTCGCGGAGGGCGGGCAGCGACGCCTTCGGGGCGGACCCGTCGGTCTCCGGTACGTCGTCGGGGGCGCCCGCGATCTCCGCGCGCTCGGCGCGCAGCGCGCGAGCCGTGCGACGGGCGTCGTCGGCGGCCCGCTGGGCGCCGCGGCGGTCCTCGTCCGCGGCCCGGGCGCGCTCCAGGCATGCCTGGGCGCGGGCCTCGGACTCGGCGCCCTCGTCGGCCAGTTCGCGTACCTTGACCTGCCAGCCCGCCCGCTCGCGCAGCCGGAAGGCGAGTCCGGCGAGGGCGTCGGCCGAGCGCCGGGCCTTCTGCGCGGTCTCCTGGCGCTCGTCGCGCACCTGCGCCGCCTCGGCGGCACTCTCGTCGGCCTCGGACCGCACCGCACGCGCCTCGGCCAGCTCGGCCTCGGACTCCTCGGCGAAGGCGCGCGCGTCGTGCGCGGCCTGGGCCCGTTCGACGAGCTGCCCGGCCGGGCAGCCGGCGCGCCAGGACGCGAGCCGCGCCGCCAGCTCGCGGTCCTTGCCCAGGCGCGCGGCGAGCGTCCTGATGTCCTCGTCCCGCTCGGCCGCCCGCGCGCGCAGCGCCTGCCGCTCCTCGTCGGCGGCGTGCTCGTCGTGCATGGCGGGGTTCGGCGGTACGAGGAAGACGCCGCCGTCGCCCGATTCCGCGGCCGTGGTGGGCGCCAGCAGGGCGGCGGCCGTACCGACGGCCACGGCGGACCGCGGCAGCAGCGCCGCGTCGCCGAGGGCCTCGCGGGCGCGGCCGTGCGTGTCGGGGTCGGTGATGATCACGCCGTCGACGAGTTCGGGACGGGCGGCCAGCACGCGCGCGTGGTCGGCCGGGTCCACGGCCTGGGCGAGATAGCGCCAGCCCGGCAGCGCCGGGATGCCGTGCTCGCCGAGGAACTCGACGGTGGCCAGCACGTCCGGGCCGGGCGGCAGCAGTCCGCCGTCGCCGAGCGCGCCGAGGATGCGCGAGTCGTCGGCCGCCGCGGTGCGCAGCTCGAAGAGCTGCCGCTCGGCTGAGGAGACCGAGTCGTCGAGCAGTTCGCGCAGTTCGTCGGCGAACCGGTCGAGCTCCTCCGGGCCGAGCGCAGGCCGGTCGCCGTCCGCCGCGTCCCTGGGCCGCGGGACCGCGGGGCGTGCGTCACCGGCGGTGACGTTCAGCAGTTCCGCCAGCCGCTCCTCCGCGGCCAGCGATTCGGCGGTGCGCCGCTCGGTGTCGTAGGACCGCCGGGCCGCCGTGGCCGCGTCCGCCGCGCGCGCCGCCGTCAGCTCCGCGCGGGATTCCGCCGAAGCGGCCTCACGCGCGTGCTCCGTGGCCTTGCGCGAGGCCTCCCGTGCCGTGTCCCAGGCGGCGACCGCCGTCTTCTCGGCGTCGCTGGCCGCGAGGGCGGCGCGGGCCGGGTCGGCGTCGGGGGCGCTGTCGTCGAGCCATCCGGCGCGCACCGCCTCGGCCGTCTCCTGCTCGACCTCGGTGAGGCGCTGCCGCAGATGGCCGACCTCGCTGCGGGCGCGCTGCGCCTCCGTGGCGGCGGCGGTCGAGTCACGGTAGGCGGCCTCGCCGACCTCCTGGAGGGCCGCGGAGCGCTCCTCCTCCTCGTTGGCGAGGGCCTCGGCGCTGTCCGCCGCCGCGTGCAGGGCCCGTACGAGATCGACGGCGGCCCTGGCGCGGGCGGCGAGCGCGGGTGCCGCGTCCCGCTCGGCCTCCTGGATCGCGGCGGCCACGCGCGCGGCGCGGTCGGCGGCGGCCCGGTGGCGCAGTACGGCCTCGGCGGCCTGCCACGCGGAGTGCAGGGTGCGCGCGTCGGCCAGTTCACGCTTCTGCGCGGCGGCGGACTTCTCGGCGGCGCCGAGCGCCAGGGAGGCGTTGCGGTAGGCGAGTTCGGCGGAGATCAGCGCGCTGCGCTCCCGGGCCCCCTCGGAGTGGGTGACCGCGTACGCGGCCGCCGTGACGCGCTGGGCGAGGTCGGCGGCGCGCACCCGCTCCCGCACACCCCGGGCGGAGAGCCGGCGGGCCAGCGAGCGGGTGCGGCGCTCCGCGCCGGTGTGGACGTCACGCGCGCGTGCCCGGGACTCGGCGGCCTCGACGATCCGCCCGAGGAGGTCCACCGACCCGGCGGTGAAGTCCCGCTCGGCGATCAGCTCGGCGCGGCGGCCGAGCTTGTTGCCGAAGCCGCTGACCAGGTCGGCGAGCCCGTCGGTGTCCCGGGTGTCGGTCACCGCCCGCAGCAGCAGATCGGTGAAGTCGGAGTCCTTCTTGACGGCGAAGAGGCCGGCCGCCTCACCCTCGTCGGCGTTCATCTCCCGCTGGTAGCGGAAGAGTTCGGGGTCGAGGCCGAGGTCGCCGAGGTGCTCGATCCAGCGGTCGTGGATCTCCTCCCAGTGCACCTCCAGATGGGGGTACGCCCTGCCCGCCTCGGTGAGGGCGTCCCGGAAGCCCTTCATGGTGCGGCGGCGGCCCTGTGCGCCCGACTGCCCCTCGGCGACCGGACGCACGGCGGTGGACTCGGCCACGGGCAGGTTGTCCAGCGAGAGCCCCGGCCCGGGCCGGAAGGAGTACCAGGCCTCGGCGAACTTCCGCGGGTCGTTGGAGACTTGCCGCCCACGCCACTCGCTGGCCTTGCCCACGACGACGCACTCGCCGGTCAGCGTGTGCTGCCACTCCAGGGCGACGTGCCCGCAGTCGTCGGCGAGCAGGAACTTGCGCAGCACGCCGGAACTGGCGCCGCCGAGGGTGTTGCGGTGGCCCGGCAGCATGACGGAGAAGATCAGCTTCAGCAGCACGGACTTGCCGCCGCCGTTCTCCAGGAAGAGCACGCCGGCGGGCGCGGGGCGGCGTGGCGGGCCGAGGGGCTCCTCCTCGAAGAACTCCGCCTGGGTGGGCGCGGGAGTGGGCACGGGCTCCCCGACGCCGCGCAGGTCCAGCACGGTGTCGGCGTAGCGCGCACCGGCGGGACCGATGGAGTAGAGGCGGACCCGGGACAGCTCGTACATGGCGGACTCTCGTAAGTCTTCGGCAGGGAGGGGAGGTTCAGGAGCGGGACGAGTGGAACGGCAGCCCGGCGTCGGCCGCCAGCTCCACCGCGTCGGCGTCCTCGGCGGGCACCAGCGTCGGCGTGCCGTCGGTCACCGGGACCACGCCCAGCTCCAGCAGTTCGGCCATCGCGGCGCTGCCCGCCATGTCCCGCACCTGGAGCTGATAGCGCGTGGTCGTGCGGTACGTACCGCCGTTGTCGTCGCCGGTGCGCTGCAGGAACCCGGAGTCGGTCAGGAACGCGGCTGCCTTGCCGACGATTCCGGTCGTCGAACCGGCGAGTCTGCGCGCATCCTTGGTGGCGCCCGTGGCGCTGCGTCTGATCCAGATCCGCCACGCGGCCTCCAGGCCGGGAGCGTCGGTGGCCGGGTCGGTGTTGTCGCCGTGCTCGGCGGCGCGCTCCTCCAGACGGCGGCACGCCTGCCGCACGAAGGCGTCGACCCCGTTGACCGTCACGCGGCCGATGTAGCCGTCGTCGGCGAGGTCCTCGGGGCGCGGGAACGCCATGGCGGCGACGGCGAGATGGGCCAGGCCGTGCAGAAAGCGGTCCCCGCCGTCGGCGGACGTACGCCGCGCGTAGTCGCTCATGCGGACGGCGAACACCGAGTCCTCGGCCGCCGTCACGGCCATCCCCGCGCGCGGGGACACCTCCAGCACCACCAGGCCGAGACCGGTGGCCACGGCGTCCGCGAGCCGCGCGAACGGCGGGTCCTCGCGGTAGCGGCGCAGCAGTTCGGCGTACTCCTGGTCGCGTGCGGGCTGCAGCTTGGGCTGCAGGCCGAACGCGACGAGCCGCGCGGCGTCGGCGGCGTCGGCGGGCGTGACGGCGGCGGTGACCGGCACCGCACCGGTCTCCGGCTCGCTCCACTCGACGTGCTCGCTCACAGCTGTCGCTCCTTGCTGCTCTCCCACCGGTCCGTACGCTGCCCGGGTCCGTTCACGCCGCCTCCGTCCTGTCGGCCGCCATCCCCGCGGCGTCCAGCAGGGCCGTGCCCACGATCAGGTCGGCGCCGCCGAACTCGGGGTCGTCCAGATCCGTGCCGTCGTCCACGGCGAACAGCAGCTTCTCCTCGCCCTGCCGGTAGGCCGTGCCCACGGGCGGGCTGGCCGCGTGGACGGCCAGCAGGGCCACGAGGTAGGGCAGGTCGGGATCGACACGCCGCGCCTCGGCCAGCAGGCCGGAGAGTCTGCGGGGCGCGTCCGCCGGGAGATCGAGCAGCTCGGTCGCCGCGGCCAGCTGCTCCTCGCTGAAGCGGCTGTCGTCCGGCGTGGCGATCAGGTCCGGCTCCGGCATCTCCGCGCCCAGGTGCTCCCGCTCCACCGGCGGCGTCAGCAGGATGTCGACGAGGTCCGTCACCCGGACGGACACCGGCGTGCGCAGCCCGGTCCCGCGCGCGAAGAACGCGTCGGTCACGCGCACCGACCGCTCCAGCGGCAGCGGCAGGATCGGGGCGACGAGGTGGCCGTAGAGGTCGATCCCCGAGGACGTCATGGGGGTGGCGAAGGCCTGCCGGTCCTGTTCCGCGCGGAACAGCGGTCCGGCTTCCAGCAGCCGGGACTGCAGCTGCGTGTGCCTGCGGATGCAGTCCTTGACGATGTCCACGAGCTCGGCCGCGCGCCGCTTGTGCTCGGCGTCCTCGGTCTCGTCGCGCGCCTTGCGGATGTTGGTGAGGATCGCGTTCTCGTGGCGGTACCGGTCGGCGACGTGGTCCAGCGCCTCGGCGATCATGTCCGGAACGGCGTTGAGCCAGTCCACCGCGCGGACGTTGCGCCGGGTGGCCTCCAGGGCGCGGCGCAGCGTCTCCGAGTACTGCACCGTGCGGTACCGGGCCTGCTCGGCGGCGAGTTGGGCGTCGGCGAGCCGGCCCCGGTTGATCAGGACCTCCAGCTTGACCTCGGCGGCGATCTGGGCGCTGGTGACGTCCGTGTCCAGGGCGCCGACCAGGACGTTGACCGCCTCGTCGGTCGTACGGAGGTAGACGGTGCCGCCGGGGCCGGGCACCTCCTCGATCAGTTTGAAGTCGTAGTCACGGCGGACGTAGCTGCCGTCGGTGGCGAACGTGCCGTAGACGGCGCGGAAGCCGCGGTCCACGCTGCCGACGTTGATCAGGTTCTCCAGGACCCAGCGGGCCACGCGCTCGTGCTCCGTGACGGGCCGCTGCGGAGCCTGGGCGGCGATGCGCGGGATGAGGCGGGCGACTATCTGGTCGTGGTCGGCGCCCGTGTCGAAGTCCATGTTGAGCGTGACCAGGTCGATGGCGGACAGGGCCACCTCGGCCATGCCGTAGACCGAGTACTCGCCTGCGAGGTTGGCCTTGCGCGTGTCGAGGTCGTGCAGGGGCGCGGTGCAGGCGAGCGCGCGCAGACGCCGCGCCAGTCCCTCGTCGGCGGCCGGGCCCGGCGCGGGGCGCGGCCCCGCGCTGAGCTGGGGCGGAACGCTGTCCGTCGGTGCAGGCGAAGTCACGGTGCACAGACTAGGTCCTCGGTCTGACAACGGCCCAAACGGGCGTGAATCGTGTGTGCGCCGTCCGGGGCCCGCCGCGCTCTAGGAAAGGGCTTCGCCCTCCCCGACCCTGCGGCGGTAGACGTCGACCACGCGTTCGAGCGAGTCGTCGAGGTACACCGCCAGCAGCTTCTCGGCCTCGTCCCGCTCTCCCGTCTGCAGGGCCCGCTGGATCTGGCGGTTGCGGGCGAGGTAGGGCTCGTGGAGGCGCTTGGGGTCGTCCACGACGTGGAAGGCGAGGCGGAGTTCGGCGAAGACGCTGCGCATCAGCTCGTCGGTGCGGGCGCTGCCGGCGAGCGCGACCAGTTCGCGGTGGAAGTGGATGTTGGCGGTACCCACCGCTTTCCAGTCACCTTCGCGCGCCGCCCGCTGCCCCTCCTCGCACACCGCGGCGAGCGCCTCGAGGGCGTACGGCGGCTCGCCCAGCCCGCGGACGACGGCGCACTCGACGAGCCGGCGGGTGCGGTAGATGTCCTCGACATCCTCGACGGCCAGGACCCGGACGAAGACACCCCGGTTCAACTCGTGGACGAGCAGGCGCTCGTGGGTGAGCAGCCGGAACGCCTCGCGCAGCGTGTTGCGGGAGACCCCGAGCGCGCCGCCGATACTGTCCTCCGACAGCCGGGTCCCGGGCGGGAAGAACCCCTCGGCGATACGGCCTCTGAGGATGTCCGAGACGCGCTCGGCGGTGCTGGTGCGCCCCAGAAGAGCGCGATCGTCGGCCAGTCCGTTCAGCTGCTCTGCCATGCCCGGAATTCAATCGCAGACACAAGAACGAAACAACATGGGTATTGAAGGATCGTTGAACGATCCTCTACGTTGCTCCTCACGGCGCCGGCTCCCTCGGCGCCGGCCGCTCACGCAGCACCCCCCCTGCGCGGCACGCTCACGCACGGCACCCCCACGCACCGCACGGCTCACCTCCCAAGCACCCTCCGTCCTCCCACTGCGAGGTGCACATGAGCACGACCCCTTCACCGCAGGCCCTGAGCACACAGCCCGACGCGGACGAACGCGTCCTCGAAGACGGCCCGTTGGGCTGGCTGCGCGCCCTGGGGCCGCGCGGCCGCCGCGCCTTCGCCGGCGCGTTCGGCGGCTATGCGCTGGACTCGTACGACTACTTCACGCTGCCGCTGACGATGGTCGCGCTGGCCGCGTACTTCGGCCTGGACAGCGGCCAGACCGGCCTGCTCACCACCGTCACGCTGGTGGTGTCCGCCGTCGGCGGCGCCCTCGCGGGCGTGGTGGCCGACCGGTTCGGCCGGGTACGGGCCCTGATGATCACGGTGATCACCTACGCGGTCTTCACCGTGGCCTGCGGCTTCGCGCCCGACTACGAGACGCTGCTGGTCCTCAGGGCCTTCCAGGGCCTCGGGTTCGGCGGCGAGTGGGCCGTCGGCGCGATCCTGGTCGCCGAGTACGCGAGCGCCCGGCACCGCGGCCGCACCCTGGGCGCGGTGCAGAGTTCGTGGGCGATCGGCTGGGCGCTGGCCGCCGTCGCCTACACCGTGGTCTTCTCCCTCGCCGGCGACGACCTGGCCTGGCGCGTCATGTTCTGGACCGGAGCGCTGCCGGCGCTGCTGGTGATCTGGATGCGGCGCCGCGTGCACGACGCCCCCGAAGCGGCGGCCGTACGCGAGACGAGCGCCCACAAGGGCTCGTTCGCCGCCATCTTCAGGCCCGGCCTGCTGCGCGTCACGATCTTCGCGGGGCTGCTGTCCACCGGTGTCCAGGGCGGCTACTACACGCTGGCCACCTGGGTGCCGACGTACCTGAAGAGCGATCGGGGTCTGTCGGTCGTCGGCACCGGCGGCTACCTGGCGTTCCTGATCTCCGGCGCCTTCCTCGGCTATCTGACCGGCGGATACCTCACCGACCGGCTGGGCCGCAAACGCAACATCTGGCTGTTCGCGCTGCTGTCGGCCGTGTGCATCCTGGCCTACGCGAACATCCCGCAGGGCGCCAACTCGCTGCTGCTGGTGCTGGGCTTCCCGCTCGGGTTCTGCATGTCGGCGATCTTCAGCGGATTCGGCTCCTACCTGAGCGAGCTGTACCCGACGGCCGTGCGCGGCACGGGACAGGGCTTCACCTACAACACCGGGCGCGCCGTGGGCGCCGTCTTCCCCACGACGGTCGGATTCCTCGCCGACAGCTGGGGCGTGGGCGGTGCGCTGGTGTTCGGCGCGCTCGGCTACGGCGTGGCGGCACTGGCCCTGCTGGGGCTGCCGGAGACCCGCGGGAGGGAACTGGCGTGAACCGTACGGAAGACCGCCCCCTGACCGTCGTCGACGAGCACGCGCACGCGTGGAGCCCGGCATCCGCCCGGGCCCGTTTCCGGGACGGGCTCGCCGGCCCCACCGCCGGTGTGGCGGCCGGCCACACCCAGGTCAACCTGATCTCGGTGCCCGCCGACTGGGCCTACGACACCCTGCTGTTCTGCCAGCGCAACCCCAAGGCCTGCCCGGTGCTGGACGTCACCGACGCCGGGGACGTCACCACGGCCCTGGCGGACGGCGCGGACCTGCGCACCGACCTGCCGCGCTACCGGGTCTGGCAGGACGGCGAGTTGGTGGACGAACCCACGGACGTGCGCGCGTACTGGCGCGACGACCTGGTCTCGTTCCTCATCGGCTGCAGCTTCACCTTCGAGTGGGCGCTGGCCGGTGCGGGCGTCCCGATCCGCCACATCCAGCAGGGCCGCAACGTCCCGATGTACGTGACCAGCCGCCGGTGCCGCCCCGCGGGGCGGCTGCGCGGCCCGCTGGTGGTGTCCATGCGGCCGGTGCCCCCGGAGCACCTGTCGGCCGCGCTGCGGGAGAGCAGTCTGCTCCCGGCGGTGCACGGCAGCCCCGTGCACTGCGGCCCCGCCTCGGCGCTCGGCATCGAGGACCTCGGCCGGCCCGACTTCGGCGACCCGGTGGACGCCGAACCGGACGACATCCCGGTGTTCTGGGCCTGCGGAGTGACCCCGCAGGCGGCGGTGATGGCGTCCCGGCCGCCCTTCGCCCTCACCCACGCACCGGGCCAGATGTTCCTGACCGACGCCCGCGACGACCAGTACCGCGTGGCCTGAGAGGAGACCGAAGGATCCATGACGTCGATCGATCTCAACGCCGACCTCGGCGAGGGCTTCGGCCGCTGGCGGCTGACCGACGACGAGCAGTTGCTGTCCGTCGTCACCAGCGCCAACGTGGCCTGCGGATTCCACGCCGGGGACGCGGCCACCATGCGGCGGGTGTGCGAGCTCGCGGCCGGGTGCGGTGTGCGGATCGGCGCCCAGGTCTCCTACCGGGACCTGGCCGGGTTCGGGCGGCGCGCGATGGACGTGCCGCCCGCGGAACTCGCGGCCGAAGTGGCGTACCAGATCGGCGCCCTGGAGGTCTTCGCGCGCGCGGCGGGCACGCGCGTGTCGTACGTCAAGCCGCACGGCGCGCTCTACCACCGCGTCGTGCACGACGAGGAGCAGGCCGGCGCGGTCGTGGAGGGGGTGCGGCTCGCCGGCGCCACGCTGCCCGTGCTGGGCCTGCCCGGCTCACGGCTTCTGGAGCACGCCGGCAGGGCGGGGCTGCCGGCCGTCACGGAGGCGTTCGCGGACCGCGCGTACACCGCGGCGGGCACCCTCGTGCCACGCGGCCACGAAGGCGCCGTGGTCACCGATCCGGAGGCGGTCGTGGAGCGCTCGGTGGGCCTGGCCCGCTTCGGCACGGTCACCTCGCACTGCGGTACCGCCGTCGACGTACGCGCGCGTTCCCTGTGCCTGCACGGGGACACGCCGGGCGCCGTGGAGCTGGCCCGGCTGGTCCGGCGGCGGCTGCAGGCGTCGGGAGTCCGGGTGGAGGCCTTCGCATGAGGGCGCTGCCCGTGGGCGACCGCGCCCTGCTCGTCGAACTGTCCAGCGGGGACGAGGCACAGGCCCTGCACGCGGAACTGCTGCGCCGCCGCGCGGAGGGTCTGCTCAGCGTGCGCGAGATCGTCCCGGCGGCCCGCACCGTCCTGCTCGACGGCCTCTCCGACCCGGCCCGCCTGGCCTCCGAGCTGACCGCCTCCGAGGTACCACCGGCTCCCCCACGCGCGCGTGAGGCGATCGACATCCCGGTGCGCTACGACGGCCCGGACCTCACCGAGGTCGCCGCGCACTGGGGCGTGACCGAGCAGGAGGCGGCCCGCATCCACGCGGACACCGAATTCACCGTCGCCTTCTGCGGGTTCGCGCCCGGCTTCGGCTACCTCACGGGCCTTCCGCAGCACTACGACGTCCCGCGCCGGGCCACTCCGCGCACGGCCGTCCCGGCCGGTTCCGTGGCCCTGGCGGGCCCGTACACGGGCGTGTACCCGCGCTCCTCGCCGGGTGGCTGGCAGCTGATCGGCCGCACGGACGCCGTGCTGTGGGACCCCGCGCGCGTGCCGGCCGCGCTGCTGGCGCCCGGCACGCGGGTGCGCTTCGTGCCGGTGGACGGCTCATGACGGACCGGGCGCTCGTCGTGGTACGGGCCGGGGCACTGACCACCGTGCAGGACCGGGGCCGTCCCGGGCATGCGCACCTGGGCGTGCCCCGCTCCGGCGCGCTCGACTCCCCCGCCGCCGCGCTCGTCAACCGGCTCGTGGGCAACCCGCCCGGGGCGGCGGTCCTGGAGACGACCCTCAACGGCTGTGCCGTGCGGCCGCGTTCGACGGTCACGGTGGCCGTCGGGGGCGCACCGTGCGCGGTCACGGTCGACGGGCGGCCGGTCGCCTGGGGAGCACCGGTGCGTGTGCCCGCCGGTGCGCTCCTGGACGTCGGAGCGGCCGTCGCCGGGGTGCGCGGCTACCTGGCCGTCGCCGGCGGCATCGCGGTCGAACCGGTCCTCGGCAGCCGCTCCACGGACCTCCTGTCGGGCCTCGGCCCGCCGCCTCTCACGGACGGCACGGTGATCCCGCTGGGAACGCCGGAGGGCCTCCACGCACACGTGGACGTCGCCCCGCAGCCGGCGCCACCGGCCGAACTCGTCCTGCGGGTGGCGCTCGGACCGCGAGACGACTGGTTCACCCCGGAGGCGCTGCGCATCTTCACGTCCCGCCCGTACCGCGTCTCCGCCGCGGGCAACCGCATCGGCCTGCGCACCGAGGGCCCCGCCCTCGACCGGGCCCTGCCGGGCGAACTCCCCAGTGAGGGCATGGTCCTGGGCGCGGTCCAGGTCCCCCCTGACGGCCGTCCGGTCGTCTTCCTGGCGGACCACCCGACCACCGGCGGCTACCCGGTGATCGCGGTCGTCCACCCGCGCGACCTCCCGGCAGCGGCCCAGGCGGCACCGGGCACGCCGGTCCGCTTCGTGAAGGTACGCGGCCGCCCGCTCCCCCAGGAACCCGGGGCCCTGCCCGACCGGCCGCGGCGGACCCGCACCCGACCCGGCGGGGCAACCGCCGTCCACTCCCCCGAGCAATAGGGCGTGTTGCGAATGTCCCGCCTGCCCGGCGGGCGGACGACGCCACTTTCGCCACACCCCTAGTCATCTGAGTCAGGAATTCTGTTCAGATAACTGGCGAGGCGTTCGAGGATCTCGTCTGCGGTCTTCGTCCAGACGTAGGGCCTTGGGGCGGTGTTCCATGCGGCGATCCAGGCACGGATGTCCTTCTCCAGGGCCTGGACGGTTTTGTGGACGCCTCGTCGTATCTGCTTGTTCGTCAGCTCGGCGAACCACCGTTCCACCAGGTTGAGCCAGGACGACCCGGTGGGTGTGAAGTGCAGGTG
>NZ_JBIWOE010000066.1:0-35015 GCF_044767585.1 Streptomyces sp. NPDC101225
AGCAGCGGCAGCGTCGCCGAGGCGGTCACGAACTCCCGCAGCGGATGCCGGGCCAGCACCGCGTCCACCTCCGGCGTCAACGCCGCCGCCAGCCGCGAGGCGGCCGGACGGCTCTCGTCCCGCAGCGCCGCCACGGCGGCGGCGATCACCCGCCGCTCACCGGCGGGCGTGCCCTCGGCCGCGCGCTCGTACAGGCGCGCGCCCTCCTCCAGCACGAGCTCCGTGTCCATCCCGGCCGGGATCTTGATCTGGGCGTGGTGGCGCCAGGTGGTGACCGGGTCGCCCCAGGCCTCCACGGTGTACGACCACCGGCCGGGCTCGCCCGCGGTGACGGTGGCGCCCCACCGGTCCGTACCGGGGGCCAGTTCCCGCATCGGCGTCCAGGGGCCCGGACGGCCCTCTGGATCCCGTAGGACGACGTTGGCGGCCACGGCGTCATGGCCCTCGCGGAAGACGGTGGCCGAGATCTCGAACGTCTCTCCGGTCACCGCCTTGGCGGGCCTGCGTCCGTGCTGGACGACCGGCCGGACGTCGAGGACCGGGATGCGCCCGAGAGTCTCCTCGGCGCCGGACGTCGGTGGTGCTGGCGAGTGGTGCGTGGCGGGCATGACCGCTCCTGTCCGCGTCAACGTGGGTGGGCGGATGGCTGTGGGGAGGTGGGTCCTGCGGGGTGTTTCCTGTGATCTGCCTGTCGTGTACCCGGGGAGCCTTCCCACCCTATTCGGGTGAGCAATCCGGCACTTTGTTAACTACTCACTCGTATGTCTACACACAAGACCGGCCCCGTTCGTGAACGAACGGGGCCGGTCCGAGTACTCCTGGACGAACGAACCCGACCACCGCCGCTACGGGGCCGGAACCTGCAGCAGCTCGTCCGGCGAGCCCAGGCCCCGGTCGGAGACCTTCCCGGACACCGCCAGCTTGACCAGCGCCTTCGCGACCTGGGCCGGTGTCGCCTTCGGATGGCCGGCCAGGTAGAGCGCGGCCGCACCGGTGGCGTGCGGCGCCGCCATGGACGTACCGGAGAAGGTCGCCCTGCCGGTGTCGCTCGCGTACGAGGCCGAGGTGATGGACACTCCCGGGGCGAACAGGTCCACGGCCGGTCCGAAGTTCGAGAAGCCCGCCCGCGCGTCGGTCCGGCCGGTCGCGCCGACCGTGATCGCCTCCCTGACGTCGGCCGGGGAGAAGAGGCCCGCCGGCCGGCCGTCGTTGCCCGCGGCGACGGCGTAGGTGACGCCCGAGGCGATCGAGGTGCGTACGGCGGCGTCCAGCTGGGCGTTGTGGGAGCCGCCCAGGCTGAGGTTGGCGACAGCCGGCTTCCTCGCGTGCCTGGTCACCCAGTCGATCCCCGCGATGACCTGTGCCGTCGTGCCGGAGCCGTTGTTGTCCAGGACCCGGACCGAGACGACCCTGGCCAGCTTGGCGACGCCGTACGTGGTGCCGGCGATGGTGCCGGCGACGTGGGTGCCGTGGCCGTTTCCGTCGTTCGCGGTCCTGTCGTTGCCGACGAAGTCCCATCCGTAGCTCGCCCGGCCGCCGAAGTCCTTGTGGGTGATCCGGACACCGGTGTCGATCACGTACGCCGTCACCCCGCGGCCCGCCCGGTCGGGTGAGAGGTAGCGCCCGTCCAGCGGCAGGCTCCGCCGGTCGATCCGGTCCAGGCCCCAGGACGGCGGGTTCTTCTGGGTGCGCTCCAGGGTGACCCGGGTGTCCTGGACGACCGAGGCGACCCGGGAGTCGGCCGCGAGCCGTGCGGCCTGTCTCTCGTTCGCCCGGATGGCGTAGCCGTTCAGGACCGTGCCGTAGCTGTGGCTTATTCTCGCCCCGTACTTCTCGGCCAGGCCCTTTCCGGCCGCCGACAAGGCCTTCGTGTCCCCCCTGAGCGTCACCAGGTAACTTCCGCCGACGGCCCCCGGCCCGCCGGCGCCGAGTATCCGCCCCTCAGGTGCGGCGTGCGCGGGCAGGGTGCCGGCCGACAGCGCGGCGGTGCAGGTCACCGCGGTCAGTCCCCCCGCCCAGCGCAGACGCCGTGATCGCGTCCGTGCCATGCTCCGAGTTCCCCTCCTCGACTCGGCGTACGGTGACCGTCGGTCACCGGGGTGCACCCGGCTGTGGTCCGGTACGCCTCCCGGCAGCCTCTCGTGCGGTGCACAGGGCCACAAGAGGGCCCATGGGGAGGGAATCGGCCATGTCCGCCATGGTGGAAGCATGAAGGTTGCGGCTTTTTTCGGACTTCGCAGGAGTCTGTCGTGTTCTTGGACGTGCCGTGGTTGCGGAGCCCCCGGCACCGATACCGTCGAGGTTGACGACGAGGCGCACAGTGTTGTGCGCCCGCACAGCGACACGCGTCGAGGTGGAAAGTGAAGGCGATCCGTCGATTCACCGTCCGACCCGTTCTCCCCGAGTCCCTCAGCCCGCTGAGCGATCTGGCCCGCAATCTGCGCTGGTCCTGGCATCCGGAGACCCGAGACCTGTTCCAGTCCGTCGATCCCGAGCACTGGGCCGCCTGCGACGGCGATCCCGTCCGGCTGCTGGGGAGCGTGTCGCCCGCGCGGCTCGCGGAACTGGCCGAGGACCATCGATTCCTGCGCCGCCTGACCGCGGTCTCGGACGACCTGAACGACTATGTGAGCGGCGACCGCTGGTACCAGGACCAGGCCGGGGAACTGCCCGCGGCCATCGCGTACTTCTCGCCCGAGTTCGGGATCACCGCCGCCCTGCCGCAGTACTCCGGCGGTCTCGGCATCCTCGCCGGCGACCATCTCAAGGCGGCCAGCGATCTCGGCGTGCCCCTGATCGGGGTGGGCCTGCTCTACCGGCACGGCTACTTCCGCCAGTCCCTGTCCCGGGACGGCTGGCAGCAGGAGCACTACCCGGTCCTGGACCCCAACGAGCTGCCCGTCGCCCTCCTGGAGGAACCCGACGGCACACCCGCCCAGGTCTCCCTCGCCCTGCCCGGGGGCAGGCAGCTGCACGCCCGCGTCTGGCACGCCCAGGTCGGCCGCGTCCCGCTGCTGATGCTCGACTCGGACGTCGAGGAGAACGACCTCGGCGAGCGCGGGGTGACCGACCGGCTCTACGGCGGCGGCAGCGAGCACCGGCTGCTGCAGGAGATGCTCCTGGGCATAGGAGGGGTACGGGCGGTGCGCACGTACTGCCGGCTCACCGGCCACCCCGGGCCCGAGGTCTTCCACACCAACGAGGGCCACGCGGGCTTCCTCGGCCTGGAGCGCATCGCCGAGCTCTGCGACCAGGGGCTGGACTTCGATTCGGCCCTGGAGGCCGTCCGGGCCGGGACCGTGTTCACCACCCACACCCCCGTGCCCGCGGGCATCGACCGCTTCGACCGCGAGCTGGTCGCCCACCACTTCGGGACCGACGCCGAGCTCCCGCGCATCGACGTCGAGCGCATCCTGCGGCTCGGCATGGAGACCTATCCCGGCGGCGAGCCGAACCTCTTCAACATGGCCGTGATGGGCCTGCGCCTCGGCCAGCGGGCCAACGGCGTCTCCCTGCTGCACGGCCACGTCAGCCGGGAGATGTTCTCCGGTCTGTGGCCGGGATTCGACCCCGACGAGGTGCCGATCACCTCCGTCACCAACGGCGTGCACGCGCCCACCTGGGTGGCGCCCGAGGTCTTCCGGCTCGGTGCCCGGGAGATCGGCGCCCAGCGCACCGAGGACGCGATGACCGTCGGCGGCTCGGACCGCTGGGACGCCGTGGCGGACATCCCCGACCAGGACATCTGGGAGCTGCGCCGCAGCCTGCGCGAACAGCTGGTGGACGAGGTGCGCCGGCGGCTGCACGCCTCCTGGCGCCAACGCGGCGCCGGAACGGCCGAGTTGGGGTGGATCGACGGCGTCCTCGATCCGGACGTCCTCACCATCGGCTTCGCACGGCGCGTCCCGTCGTACAAGCGCCTGACGTTGATGCTGCGCGACCGCGACCGGCTGATGGACCTGCTGCTGCACCCCGAGCACCCGGTCCAGATCGTGGTCGCGGGCAAGGCGCACCCGGCGGACGACGGCGGCAAGCGGCTGGTGCAGGAGCTGGTGCGGTTCGCCGACGACCCGCGCGTGCGCCACCGCATCGTCTTCCTGCCCGACTACGGCATGGGGATGGCGCAGAAGCTCTACCCGGGCTGCGACATCTGGCTCAACAACCCGCTGCGCCCTCTGGAGGCGTGCGGCACCTCCGGCATGAAGGCCGCCCTCAACGGTTGCCTCAACCTCTCGGTGCTGGACGGCTGGTGGGACGAGTGGTTCCAGCCCGACTTCGGCTGGGCGATCCCCACGGCGGACGGCGCCGGGACGGACCCCGACCACCGCGACGACATAGAGGCGGGCGCGCTCTACGACCTGCTGGAGCAGCGGGTGGCCCCCCGCTTCTACGAGCGGGGCCGGCACGGCCTGCCCGACCGGTGGATCGAGATGGTGCGCCGGACCCTCACCCTGCTCGGCCCGAAGGTGCTGGCCGGCCGGATGGTGCGCGAGTACGTCGAGCGCCTCTACACGCCGGCCGCGCACGCGCACCGCGCGATGGACCCCGCCTCCGCGCGGGAACTGGCCGGCTGGAAGGACCGGGTGCGGTCCGCCTGGCACGAGGTCAGCGTCGACCATCTGGAGACGTCCGCGCACACGCCCACCGCGGAACTCGGCACCACACTCGCTCTGCGGGTGCGCGTCGCCCTCGGCGGGCTCGCACCGGACGACGTGGAGGTCCAGGTCGTCTCGGGCCGGGTGGACCAGCAGGACCGCATCGCGGACGCGGTCGCGGTCCCGCTGAAGCCGACGGGCGGACCCGACACGGAGGGCCGCTGGGTCTACGAGGGCCCGCTCGCCCTGGACCGCACCGGGCCCTACGGCTACACGGTGCGCATCCTGCCCGCGCACCGGCTCCTCGCGTCCGGGGCGGAGCTCGGGCTGGTCGCGGTGCCCTCGGAGGAGACGGGCGAGGGAGGCGGGGTGCTGCTGCGGTGAGCCGGGCTCACACGTCCGAGTAGGGGGCGCACATCCGCTTCAGCACGCTCCCGCACCGCCGGGTGTAGGCATGCTGGATGCCGCGCGTCGCAGGGCCGCCCGCACGGGCGTACCACTTCGCCGCGCGGCTGAAGGCGTCCACGGTCAGCCACACCGTGCCGTCGCCGGTGCGGTCCACCACGAACGCCTCCTCGCCGCACTCGGGGTGGCCCGCCAGCGTGCCGTAGGCCCAGCCGGCGCGGCGGGTCTCCTCGACCGTGTAGACGACGCGGCAGGGGGCCTTGATCAGCCCGGCGAAGCTCACCGTGACGTCGACCCCGGGCGCCGCGCGGTCCGCGCCCGCCTCGATGCCCACGCCCAGCTCGCGGTGCATCTCCCAGGTCAGCACCGCCTCGGCGGCTCTGTGGAAGACCTTCTCCCCCTCGCCGATGCGCATGCGTACATGCATCGGGTGAAACCCCGGCGGGCAGAACCCGGCGCGGCGGGTCCCGCCGACGTCGTCGTACGTGAAGTCCTCCAGGCGCATGGCACCCAAGAGTAGGGCGGTACCCGGGAGCGGCCACGCTCCGGGTACCGCCCGCCAACCCGCCTCGGACTAGTTCACGTTGACCGCGGACCAGGCCGCGGCCACCGCCTTGTACTCGGTGCTGCTCGCGCCGTACAGCGCGGAGGCGGCGGACAGCGTGCCCGTGCGCGCCTTCGCGTAGTTGGTCGTCGACGTGAAGTACGTGGTCAGCGCCTTGTACCAGATCTGCAGCGCCTTGTCCCGGCCGATGCCGGTGACCGTCGAGCCGTTGGACGTCGGCGAGTTGTAGCTCACGCCGTTGATGACCTTGGCTCCGCTGCCCTCCGAGAGGAGGTAGAAGAAGTGGTTGGCGACACCGGACGAGTAGTGCACGTCCTTGTTGCCGACACCGGAGGACCAGTAGTCGGCCGAGCCGCCGTCCTTGCTGGGCTTGTCCATGTAACGCAGCGGGGTGCCGTCGCCGTTGATGTCGATCTTCTCGCCGATGAGGTAGTCGCCGACGTCGCTGCTGTTGTTGGCGTAGAACTCCACGCCGGTGCCGAAGATGTCGGAGGTCGCCTCGTTCAGGCCGCCGGACTCACCCGAGTAGTTCAGGCCCGCGGTGTTCGAGGTGACGCCGTGGCTCATCTCGTGGCCGGCCACGTCCAGCGAGGTGAGCGGGTGGGTGTTGCCCGAGCCGTCGCCGTAGGTCATGCAGAAGCAACTGTCGTCCCAGAAGGCGTTCACGTACGAGTTGCCGTAGTGGACGCGGGAGTAGGCGCCGACCCCGTTGTTCTTGATGCCGCTGCGGCCGAAGGTGGACTTGTAGAAGTCCCAGGTCTCCTGCGCGCCGTAGGCGGCGTCGGCCGCGGCGGTCTGGTCGGTCGCGGAGCTGGAGGCCGTGCCGGTGCCCCAGACGTTGTCCGTGTCGGTGAACAGGGTGCCGGTGCCGGACGTGCGGTGCTTCAGGTTGTACGTCTTGTGGTTGCCGCGCGAGGCGTCGGTCAGCGTGTACGACGAGCCCGAGCCGGACGTGGTGAGGCTGACCGTGCCCGAGTACAGCGTCTTGCCGGTGCCGGTGGCGTTCTCGATGCCCTGGTACTCGAAGAGCTTCTTGCCGGTGGCCGCGTCGGTGATGACGTGCAGCTGGTTCGGGGTGCCGTCGTCCTGGAGGCCGCCGACGACGGTCTCGTAGGCGAGGACGGGCTTGCCGGAGCCGGCCCAGATCACCTTGCGGGCGCCGTCGGCGGAGGACTTGGCGGAGCCGAGCGTCTTGGCGGCGCTCACCGCCTGCTTCTCCGCCGTGGTCGGGGTGACCTGCGCCTTGAGCGAGGCGACCTTGATGGCGGCCGGGGTCGCCTTGGTGACGCCCTCCGTCCGGCCGGCCTTCGAGGTGTGCACGACGAGGTCGCCGCCGAGGACCGGCAGGCCCGCGTAGGTGCGCTCGTAGCGGGTGTGGACGGTGCCGTCGGCGTCCTTGACGACGTCCTTGACGACCAGCTTCTCCTTGGTGCCGAGGCCTATCTTCTGCGCCGTCTGCGCTATGTCGGCCTGGGCCTTCTGGACGAGCGAGGTGCGGGCCGCCGCCGAGAGCGCGGTGGGCGCGGCGGCGAGGGGGGCCTTCCCCGTCGGGTCGGACGGGATCTGGGCCGATGCCGGGCCGGCGGCGAGTCCGCTGGTGAGCAGGGCTCCGGCGGCGACGGCGGTGGCGACGGCCAGGCTTGAGCGCTTGTGACGCGCGTAGCGGGGGGTGGTCACACAAGCTCCTTGGAGTGGGGGTCCGGCAGGGCAGTGGGGCGCCCGGGCCGGAAGCGGAGTGAATTTGTGCGGCGGTTGTGAGGAAGAGTGACATTGGCGATGCGTACATGTCAGGACCCCCAAGTGATGTTGGCCGAAAGTCGACTGCCGGGTGAACGTTTCGTTCATGTAACAGCGGCGGGAACGGGAGAGCGCCGCCCCGGGGGATTCGAACCTCCGGAGCGGCGCCCTGACCTGGGGTCCCGGCTCGGCCTAGGGGAAGGTGAGCTTCCAGCTGTTGATGTAGCCGGTGTCCTGTGCCGCCTCGTCCTGCACCCGCAACTTCCAGGTGCCGTTGGCGACTTCGGAGGAGGCGTTGACGGTGTAGGTCTCCTGGACGTTGTCCGCCGAGTCGTAGGCACTGAAGTTCTTCAGGCGGTACGTCGACCCGTCCGGCGCGACCAGGTCGATCACCAGGTCGCCGCGCCAGGTGTGGACGATGTCGACCGAAACCTGAAGGTTCGACGGGGCGTTGCCCGTGCGGCCGGAGACGGTGATGGACGACGTCACGGCCGGTCCGTTGTCCGGAATCGACACGTCGGTGGTGTTCTCGAAGGACGTGCCGCCGCCCCCGCCGCCGCCGGAGCGTGAGCCGACCGCGACGGCGGCCCAGGCGTCCTGCACCGCCTTGTACTCGGTGGACGTGGTGCCGTACAGCTCGCCCGCCGCCGCGAGCGTGCCGGTGCGGGCGCTCGCGTAGTTGGTGGTGGAGGTGAACTTCGTGGTCAGCGCCCGGTACCAGATCTGCAGCGCCTTGTCCCGGCCGATGCCGGTGACCGGAAGCCCGTCCGACGTGGGCGAGTTGTAGCTCACGCCGTTGATGACCTTGGCTCCGCTGCCCTCCGAGAGGAGGTAGAAGAAGTGGTTGGCGACGCCGGACGAGTAGTGCACGTCCTTGTTGCCGACTCCGGAGTACCAGTAGTCGGCCGAGCCGCCGTCCTTGCTGGGCTTGTCCATGTAGCGCAGCGGGGTGCCGTCGCCGTTGATGTCGATCTTCTCGCCGATGAGGTAGTCGCCGACGTCGCTGCTGTTGTTGGCGTAGAACTCCACGCCGGTGCCGAAGATGTCGGAGGTCGCCTCGTTCAACCCGCCCGACTCGCCGGAGTAGTTGAGCCCGGCCGTGTTCGAGGTGACGCCGTGGCTCATCTCGTGGCCGGCCACGTCGAGGGAGGTCAGCGGGTCCTGGTTGCCGGAACCGTCGCCGTAGGTCATGCAGAAGCAGCTGTCGTCCCAGAAGGCGTTCACGTACGAGTTGCCGTAGTGGACGCGGGAGTAGGCGCCGACGCCGTTGTTCTTGATGCCGCTGCGGCCGAAGGTGTTCTTGTAGAAGTCCCAGGTGACCGCCGCGCCGTAGTGGGCGTCCGCGCCCGCCGTCGCCGCGTTCGACGTGGTGCCGTTGCCCCAGGTGTTGCTGGTCTGCGAGAACAGCGTGCCGGTGCCGGACGTCCCGTGGTTCAGGTTGTACGTCTTGTGGCCGCCGCGGGCGCCGTCGGTCAGCGTGTAGGAGGAGCCCGACTGCGTCGTGGTCAGCGGGACCGTGCCGCTGTACTGGGTGTTGCCGGTGCCGGTGGCGTTCTCGATGCCCTGGTACTCGAAGAGCTTCTTGCCGGTGGCCGCGTCGGTGATGACGTGCAGCTGGTTCGGGGTGCCGTCGTCCTGGAGGCCGCCGATGACCGTCTCGTACGCCAGCACCGGCCTGCCGGTCGCCGCCCAGATCACCTTGCGCGCGCTGTCGGCGCTCGCCCTGGTGGAGCCGAGGGCCCGCGCACGCTTCACGGCCTGCTGCTCGGCGGCCGCCCTGGTGATGTCCGGGGTGACGCCGGAGACCTTGACGGTGGCGTTCGTCGCCTTGATGACGCGCTCGGTCGCGCCCGACTTGGCGGTGTCGACGATGAGGTCGCCGCCGAGCACGGGCAGGCCGTCGTAGGTGCGCTCGTAGCGGGTGTGCACGGTGCCGTCGGCGTCCTTGACCACGTCACGGGCGACGAGCTTCTCCTTGGCGCCGAGGCCGATGTCCCGGGCGGTCTGCGCGCGGGCGGTGTCGGCGTCGCGTATCAGCTCCGCGCGCTGGGAGGCGGTGAGCTGCACGGCCGCGTGGGCCGGGTTGACCTTGCCCGTCGAGGGCCGGGCGGGGGCGGCGGAGGCGGCGCCCGACTGGACGGCCGCGGCGAGCAGGGCGGTGACGCCGGCGACGGCGACGATGTGGGAGGTGCGTCTGCGAGAGATATTGCTTCTCAACACTGACTCCTTCTGCGTGGCCACGGGGTTGCGCGGCCAGGGGAGATCCGGACGATGGGTCGACCGTCCGGCCAGAACTGTGCAGAACCAATGCGGAACCAGGTGCTCGGCCGTGTGGACACAGCGAGGTGTTGCTGTGGGGTTGCTGTGGAACGGCCGTGGGAAGCCTGGCACCGGATGGCGCTTTCTGTCAGGGGCGCGTCAGGAACTTGGCCGAATCTGGTTCGTTCTCCGGTGGCTTGTGTTCGCTATCCGGAAAGCGTGGCCGATTCGTCAGGTGCGGTCCCCGTGCCACGTCCGCCACAGTGCCGCGTACGCGCCCCCGGCCGCCACCAGCTCCTCGTGCGTGCCGAGTTCGCTGAGCCGGCCGTCCTCCATCACGGCCACCCGGTCCGCGTCGTGCGCGGTGTGCAGGCGGTGTGCGATGGCGATGACCGTGCGGCCCTCCAGCACGGCGGCCAGGGCGCGCTCGGTGTGCCGGGCCGTTGTCGGGTCCAGCAGCGCCGTCGCCTCGTCGAGGATCAGTGTGTGCGGGTCGGCCAGCACCACGCGCGCGAGGGCGAGTTGCTGCGCCTGCGAGCCGTCGGTGCGGCACCCCCCGTCGCCGAGCGCCGTGTCGAGCCCGTCCGGCAGCTCCCGCACCCAGTCGCCGGCGCCGACCGCCGTGAGGGCGGCCCACACCTGCGCGTCCGTGGCGGCCGGTTCGGCGATCAGCAGGTTGTCGCGGACCGTGCCGAGGAACACGTGGTGCTCCTGGGTGACCAGCACGACCTGGCGGCGCAGCTGCTCCGGTCCGAGGGCGACCACGGGCACCCCGCCGACCGTCACCGTGCCCTCGGTCGGCGCGTCGACGCCCGCGAGCAGCCGGCTGAGCGTGGTCTTGCCCGCGCCGGAGGGGCCCACGACGGCCAGCCGCTCGCCCGGCCGGACGGTCAGGTCCACCCCGCGCAGCACCTCGCCGCCGCGGTCGTAGGCGTACCGCACCCCGGTCACGTCGAACCGGTCGTCCGCCGGGGCCGGGGCCTCGGCCTCCCGGGCGCGCGGGGCCCGGGCCAGGCCCTCCACACGGGCGAAGGAGGCGCCGCTGCTCTGCAGTTGCTCGATCCGCATCAGGATCTCGTCGAGCGGGCCGCTCAGCCGCTGGAGGTACAGGGCCGCGGCCACCACCGCGCCCAGACTCAGCGTGCCCCGTCCGTGCAGCACGCCGCCGACCAGCAGGACGGCCGCCACGGGCACCAGGTAGGAGATCTCCACGGACGGGAAGAACACGGTACGCAGGAACAGCGTGTAGAAGCGGGTGCGCCGGGAGGTCTCCAGCGCGTCCCGGCTCGCCGCGATCCGCCGCTGCTGCAGCCGCAGGGTCTCGACGGTGCGGGCGCCGGAGGCCGTCGCCGCGACGATCTCGGCGACGTCGGAGGTGGCGGCGCCCTCGGCGAGGTAGCCGTCGCGGGCCCGGCGCAGGTACCAGCGCAGCGCGCACCAGGTGCCGGTCAGGCCCAGCAGGCCGCACGCGCCGAGCAGCGGGTCCAGCCAGAACACCGCGCCGAGCAGGAACAGCGCCTGCACGGTGTTGATGAGCAGCTCGGGTCCGACGTCGCGCAGCGTGGTGCCGACCATGGCCACGTCGGCCGTGCCGCGGGCCGTCAGGTCGCCGGTGCCGGCGCGCTCCACCACGGAGGCGGGCAGGGCGAGGGTCCGGCCCACGAACTGCTCCCGCACCCGGGCGAGGGTCCGCTCGCCGAAGCGGTGGCCCACGTAGCGGGCCCAGCGGGCGAGCAGCAGCTGGGCGAGGGAGCACAGCAGGATCCACAGGGCCAGGCGGTCCACCGCGTCGACGCCGCCGCCGGCCCTGACCCGGTCGACGATCCGGCCGACCAGCCAGGGGCCGGCCAGGCCCGCGGCGGCGGCCAGGCAGTTGAGCGCGAGCACGGCGGCGAAGGCCCCTCGGTCGGCCCGCAGCAGCCGTACGACGGCCCGGCGTACGTCGGCACGCTCCGCGACGGGCAGCCGGCCCGACGTCCGCGCCGTCACCGTACGACCTCCTCGGCGTCGGCGTCGCGGGCCACGAGGGCGCGGTATCCCGGCTCGGTGTCCAGCAGTTCCCGGTGTCCTCCCGCGGCCGCGACCTTGCCGTCCACCAGGTAGTACACGGTGTCCGCGTGGTCCAGCACGAGGGGGGAGGTGGTCGTGATCACGGTCGTGCGGCCCCGGCGGGCGGCCCGAAGGCGTTGCGCGACGCGGGATTCGGTGTGGGCGTCGAGGGCCGAGGTCGGCTCGACGGCGAGCAGGACCTCCGGGTCGGCGAGCAGGGCCCGCACCAGGCGGATGCGTTGGCGCTGGCCGCCGGAGAGGTTTCTGGCCTGGGCGTCGATGAGCGAGTCGAGGCCGTCGGGAAGGGCCTGGACGATGTCCTCCGCGGCCGCGGTGCGCAGGGCCCGGGTCACGGGCGCCTCCTCGTCCGCCGGGGGGTGCCCGGGTGCGGGTGCCAGGTGACGGGCGTGGTTCCCCGCGCCCCTGTGCGGCGCCTGCGGACCGCCGATCGCCTCGCGCAGGGTGCCCGCGAACAGGTCTGCCTCGTGGTCCGCCACCAGGATGCGGCGGCGGATCTGGGGCAGGGGGATCTCGTCCAGGGGGATGCCGCACCAGGTCGCCCGGGAGGGGAGGTAGCGGCCCAGGCGGTCGACGACGGACTCCGCGTCCGACGGGCGGGCGCACGCCAGCGCGGTCAGGCTGCCGGGGAGCACCCGTACGCCCGACTGCGGGTCGTGCAGGGGGGAGGGCCGCGCGGGGGCGTCGCGGGTGCCGGTGTCGGCGAGGGGCTGGAGCTGCAGGAAGCGCACGACCCGGCGGGCGGCGACCAGGCCGCGGCTGATCTGGTAGCCGCACTCGACCCAGAAGGCGACCGGGCCCACCAGGACCGCCACGAAACCGTAGACGGCGACCAGCTCGCCGATGCTGATGGTGCCCTGGGCGGCGAGCCGGGCCGCCAGCCAGGTCACCACGGCGAGGAAGAGCGTCGGCAGCCCGACGCCGAGCGCCTGCACCCAGCTGGTCACCGCGCCGACCCGGTAGCCCTGCCGGCGCAGGCGCTGCGAGTCGCGCTCGAAGGCGTCGGCGAACAGGCCCTTGCCGCCCAGGCCGTTGAGGACGCGCAGGCCGCCCGCGAGGTCCGCGATCCGGGCGGTGAGCACGCTCTGGCGCTCGCGGTACTCGGCCTCCGCGCCCTGGAGCCGGGCGAGCAGCGGGCCGACGACAACGACGATCAGCGGGATCCCGAGCAGGACGACCGAGGCGATCAGCGGGGAGATCGACAGCAGCAGACCGGCGACCACCAGATACGCCACCACCGCGCCGACCCCGGGCCCGACGACCGTCAGGGACTGGCTGATCGTCTGCACGTCGCCCACCCCGATGGTGACGACCTCCCCGGACCCGACCCGGCGCCGCAGCGCCGCCCCCAGCCGGACCGACTGCGCCACGACCACCTTCACGGTGCGGAAGTTGGCGTCCATCCGCACCCGGGTCATCGTGCGGTGGCGCATGACGCCCAGCCAGGCGTTGCACACCCCGACCGCGAACAGCGCGGCCGTCCAGCCCACCAGCGCCGGACGGTCGCCGGGCTCCAGCCCCTCGTCGATCGCCCGGGACAGCAGATACGGCGTCGCCGCCAGCAGCACCATCCACACGCTGCCGAGCACCGCACCGGCGAGCGACCGGCCCGGCTGGCACCGCACCAGCCACCACAGGTAGCGCGCTCCCCCGCGGCAGTCGGGCTCGCCCGGCTCCTCGTACGCGTCGATCATCCGACCCCCCGCTCCCCTGATCCCTACGCCAGACTGTCGCGCCACGCCCGGTGCAGATCCGCGAACCGCCCCGTGCCCGCGACGAGTTCGGCCGGGCTGCCGTCCTCCACGATCCTGCCGTGCTCCATGACCAGGACCCGGTCCGCGATCTCGACGGTGGACAGGCGGTGCGCGATGACGATCGCCGTACGCCCCTGCAGGACCGTCGACATCGCCCGCTGCACGGCCCGTTCGCCCGGGACGTCGAGCGAACTGGTCGCCTCGTCGAGGATCAGCACGGCCGGATCGGCCAGCAACGCCCTCGCGAACGCCACGAGTTGGCGCTGGCCCGCGGAGATACGGCCGCCCCGCTTGCGTACGTCCGTGTCGTACCCGTCCGGCAGCGCGGCGATGAACTCGTGTGCCCCGATCGCCTTCGCGGCCCGCTCGATCTCCTCCCGGGACGCGTCCGGGCGGCCCACGGCGATGTTCTCGGCGACCGTGCCGGAGAACAGGAACGTCTCCTGCGTCACCATCACCACCCCGCGCCGCAGACCGGCCACGGACAGCTCGCGCAGGTCGACGCCGTCCAGCAGGACCCGGCCCACGGAAGGGTCGTAGAAGCGGGCGAGCAGCTTGGCCAGGGTGGACTTCCCGGCGCCCGTCGAGCCGACCACCGCGACCGTCTGCCCGGCGGGGACGGTGAGGTCGAAGCGGGGCAGGACCTCGCCGCCGGTGCGGTAGCCGAAGCCGACCCCGTCGAAGACGACCTCGCGGCCCGGGTGCTCGCTCTCGCGCCGCGGCAGCTCCACGGGAGCCGGCGGCTCCGGTACGGACGGGGTCTGCGCGAGCAGCCCGGCGATCTTCTCCAGGGAGGCGGCCGCCGACTGGTACGCGTTCAGGAACATGCCGAGCCGGTCGATGGGGTCGTACAGCCGCCGCAGATACAGCACCGCGCCCGCCAGCACGCCCAGTTCCAGCGAGCCGTCCGCCACCCGGTAGGCGCCCCACAGCACGATCCCCGCGACGGCCGTGTTGGCGACCAGCCGGGAGCCGACGACGTAGCGGGCCATCTCCAGCAGCGCGTCGCCGTTGACCCGCTCGTGCCGCCGGTTCAGCACCCGGAAGGCGGCGTCGTTGGCGGCCTCGCGGCGGAAGGCGCGCACCGGGCGGATGCCGTTCATGGTCTCGACGAACTTGACGATGACGGCGGCGATGGCGGTGGACCGCACCCGGTACACCCGCACCGCACGCCGCTGGTAGACCCGCACGAGCAGGTAGAGCGGTACGAAGGACGCCACCGCCACGGCGCCGAGCCCCAGGTCCAGCCAGAGCAGCATCGCCGAGATGTAGACGAACGACAGGACGACCATGACGAGTTCCTGCAGGCCCTCGCTGAGCAGCTCCCTGAGCGACTCCACGTCCGCCGTCGAACGGGAGATCAGGCGGCCGCTCGTGTACCGCTCGTGGAAGTCGATGCTCAGCGCCTGCGCGTGGCGGAAGATACGGCCGCGCAGGTCGAGCAGCACGTCCTGGTTGACGCGGGCGGAGGCGAGGATGAACGCGGACTGCAGCCCGCCGGAGACCAGCGCGCACAGCAGATAGGCGACCGCCACCGCGATCAGCGGCCCGTGGTCGTGGTCCCGGAACGCCGGCACGGCGTTGTCGATCGCGTACGCCACCAGCAGCGGGCCCATCTGCACGGCCGCCTGCTGGAGCAGCAGCAGGAGCATGGTGAAGGCGACGCGCCGCTTCATCGGGGCGAGCAGGGAGCGCAGCAGCGTGGCGGTGGCGCCCGGGGGAGAGGGCAGGACGTCCCGGTCGAAGGGGTCGCCGGTGTCCTTGGGGCCGGGGAGGTCCGGTTCGTCGTCGTCCGCCGTGGGCGCGGACGTGGTCGGAGCCGTCATCGGTCGTCCTCCGCTTCTGCGGTCCCGGACATCAGGTGCGCGTACTCGGCGCTGGTGCGCAGCAGTTCGTGGTGCGTGCCCACGGCGGTGATCCGGCCGCCGGAGAGCAGGGCCACGCGGTCGGCGAGCAGGACCGTGGAGGGGCGGTGCGCCACGATGAGCGCCGTCGTGTCGGCCAGCACCTCGCGCAGGGCGGCCTCCACGGCGGCCTCGGTGTGCACGTCCAGTGCGGACAGGGGATCGTCCAGGACGAGGAATCCGGGTCTGCCGACGACCGCCCGGGCGAGCGCGAGACGCTGGCGCTGGCCCCCGGAGAGGCTGAGGCCCTGCTCGCCCACCTGGGTGTCCGTGCCGTGCGGGAGCGTGTGGGCGAAGCCCGCCTGGGCGACGGCGAGGGCGCGGTTCAGGTCGGCCGGGCCGGCGGTGTCACCGGCGCCCATGAGGACGTTGTCCTCGACGGTGGCCGAGAAGAGGGTGGGTTCCTCGAAGGCCACGGCCACCTTCGAGCGCAGCTCCGCGCGGGACATGGCGGTGATGTCCTCGCCGTCCAGGGTGATGTGGCCGGAGGTGACCTCGTGGAGGCGGGGGACGAGGGCGGTGAGGGTCGTCTTGCCGCTGCCCGTCGCGCCCACCAGGGCCATGGACTCGCCCGGACGGACGTGCAGGTCGATGCCGTCGAGGACGGGTGGGCTGTCCGCGGGCGCGTCCGGGTAGCGGAAGCGGACGTCGTCGAAGCGCAGTCCGGAGCCTTCGGGGTGTGCCGGGACCGTTCTCGCAGCCGCGGTTTCCGGCCGCGCGTCCATGACCTCGAAGTAGCGCTCCGTCGCCGTCGCCGCCTCCTGGCTCATGGCCAGCAGGAAGCCGATGGAGTCGACCGGCCAGCGCAGGGCCAGGGCCGTGGAGAGGAAGGCCACCAGGGTGCCCGCGGAGAGGGAGCCGTCGGCCACCTGGACCGTGCCGAGGACCAGGGCCGCTCCGATCGCCGCCTCGGGGAGGGTCACGATGACGCCCCAGATGGTGGCGAGGAGGCCGGCCTTGCGAAGTTCCGTGCCGCGCAGGGTCCGTGAGAGGTCGCGGAAGGCGCGGGCCTGGCTGCGGTGGCGTCCGAAGCCCTTGATGATGCGGATGCCGAGGACGCTCTCCTCGACGACCGTGGTGAGATCGCCGACCTGGTCCTGGGCCCGCCGCGCCGCACGGGCGTAGCGCTTCTCGAAGACGGCGCAGGTGATGATCACGGGGACGGCGGGACCGAGGATCACCAGTCCGAGCGTCCAGTCCTGAAGCAGCATGATGATCACGCCGACCAGGATCGTCACGCCGTTGACCAGCAGGAACGTCATCGGGAAGGCGAGGAACTGGCGCAGCAGCATCAGGTCCGTCGTGCCCCGCGACAGCAGCTGGCCGGAGGCCCAGCGGTCGTGGAAGGCGACCGGCAGGCGCTGCAGATGCCGGTAGAGATCCGCGCGCATGCCCGCCTCGACGCCCGCCAGCGGCCGCGCCACGAGCCAGCGCCGCAGTCCGAACAGCAGGGCCTCCGCGACTCCGAGGAGCAGCAGGTACAGCGCCCCGAGCCGGACGCCCGCCGGGTCCCGGCCGGCGACCGGCCCGTCGACCATCCACTTCAGGACGAGCGGGATCACCAGCCCCGTGCACGAGGCGACCACGGCGACGAACGCGGCCGTGAACAGACGCACCCGCACGGGCCGCACATACGGCCACAGACGCAGCAGGGTGCGTACGGCGGATCGTTCGGACCTCTCCCCGGGTTCTTCTGCGGCAGCGCGTGTAGTGGGCATCGGGTGTGAGCCTACGGACCGGCACCGACAACGCCCACCGAGTTTTGGCCGGTCCGGTCGTATCCCGGCATCAACCGATCGGTTGATGCCCCTTCGAGCGCGACGGCCGATGTGGCGGACCCCGGCCCGGCGGGACCCTGCTGCCATGCCTGTCATCGAAGTCACCGATCTGCGCAAGTCCTACGGCGGCCGGCCCGTCGTCGACGGCATCTCCTTCGCCGTCGAGGAGGGCGAGATCTTCGGCGTCCTCGGCCCGAACGGCGCCGGCAAGACCACGACCGTCGAGTGCGTCGAAGGGCTGCGCGTCCCCGACGGGGGCCGCGTACGGGTCACCGGCCTCGACCCCGTCGCCGACCACGCGCGCGTGTCCCGCGTCCTCGGCGCCCAGCTCCAGCAGAGCGAGCTCCAGGCCAAGCTCACCGTCCGCGAGGCGCTGGAGCTGTACGCCTCCTTCCACCCGGGCCCGCTCGACTGGGCGCCGCTCGCCGAACGCCTGGGGCTGACCGCCAGGCTGACCACCCGGTTCGCCCAGCTCTCCGGCGGGCAGAAGCAGCGCCTGTTCATCGCGCTCGCCCTGATCGGCAACCCCCGGGTCGTGGTCCTCGACGAGCTCACCACCGGCCTGGACCCGCGGGCGCGCCGGAACACCTGGCAGCTGATCGAGGACGTCCGGGCCGGCGGCGTCACCGTCCTGCTCGTCACCCACTTCATGGAGGAGGCGCAGCGGCTGTGCGACCGGATCGCCGTGATCGACCGGGGGAGGGTGGCCGCCCTGGACACCCCGTCCGGGCTGATCCGGCGTTCGGCGGGCTCCACCGTCATCAGCTTCACGCCGTCCGCGCCGCTGGACGAACGCGACCTCAACGCGCTGCCCGAACTCGCCTCGGTCGAGCACCGGGACGGCCGGATCACGCTGACCGGCACCGACGAGACGGTCAACGCCGTCATCACGCTGCTCGCCCGCCACCGGGTCACCGCACACCAGCTCCGCGTCGTGGACGCCACGCTCGACGACGCCTTCCTCGACCTGACGAAGGAGCCGGCCGCATGAGCACCGCCGTACTGCGGACCGAGGTCCGTCTCTTCCGCCGCGAACCCGGCGCCGTCTTCTGGATCCTGCTCTTCCCGACCCTGCTGCTGCTGATCCTCGGCTCCATCCCCTCCTTCAGGCAGCACCAGGACGACCTCGGCGGCCTGCGCACCATCGACGCCTACGTCCCGGTGGCCGTGCTGCTCGGCCTGATCGTCGGCGGCCTGCAGTCCATGCCGCAGTCGCTGACCGGCTACCGGGAGCGCGGCATCCTGCGCCGGATGGCCACCACGCCCGTGCGCCCGGGCGCCCTGCTGTCCGCGCAGATGGTGGTGTTCGGCGCCGCTTCGCTGGTGTCGGCGCTCCTGGTGCTCGTGGTCGGGCGGCTCGCCTTCGGCGTACGGCTGCCGCGGCAGGGCGCCGGATACGGCCTCGCCCTGCTGCTCGCCGTCCTGGTCGCCCTCGCTCTCGGATCGGTGGTGTCGGCGCTGTCCCGTACGACGAAGATCGCGGGTGCGATCGGATCCGCGGTGTTCTTCCCGTCGATGTTCTGCGCGGGTGTGTGGCTGCCGGTGCAGGCCATGCCGCACCTGCTGGGGAGGATCGTGGGCTGCACGCCCTTCGGCGCCGCCGCGCAGGCCCTGAACCAGGCGGCCGCCGGGCACTGGCCGGGCTGGAGCCATCTGGGTGTGCTGGCGGTGTGGATCCTGCTGCTGACGGGTGCGGCCACGCGCTGGTTCCGATGGGAGTAGGCGGCCGGCCGTGCAGACTGGGGACATGACCGTGGTGGACACGCACCTGGACCGGCGCTGGGAGCAGTTTCACACCTGGGGGCCGTACGGACTGCTCGGCATCAGCTTCGTCCTCGCCCTCGCCACCGCCGACCCGCACGCGTCCCCGGCCAAGTGGTACGCCGCCTGGAGCCTGATCGCCGGTGCGCTCGCGCTCCAGCTGTGGTGGCACAGCACCCGGCCCGGCGGGCCCGACCGCCGCCGGACGCCGTCCCGCGGCGGGACGGTGTACTACACCCTCCGCTGGGCCCTCGCCTTCGGCCTGACCTACCTCAACCCGTTCTTCGCGTTCTACGCCGCCGCCGGCTACATGGACGCCGACGAGACCCTGCCCGGCCGGTGGCACCGGCTCGGCCTGCTCGCCAGCGCGGTCACCGTGGCCGGCGCCCAGGCCGGCGGGCTGCCGTTCCACGGCGCGCTGCAGTGGACCGTCTTCGGCGCGCTGCTGGTCGCCAACTCCGGTCTGCAGATGGTGGTCGCCCACCTCACCGAGCAGGAGGCGCAGCGCTCCCGCGAGCGCACCGAGACCATCACCGAACTGGAGCGCACCAACACGGCGTTGCAGCAGGCCCTCGACGAGAACGCCGCCCTGCACGCCCAACTGCTGGTCCAGGCGCGGGAGGCCGGGGTCGCCGACGAGCGCCGGCGGCTGGCGGCCGAGATCCACGACACCATCGCCCAGGGCCTGACCGGGATCATCGCCCAGCTCCAGGTCGTCGTGAACACGCCCGACCGGGACCAGGCCCGCGAGCACACCGGCCGCGCCATGGAACTGGCCCGGCACAGCCTCGGCGAGGCGCGCCGCTCCGTGCACAACCTGGCGCCGGTGGCGCTGGAGAACGACGGGCTGCCCGAGGCGCTGAAGAAGACCGTCGCCGCATGGGGCGAACGGACCGGAGTACGGGCCGGGTTCACCGTCACCGGTACCGCCGAGCAGCTCCACGAGGAGGTCTCCGCCACCCTCCTGCGCATCGTCCAGGAGGCCCTGTCCAACGCGGCCCGGCACGCCCACGCCGGCCGCGTCGGCGTCACCCTCTCCTTCCTCGGCGACGAGGTCATCCTCGACATCCGCGACGACGGCACCGGGTTCGACCCCCTGGCGCTGCCCGCCCGCACCAGCGCGGGCGGCTTCGGCCTC
Organism: Streptomyces sp. NPDC101225; assembly: GCF_044767585.1. NCBI lineage: Bacteria > Bacillati > Actinomycetota > Actinomycetes > Kitasatosporales > Streptomycetaceae > Streptomyces > Streptomyces sp. NPDC101225. Next base: position 19,964 of record NZ_JBIWOE010000066.1, read on the forward strand.
GACGGCATGCGCGCCCGCGCCGAACGCATCGCCGGCTCGCTGGCCGTGGAGTCCGAACCGGGTCACGGCACGGCGCTGTCGGCTCGCGTACCGTTGGTCCGCCATGACCAGTGACGCCCCGATCTCCCTGCTGATCGTCGACGACCATCCCGTCGTACGCGACGGCCTGCGCGGCATGTTCGACGCGGCGCCCGGATTCACCGTCCTCGGCGAGGCCGCGAACGGCGTCGAGGCGCTGGAGCGGGCCGCCGTCCTCGACCCCGACGTCATCCTCATGGACCTGCGCATGCCGGGCGGCGGCGGAGTCGACGCCATCAAGGAGCTCGCCCGCCGCGGCGCCCGCGCCAAGGTCCTCGTCCTGACCACCTACGACACCGACTCCGACACCCTGCCCGCGATCGAGGCGGGCGCGACGGGCTACCTGCTCAAGGACGCCCCGCGCGAGGAGCTGTTCACCGCCGTCCGCGCGGCGGCCGACGGCCGCACGGTGCTGTCCCCGGCCGTCGCCTCCCGCCTGGTCTCCGCGGTCCGCTCGCCGGGCACCCCCGGCGGCGAGCCGCTCTCCGCCCGCGAGCGCGAGGTCCTCGCGCTGGTCGCCAAGGGCACCTCCAACCGCGAGATCGCCCGTGAGCTGTTCATCAGCGAGGCGACCGTGAAGACCCATCTCACGCACCTCTACGCCAAGTTGGGCGTGAGCGACCGCGCGGCGGCGGTGGCGACCGCGTACGAGCGCGGGATCCTCGGCTAGACCGACAGGGCCTGGGGCCGGGACCGGGAGGTTCACCGGCAGGCCCTCCCGGCCGCAGCGCCACTCAGCCGGCCGGCGAGACCTTCAGCAGCAGGACCGCCCGCGCCGGCACCGTGATCGGCGTCCCCGACCGGTGCACCACCCCCGGCTCCTCGGCCTGGGCCTCGCACGAGGTGTCGACCACGACCTCGTAGCGCTCCGCCCACGGCCGCCCCGGCAGCACGAACGCCGCCGGCCGGTCCCCGGCGTGCAGGACGGCGAGGAAGCTGTCGTCGAGGACCGGGGCGCCGAGTTCGTCGCGGCCCGGGATGTCCCGTCCGGAGAGGTACATGCCGAGCGTGGCGGCCGGTGCGTACCAGTCCTCCTCCGTCATCTCCGTGCCGCGCGCGGTGAACCAGGCGAGGTCGCGCAGGCCGTCCGCGGAGTGCGCCCGGCCGGAGAAGAAGGCGCGGCGGCGCAGCACCGGGTGGCGGTGGCGCAGGGCGATCAGCCGGGCCGTGAGGTCGAACAGGGCCTTCCAGCCCGGCTCTTCCAGCAGCCCCCAGTCCAGCCAGCCGATCTCGTTGTCCTGGCAGTAGGCGTTGTTGTTGCCGCGCTGGGTGCGCCCCAGCTCGTCGCCCGCGACCAGCATCGGCACGCCCGTCGACAGCAGCAGCGTGGTCAGCAGGTTCCTCAGCTGGCGCCGCCGCAGGGCCCGTACCCGCTCGTCGGGCGTCTCGCCCTCGGCGCCGCAGTTCCACGACCGGTTGTCGTCCGTGCCGTCCCGGTTGCCCTCGCCGTTCGCCTCGTTGTGCTTGCGTTCGTAGGACACCAGGTCGCGCAGGGTGAAACCGTCGTGCGCGGTGACGAAGTTGACCGAGGCGTACGGCCGCCGGCCGCCCCACGCGTACAGGTCGCTGGAGCCCGACAGGCGGTAGCCCAGGTCCCGTACGTCCGGCAGCGCGCCCCGCCAGAAGTCCCGCACGGCGCCCCGGTACCGGTCGTTCCACTCCGTCCACAGCGGCGGGAACGCGCCCACCTGGTAGCCGCCGGAGCCGACGTCCCACGGCTCGGCGATCAGCTTCACGCGCCGGAGCACCGGGTCCTGCGCGATGACCGCGAGGAACGGCGACAGCATGTCGACGTCGTGCATCGAGCGGGCCAGTGCGGCGGCCAGGTCGAAGCGGAAGCCGTCCACGCCCATCTCCGTCACCCAGTAGCGCAGCGAGTCGGTGATCAGGCGGAGCACGTGCGGCTGCACGACGTGCAGGGTGTTGCCGCAGCCGGTGTAGTCGGCGTAGCGCCGCGCGTCGGACTGGAGGCGGTAGTAGCCGCGGTTGTCGATGCCCTTCAGGGAGAGCGTCGGTCCCAGCTCGCTCGCCTCCGCCGTGTGGTTGTAGACCACGTCGAGGACGACCTCGATGCCGGCCGCGTGCAGCGCGCGGACCATGCGCTTGAACTCGCCGACCTGCTGGCCCGTGGTCCCGGACGCGGCGTACGCGGCGTGCGGCGCGAAGTAGCCGACGGAGTTGTAGCCCCAGTAGTTCTTCAGGCCGCGGCGCAGCAGGTGGTCCTCGTGCGCGAACTGGTGGACGGGCAGCAGCTCCACGGCCGTGACGCCCAGCCGGACCAGGTGCTCGACGGCGGCGGGGTGCGCCAGCCCGGCGTAGGTGCCGCGCAGCTCCTCGGGAATGCCGGGGTGCAGCTTGGTGAAGCCCCTGACGTGCAGCTCGTAGATGACCGAGTCCGCCCAGGGCGTCTTCGGGCGGTGGTCGTCGGCCCAGTCGTCGTCGTCATGGACCACGACGCCCTTGGGGACGTACGGGGCCGAGTCGCGGTCGTCGCGGACGGTGTCGGCCACGTGCTGCTGCGGCCAGTCCCGCACATGCCCGTACACCTCCGGCGGCAGGCTGAAGTCGCCGTCCACCGCGCGCGCGTACGGGTCGAGGAGCAGCTTCGCCGGGTTCCAGCGGCCACCGGTCCACGGGTCCCAGCGGCCGTGCACCCGGTAGCCGTAGCGCTGCCCGGGCATCACGCCCGGGACGAAGCCGTGCCAGATCTCGTGGGTGAGCTCGGTCAGCCGCGCCCGCGTCTCCTTGCCGTGCTCGTCGAACAGGCACAGCTCCACCGCCTCGGCCCCGCCCGCCCACAGTGCGAAGTTGGTGCCCGCCACCCCGTCCTGGCCGACCCGGAACCTCGCTCCGAGGGGTGTCGAGGCACCCGGCCGCACCGGCACGCCCGGTACCTTCCGGGGCGCGCCGTTGACCGCGGCGGCCGGCTGCGCGCCCCCTTCGGCCCGCCCCTCGGCCACCGCCTCCTGCTCGGCTGCGCTGGACACCTGTCCGCCTCCCACGGCTCGTGGGACGACCTGGAAAAAGAGCGCACGGCGTCCCGGCCGCGGCTCCCCGTCGCGTCGTCCTCCCCAGTGTTCTGCCCAGAGCGTGGCCAAACGACCCGAGGCACGTGCGGGTGCGGCGAAGCTCCCCGCGGCGCGGGGCCGTGGCGGCGGAGCGTGCCGCACCGACGTTTCCCCTGGCGGGCCGCGTCGTTGGGCAGCACGTGAGGCATGGACAAGGGCGCGCACGGCGCGCGGGGGCCGCGCTGGTCGCCGTACTGACATGGGCAGGACTGCTGGCCGGAGCCGCTGGCTGCACTTCGGACGGGACGGGCAGGAGCGACATCGGCGAGGCCCTCGGCAAGGCCCCCGCCCCCGAGGAGGTCATCCGCGTCTCCCCGGACGACCGGAGCAAGGACGTCAGGCCGGGCCGAAAGCTCCTGGTGCGCGTGGACAGCGGCCGGCTGGAGTCGGTGAAGGTCGTCAGGTCCCAGGACGCACAGGACTCCGCGGTGCCCGGCCGTATCTCGGCGGACGGCCTGCGCTGGGAACCCGCGCGGGCCCGGCTGTCGCTGGCCGCCAAGTACACGGTCGACGCGGTGGCCCTGGACGGCCACGGCCGCCGCTCCGCACGGCACACCACGTTCACCACGTACGTCCCCGACGAGCGCTTCATCGGCTACGTCACTCCGGAGAACCGCTCCACGGTCGGCACCGGGATGATCGTCTCGCTGGAGTTCAACCGGGAGATCGACAACCGCGCCGCCGTCGAGCGCGCCGTCCGCGTCAGCGCGAAGCCCGCGGTCGAGGTGCGCCCCCACTGGTTCGGCAAGGCCCGCCTCGACTTCCGTCCCGAGCGGTACTGGCGGCCCGGCACCCGGGTCACCGTCTCCCTCCGGCTCCGCGACGTCGAGGGGGCGCGCGGTGTCTACGGGCTCCAGTACAAGACCTTCTCCTTCACCGTCGGCCGCAGCCAGGTCTCCCTGGTGGACGCGGCCGCCCACACCATGCAGGTACGGCGGGACGGCGCGCTGCTGGCCACCGTGCCGATCACCGCGGGCGCGCCCGAACACACCACCTACAACGGGAAGATGGTGGTGATGGAGATGCTCGACGTGACCCGTATGAACAGCCGCACGGTCGGCTTCGGCGGCGAGTACGACATCCCGGACGTCCCGCACGCCCTGCGCCTGACCGACTCCGGCACCTTCCTGCACGGCAACTACTGGGCGCCCGACGCCCCCGGGCACGTCAACGTCAGCCACGGATGCGTGGGGCTGAGGGACGTGAAGGGCGGCAGCTCCGACACCCCGGCCGGCTGGTTCTTCGACCGCAGCCTCGTCGGGGACGTGGTGCAGGTCGTCCACAGCAAGGACAAAAAGGTCGCTCCCGACAACGGACTCGGAGGGTGGAACATGGGCTGGAAGGAGTGGAAGGCGGGCGGGGTGGTCAAGTAACCGGTGAGGAGGCGGGGATCGAGCCGGGCGCGGGGAACGATGTTGCGACGGAACGGTGACCTTTACCTGACACGATCCCCAAAACCTTGCGGTTAATATGCGCCAATGCGCGCGGGACGCGTGCCGGGGCGCGGGCCGGACCAGGCCCGGCGAGGGGAGAGCAACTTGAACGTGTGGCCGATATCGGGGGCGTCGGTTGACGCGAGCGGGCGCCGGCGCCGGGGGGTGCCGGTCCTCATATCCGGCGTGCTGCTGCTGGCCCTCACCGCGTGCGGCGGGGGAGGAGGGTCGGGCGCCGGGTCGGCCGACGGCGGCAAGGCCAAGGGGGCGGACGCGGCCCGGACCAAGCAGTCGGAAGCCGTCGTCACCATCAGCCCCAAGAGCGGCGCGAAGTCCGTGGACACCACCGGCGCGCTGAAGGTGAGTGCGAGCAAGGGCCGGCTCACCACCGTCGAGGTCAAGGACGACAAGGGCGCGAAGATAGCCGGGTCCATCACCGGCGGCGGCACCGCCTGGACGCCCGCCACGCACCTGGCGGCGTCCACCAGGTACACGGTCCACGCGGTCGCCAAGGACTCCGCGGGCCGCCAGGCGGCGGAGGACTCGACCTTCACCACCCTCACCCCGCAGAACACCTTCATCGGCAACTTCACCCCCGAGGACGGCTCCACGGTGGGCGTCGGAATGCCGTTCTCCGTCCGCTTCACCCGGGGCATCACCCACCCCGCGGACGTCAAGAAGGCCATCACCATCACGACCGAGCCGGCCGTCGACGTCGAGGGCCACTGGTTCGGCAACGACCGCCTCGACTTCCGTCCCGAGCAGTACTGGAAGTCCGGTACGAAGGTCACGGTGAAGATGAACCTCGACGGCGTCGAGGGCCGCAAGGGCGTCTACGGCAAGCAGGCCAAGACGATCAAGTTCACCATCGGCCGCAACCAGGTCTCGGTCGTCGACGCCAAGGCCCACCAGATGAAGGTCACCCAGGACGGCAAGGTCGTCAAGACGCTGCCCGTCACCACCGGCAAGCCCGGCTACGACACCTGGAACGGCCAGATGGTCATCAGCGAGCGGCTCCGGGTCACCCGGATGAACAGCGAGACGGTCAACCTCGGCAGCGAGTACGACATCAAGGACGTCCCGGACGCGATGCGGCTGACCGACTCCGGGACCTTCATCCACGGCAACTACTGGGGCGGCGGCGCCTTCGGCAACTACAACTCCAGCCACGGCTGCATCGGCCTGCGCGACCTGCGCGGCGGCTACGACCGCGGGCTGCCGGCCGGCTGGTTCTTCGACCACTCGATCATCGGCGACGTGGTGGTCGTGAAGCACTCCCACGACCGCACGGTCGACCCGGCCAACGGACTCAACGGCTGGAACATGTCCTGGGAGAAGTGGAAGGCGTAGCGCCCCTTCGGTCCACGGATCGCGCGGTACGGCCCCGGTGTGAGGTACTGCACCGGGGCCAACCCCGTTAGTGCCCGTTAACCTGCCTTCATGACCGTGAATCTCGAAGTCGCCGAAGGCGTCGGCACCATCCGCCTGGACCGTCCGCCGATGAACGCCCTGGACGTCGCCACACAGGACCGGCTGAAGGAACTCGCCGAGGAGGCGACCCGGCGCGACGACGTACGGGCCGTGATCGTGTACGGCGGGGAGAAGGTGTTCGCGGCGGGCGCGGACATCAAGGAGATGCAGAACATGGACCACGCCGCGATGGTCCTGCGCTCCCGCGCCCTGCAGGACTCGTTCACGGCCGTGGCCCGCATCCCCAAGCCGGTGGTGGCGGCCGTCACCGGCTACGCGCTCGGCGGCGGCTGCGAGTTGGCCCTCTGCGCGGACTACCGCATCGCGGCGGAGAACGCCAAGCTCGGCCAGCCCGAGATCCTGCTGGGCCTGATCCCGGGGGCGGGGGGCACCCAGCGGCTGTCGCGTCTGGTCGGCCCGTCGAAGGCCAAGGACCTGATCTTCACGGGCCGTATGGTCAAGGCCGACGAGGCGCTGGCGCTGGGTCTGGTGGACCGCGTCGTGCCGGCCGAGGAGGTCTACCCGGCCGCGCGGGCGTGGGCGGCGAAGCTCGCGCAGGGGCCGGCCATCGCCCTGCGGGCCGCCAAGGAGGCGGTCGACACGGGTCTGGAGACCGACATCGAGACCGGTCTGGCCGTCGAACGGAACTGGTTCGCGGGCCTGTTCGCCACGGAGGACCGCGAGCGCGGGATGCGGAGCTTCGTGGAGGAGGGGCCGGGCAAGGCGAAGTTCCTCTGAGCCTGCGGCCGCCGCTTCCGCGGCCTCTCTGCCTCCGCCACACGGGCCTGTGAACTTCCCCGGAACCACTTGCAATTGACACGGTGTCTGATCCGGGTCCCTCGATGGGACGGATTATGGGAGCCTTAAGGCAACCTTAAGTCTGTCTCGTCGAGGGAGACCGTCGATTGCCATCGGCGGGGCCTTCGACGCAGGCCGGACGGGCTGCGGACGTGCTCCATCTGCCCATGGCATATGCCGAACCGACCATTCGGAATGGGGAGTTCCGGGGGGTGGATTCCCCCGGAACGGCCCCGAAGGGCGTTCCGGGCGGCCATGATGGGGGGCATGGCGGGGCTGGAGGGCATCGAACAGCCGCGGGGACACAGCCGTGTGACGGCGGCGCGCTGGTCGCCCGCGGTCGAGGACGAACAGGCGCTCAAGGCGCTCGACTTGTTCGGCAATCCGACCGAGGCGGAGGTTCCGCTGCCGTCGCGCCCGGAGTCCGCCGCCACCGCCCGCCGGCTCACCCAGGTCGTGGTTCTGCGGCAGTGGGGCCTCACGCCCAAGATGACCGAGGACGCCGTTCTGCTCGTCTCCGAACTCGTCGGCAACGCCGTCCGCCACACCGGCGCCCGCACCTTCGGTCTGCGGATGCGCCGCCGCCGGGGCTGGATCCGCATCGAGGTCCGCGACCCCTCGCGGGGCCTGCCCTGCCTGATGCCGGTGCAGGAACTGGACGTCAGCGGGCGGGGCCTGTTCCTGGTCGACAAGCTCTCCGACCGCTGGGGGGTCGACCTGCTGCCGCGCGGCAAGACGACCTGGTTCGAGATGAGGGTGGCCGACCGGTAGGACCGGTGGGGCGCGACGCGCGGGGTGTCCCCTGATCGGATGAATCACCCGATTTCCCACTGATCACCCTTTAAATGGGGCGGGTGACCTCGACCGACCGCCGGACGGCGCTTCGCACGGGCGCCGGGCTACTCGCCGCGGGCGCCCTCACCGCAGGCTGCGCGCCGAACGGCGCCGTCGCCCACTCCTCCGCGGTGGCGCACAGCGCCACCCGCCCCTCCGCGCAGGCGGACACCGATCCCCCCGCCGCGTCGCCCGCACCGTCCCCCCGCGGCTACCCGGGCCGGCCCGCCCAGCTCACCCACGGTCCGCGCACCGGCTCCCGGGTGGCCCTCACCTTCCACGGCCAGGGCGACCCCGCCATCGCCCGTTCGCTGCTCACCACCGCCGAGCGGCACGGCGCCCGCCTCACCGTCCTGGCCGTCGGCACCTGGCTCGACGCCCAGCCGGAACTGGCGCGCCGCATCCTCGACGGCGGCCACGACCTCGGCAACCACACCCAGCGCCACCTCGCGGTGAACACCATGTCCGAGGCCGACGCCCGCACCGAGATCACCGCCTGCGCCGGCCGCCTGAAGAAGCTCACCGGCTCCATCGGCACCTGGTTCCGCCCCTCCCGCGCCCCGCTCGCCTCGCCACAGGTCGTGCGGCTGGCCCGCGAGGCCGGTTACCCGCACGTGCTGTCGTACGACGTCGACTCGCTCGACTACACCCGGCCCGGCGCGGACGCCGTGGCCCGCAAGGTCCTCGGCGAGGTCCGGGGCGGTTCCGTGGTGAGCCTGCACTTCGGCTACCCGGACACGGTCGCCGCGCTCCCCGTCGTACTCGAAGAACTCGCCCGTCGCGGCCTGTCCGCGGTGTCCACCACGGAGTTGTTCAGCTGATGCACCCCACCCGGCTCACCCGCGCCCTGACCGCCACCGCCGCCCTCGCCGCGCTCTCCACCCTCGCCTCGTGCGCCGACGCCTCCGGCACGCACAAGGACGAGGCGCTCGGCAGCAATCCCGCCGCCGCGCCGGTGAAGAAGAAGGCGGCCGTCCAGGGCCTGCCCGGCATGCCGCCCGTCCTCGACCCGTCCGACGTGTACGCGGCCGACCGCCCCGGCCGGCTCTCGCCGGTCGTCAAGGACTTCCCGTCCCGCGTGTACGTCCCCAACACCAACTCCAACACCGTCACGGTCATCGACCCGGCGACGTACAAGGTCATCGAGACGATCCCGGTCGGCGCCCAGCCGCAGCACGTCGTGCCGTCCTGGGACCTGAAGACCCTGTGGGTCAACAACGACCGGGGCAACACGCTCACCCCCATCGACCCGAGCACGGGGAAGGCCGGCAAGAGCGTCGACGTGCACGACCCCTACAACCTCTACTTCACTCCCGACGGCAAGTACGCGATCGTCATGGCCTCCCTCGACCGCGAACTCGTCTTCCGCGACGCGCACAGCATGAAGCGCGTCAAGACCGTCCCGGTCAGCTGCTACGGCGTCAACCACGCCGACTTCTCCGCCGACGGCCGCTACTTCATCGTCTCCTGCGAGTTCAGCGGCGAACTGCTCAAGGTCGACACCGAGAAGATGAAGGTGATCGGCCAGGAGAAGCTGCCCTTCGACGGCGCGAAGCCGCAGGACGTGAAGCTCGCGCCCGACGGCAGCAGGTTCTACATCGCCGACATGGTGGCGAACGGGGTGTGGATCCTCGACGGCGACAAGTTCAGCCGGCCCACCCTGCTGCCCACCGGCAAGGGCGCCCACGGCCTCTACGTCAGCCGCGACTCGCGCGAGATGTACATCTCCAACCGCGACGAGGGCACCATCTCCATCTTCGACTTCACCGAGAACAGGCTCACCAAGAAGTGGCGGCTGCCCAACGGCGGCAGCCCCGACATGGGCGGTGTCTCGGCGGACGGCAAGGTGCTGTGGCTGTCGGGGCGGTACAACGCCGAGGTGTACGCGATCGACACCCGCACCGGGGAGCAGCTGGCCCGCATCAAGGTGGGCAGCGGCCCGCACGGTCTCGCGGTCTACCCCCAGCCGGGCCGCTACTCCCTCGGCCACACCGGCGTCTTCCGCTGACCAGGGCCGGGCCGCGCTCCTTGAGTCTCCACCCGCTGGAAGGCCCAGACTCGTCGGCATGAACGACGACGGCACCGGACTGTTCACCATCGGCGAGCTGGCCAGGTCCACCGGCCTGACGGTGCGCACCATCCGCTACTGGTCCGACGAGGGCGTGCTCACCCCGGTGACCCGCTCCTCGGGCGGCTACCGGCTCTACGACGCCGCCTCCGCCGCCCGGCTGGAGCTGATCCGCACGCTGCGCGAGCTGGGTCTCGGGCTGGACGACGTGCGCCGGGTGCTGGCCGGGGAGCGGACGGTCGCGGAGGTCGCGGCGGCGCACGTGGTGGCGCTGGACGCGCGGATCAGCACGTTGAGGGTGACCCGAGCGGTGCTGTCGTCCGTGGCGCGACGCGGTTCGACCGCAGAGGAGATGACCCTGATGAACAAACTGGCGCGGCTGTCGGCGGCCGAGCGCAGGCGGATCATGGAGGAGTTCGTGGAGGAGATGTTCCACGGGCTCGACCTCGTCGACCCGGACATCCGCGAACGGATGCGGAACACCGCGGTGAACCTGCCGGACGACCCGACGCCCGAACAGGTCGACGCGTGGGTGGAGCTGGCGGAGATGGTGCAGGACCCCGAGTTCCGGACGCAGATGCGCAAGGCCGCCGAGTTCAACCACGCCGACCGCGGTCCGGCAACGCCCGCCGGCGCGTCCATGTGGTTCGCCAAGCGGCTCGTGGAGCTGGTGGGCGACGCGCGCGAGAACGGGATCGCGCCCGAGTCGCCGGAGGCCGAGACGGTGCTGAGGAACCTGCTCGGGCAGGCCGACCGCGCCGCGGTCCTGGAGCGGATCACGGCGTCCCACACCGTCCGTATCGCCCGCTACCGCGAACTGCTCGCCGTCCTGAAGGGGACGCCGGTGCGGGCCTACGAGGAGGAGTTCGGGTGGGTGGCCGCCGCACTGGAGGCGCATCCGGGCCGTTAGTCTGACCAGCGTCAGTACGGCACGGAAGCACGAACGGAAAAAGGGGCGGACCGGTGGCCGACATCGAAGAAGCACGCAAGGATTTCCAGCGGATCGACACCGACGGCGACGGCTTCATCACCGCCGCCGAGTTCAAGACCGCCCTCGCCCAGGGAGGCGACTGGAACGTCACCGAGTCGGTCGCCGAGGCGATCATCAAGACGCGTGACCTCAACGGCGACAAGGTCCTGTCGTTCGACGAGTTCTGGGCGTACCTGAGCAAGTAGGACGCCAGGGGGGTGCCCGGCCGCACGGCGGCGGGCACCGCCCGGAACAAGGTGCGAGCCCGCGGGGTCGACGCCAGAAAGATGCACCTGCATGGATTCCTGGAAGGGCCTGTCATGAAGATCGGCATCATCGGCGCGGGCAACATCGGCGGCAACCTCACCCGCCGGCTCACCGCCCTCGGCCACGACGTCTCCGTCGCCAACTCCCGTGGCCCCCCCTCACGGCACTGGCCGAGGAGACCGGCGCGACGGCCGTACCCGCCGCGGAGGCGGCCCGCGGAGCCGAGGTCGTCGTGGTCACGGTCCCGGTGAAGGCGCTCCCCGACCTCCCGGCCGGCCTGCTGGACGGGGCCGCGCAGGGAGCCGCGGTCATCGACACCGGCAACTACTACCCGCAGCGCGACGGCCGGATCGCGGCGATCGAGGACGAGGGGCTCACCGAGAGCCGCCACGCGGAACGCGAGATCGGCCACCCCGTGATCAAGGCGTTCAACGGGACCTATGCCCAGGACCTGCTCGAACGCCCCCTCCCGGCCGGCGACCCCGAGCGGATGGCACTGCCGGTGGCGGGCGACGACGAGGCCGCGAAGCGGAAGGTACGGGACCTGATCGACGCGCTCGGCTTCGACACCGTCGACGCGGGCGGTCTCGACGACTCCTGGCGCCAGCAGCCCGGCACGCCGGTGTACGGCCTGCGGGCGGGCGTCGACGCGGTCACCAAGGCGCTTGCCGAGGCGTCGCCGGAACGGCCGGCGGACTTCCGGGGGTAGGGGGCGTCCTGGCCCTCGGGCTCAGACGACCTCCAGAGGGCGGTGCGGACCCTCGGGCAGCTCGACCTCCACCGGGTCGCCCGGCCGCACCGCCCCACCGGTCAGGACCACGCTCATGATTCCGGCCTTGCGCCAGGTCGCGCCGTCCTCGTCCCGCCCGACCAGCTGCTTCAGCAGTCCGTGCCCGAATCCGTCGATCTGCGGACAGGGGTTGCGCAGGCCGGTGACCTCGACCACGGCCTCGTCGCCGAGGCGCAGCAGCGTCCCGGCGGGCAGGCCCAGCAGGTCGATCCCGCGCGTGGTCACGTTCTCGCCGAGCTGACCGGCGCTCACCTCGAACCCGGCCGTCCGGACCTCGTCGAACAGCTCCTCGTGGATCAGGTGCACCTGCCGCAGATTCGGCTGCGAGGGATCGCGGAGCATCCGGCTCCGGTGCTTCACCGTCGTCCCGGCGTGCACGTCCCCCTCCACCCCGAGCCCCGTGATCAGGGTGATGCTCTCCCGGTTCGGCTTGGTGAACGAGTAGACCCCGTTGCTGCTGACCGCTCCGACCGACCCGCCCATGACGCCCCCTCCGCCGTACGACCCCTTCGTCCAGGACCCTATACGGCGGCAGAACCGTCAGGCGCCGGAGGCCCACTCCTTGAGGGCCGCCTTGCCGGCGAAGTCCGCGACGTCCTTGTCGTGCGGCTCGCTCGTGTACTGGTGGAAGCGCCATGCGGCCTTGATGCGGGGGTGGCCGGCGGTGACGTAGTCGGCGATCCAGAGGCCGTCGCCGGCGTACGAGGTCCGGTCGACGTTGAGCCAGAAGTCGCGGTTGCAGTAGAGTAACACCCGGTGGTGCGGGCGCAGTTCCTTGACCTTGCGGAGGAAGTGGTCCTTCTCCGCGTTGCTCGCGTGGGTGCCGTCACCGGTCGTCTCCCAGTCGACGGCGAGGATGTCGCCCGCCTTCTCGGGGGCGTGCGTCACGAAGTACTGGGCCTGGGCGTCGAGATGGCCCGGCCACAGGAAGTGGTAGAAGCCGACGACGAGTCCGGCGTCGCGGCCGTGCTTTGTCTGGGCGCCGAGTCTGGGGTTGACGTACGAACGGCCCTCCGTCGCCTTGACGAAGGCGAAGGAGAGGCCGTCGGTGCCGTACGAGGAGGACTGATAGGCGCTCACATCGATACCGCGCAGCATGGGGGGACTCCCTGAAAGGCCGGTGGGGGGACAGGGGTTGCTGTCCCCCTCACCTTGGCACGGGTGATCCCTGCCGGAGGGGGAAACCGGGCGGAAACGTCAGCATTCGGTGATGTTGACCGCGAGCCCCCCGCGCGCCGTCTCCTTGTACTTGACGTACCTGCGGACGGGTGTTGACCCTGGTCGGTCGGCCAGGTCTGGTTCATGACCACCTGAGGGTCGCCGCACTCCACACGAGGGTGACGGCGTCGCCGTTGAGAAGTGTGTCTGCGAAGGCAGTGACCTGCCGGACGACGTCCGTGAAGCGTTCGGGGTAGCTCGTTGCGGCGGTGCCTTGTCGGCGGCGCCAGGCGGCGTACGAGGTCTGGCGCCGCTCACCGAGGTCCGTGATGGTGGTACTGAGGGGTTTCAGGGCGATGCCGCGGTGTGTGGCGGTGGCGGTCAGCGCTGTGGTGAGTTCCTGGCCGTCCAGGTCGTTGAGGGTGAGCAGGCGGTAGAGGTCGCCGTAGTCGCGGTCGCGGGTGTTGAGGTCGCCGAGTGACATGGCGGTGGAGAGTTTTTCGGCGATGACGGTGGCGAGTGGGTAGCCGAGGATCTGGAAGCTGCCCGTCGCGAGTTGCTGCGGGTAGTCGATGATCCTGGGGCCGGGGGTGACGGGGTCGCCGAAACTGATGTCGAGTTGGAGCTTGAGTCGCGCTCGGGCGATGGAGGCGGCCATGGACAGGCGCAGGCCGTGGTACTCGTCCTCCTCACGAATGGGGACGGTCTTGAGCGTCGCGGGATCGAATGCGACGCCGTCGTCGATCTCTGTGGCGGCGATGGCCGCGACCCTGCGGATGATCTCGGTTTCGGTGCCTGGGAACGAGCGGCCGAGGATGTCGATGTCCCGAGTCATTCGACGTGCGCCGAACTGGGCGAGCAGCAGGCCACCCTTGAGGACGAAGTGTTCCCGGCCGAGGGGCGATGTGGCCAGGCGGTGGAGGAACCGTTCGAGGACGTACTCGACCATGACCTCGTCCGTGGACCGGCTGTCGCGGCGGGCCAGGTTGCGCAGGTCGTTGTAGACGCGGCCGGCGGTGGTGTCGCGGGTGGGGTCGGCCATCAGGCGAGCACCGCTTCTACCGCGGGGCGGATGACGGAGAGAGCGTCCAACTCGCGTGCGATGTGCTGGAGTTCGCCGACTCCGCCGCGTCCGCTTCGGCGCAGGTGGCGGCCGAGCGCGGAGAGGGCGAGGGTCTCGCCGATGCGGCTGCGGTGGCGCATTGCGTCGACGACGCTGCGGGCTGCGTTGTATACGGGGATGCTCTCTCCCGGGGCTGCTTCGAACCGTTCGACGCCGAGGCCGAAGGTCTTTGCGGCGTACTGCGCCACCACGGTCGGCGGGTAGGAAATCGTCGGGCGGCGTGTACCGCGCGGCACGGCGATGTGTACTGCTGCGGGGATGTCGTCGATCAGCTCATGCAGGGCCAGGGCGGATTCACCGCACACGACGGCGCGAGGGGCCCGTGCGCACACGGCCAGCAGATCCGCGTGCGCGGTCTCCGGGGCGTCTGCCCGCCGGTACACCCCACGGGAAAGTTCGTCTATCTCCGCTTCCGTGACCAAGTGCGCCAGATCGCGAGGGGAGAGCAGGGCCTGACGTGCTTGCGCCGTCGTGAACGTGGGGGAGAGGCCGGCCAGCCGCCGTTCCAGGCGCGAGTTTTCCGCAGCGTCCATGTATCGAATGATACCCCTCGCATGGGCTCAGGGGATCGATTTAATACATCCAGTGGTGGGTGATCGGTGTGTCCGGCGTCGATCACGTCCCGCGAACCCGCAGGTCGAGAACCCCTTCCATGGGGACTTGCCAGGGATTTTCCGCCGAGTGGGAAGGGAAGGCCCCGACAGCACTGAAAGACACGAACGTGCTGGTCAGGGCCTGTTTCCTCAGCACTCGATGATGTTCACCGCGAGCCCCCCGCGCGCCGTCTCCTTGTACTTCACCGACATGTCGGCGCCGGTGTCCTTCATCGTCTTGATGACCTTGTCCAGGGACACCTTGTGCGAGCCGTCGCCGCGCATCGCCATCTTCGCGGCCGTGACCGCCTTGACCGCGGCCATGCCGTTGCGTTCGATGCACGGGATCTGCACCAGGCCGCCGACCGGGTCGCAGGTCAGGCCGAGGTTGTGCTCCATGCC
>NZ_JBIWOE010000067.1:0-33348 GCF_044767585.1 Streptomyces sp. NPDC101225
CAGCCCGCCCCCTTGCGCATACCGCATGAAGACGTCGTACCGCAGGGATCACGACCCGTCACCACAGCCCGGACATCACCGATTCAACCTGAGTAACGGCCGCAACTGCTACTTCAAGAAGGCTGCCCCTCAGCCTCCGGCGGGCGATCCCCGATGGGAGGGGCACGATCCCACGGATGGGGCCGTGTATGACGCGTACTGCCCTGACAACCCGAACATGGCCTCGCAATGGTTCGCCCAACCACCCAACGGTGCAGCTGCCGTCGACCCGGAGGTGCTGGCGCGGGAGGCCGTGAAGAAGATGCGGCTGCTGGGGCCGGACATCGCCAGCCCGCGGGCGGCCGGGAAGTACACCGTGGGCGTACCGATGTGGATGTGGGTCAACCAGGGTGCGACCACGTACGGGCCCCAGTCCGCGTCGGCGTCCGCCGGCGCGGTCACCGTGACGGCCACGGCCAGGGTCTCTCAGATCGTCTGGCGGACGGGCGACGGTGTCACCGTGACGTGTCACGGCCCTGGCTCGGTCTACCAGGCTTCTGCCGGCATGGCGGAGTCCCCGACTTGCGGTCATGTGTACGCCACGACGTCGGCTGCCGCCTCCGGTGGCAAGTATCAGGTGACCGCGACGTCGACGTGGTCGATCAACTGGGTGGTCACGGCTGGCGGCGGCGGGCAGACCGGCCAGCTCACCCAGACTCAGCAGTCCCAGATGCAGGTGGCGATCGGCGAGATCCAGGTCGTCAGGTAACGCCGCCGGAAGGACGGAACGGTGAGCAAGACCCAAGAACGTATCGATGCAGCTCCGAACGGGCCCTCCGTGCAGGGACGTGTGGCCGGGCCGGTGGCGCCGCCCCGGGTGTCGGCGCGCAGGCGACGACCGGGTGTCATTGCCCTGTCTTTGGCGCTGATCGCTGCTGGTGGCGCGGGGGTTGCCGTGTTGTTGTTCCAGGTCGGCGACCGCACCGATGTGGTGACGGTGGTCCGTGATGTCGAGGTCGGGCAGGTTCTCACCGCGCGTGATCTTGGCAGGGCGTCCGTTGCGCTGGACGCCGACGTCAAGGCGGTGCGTGTTGATGACCTGAAGTCCGTGGTGGGCAAGCGTGCTGCGGTTGAGCTCAAGCCTGGTTCCCTGCTCGCCCCCTCGCAGGTAACGAAGGACGCGCTGGTGAAGGCTGGTGAACAGCTGGTGCCGATCGGTCTGGAGCCCAAGCAGATCCCGGCGACTGCGCTGGTGCCGGGCCAGAAGGTCGAACTGGTGCACGTCCCGGCGCAGGGCGCCACGGACACGGGCGCGGGCGGGGGTGGGGGGTCTGGTGGCGCGCCGCGGACGGTGGAGGGTCGGGTGGTGAAGGCGTCCGGTGCTGCTCCTGGCACGGGGGTCGTGGTCGTGGATGTGGCCACTGCCGTGGCCGATGGCCCTACGGCCGCCGCGTGGGAGGCGGCCGGCACGCTGCGTCTGGTCCTCGCTGCTCCGGATGGCAGCTGATGGGGGTGATCGCGTTTGCCGGGTGCAGCGGCGCGCCGGGGGTGACCACGAGTGCTCTTGCGCTGCTGCTGTCGTGGCCGCTGGAGGCGGGCCGGCGCATGATCTTGGCGGAGTGTGACCCGGACGGTGGGGCGGTGTTGCACGGGTTGTTGCAGGGCACGCTGGGCGACCGGTACGGGCTGCGTAACCTGTCGGTTGCTGCTCGCAAGGGCGAGTTCAGTGAGGCGTTCTGGCGGCAGTTGATCGATGTGAGCGGTGAGGGTGGCGAGCGGGAGTCGCCGCGGGATCGGCTGTTGCTGCCCGGTCTCACCGCTCCTGCGCAGTCGGCGAGTCTCGGTCAGGTGTGGAAGATGCTTGCGCAGATGTTCCGTGGCATCGAGGCCGAGAGCGGCCACGATGTCCTGGTCGACCTCGGCCGCCGTGGGGCGTACGGGCCCTGCGGGGTGCTGGCCGAGCAGGCCGATGCGACCTTGGTGGTGGTCCGTAATACCTTGCGCTGTCTGCAGGCGGCCGAGGGCCGGGTGCGCGCGCTGGAGGAGCGCGTGGGGGATGTCGGCGTGCTGCTGATCGACGAGGGTCCGTATCCCGCGGGTGAGGTGCAGCGCGTGCTGCGGGTGCCGGTGGTCGCCACCCTGCCGTATGTGCCGCAGGACGCGCGCGTGCTGTCCGACGGTGCCGAGCAGTCCCGTCGGTTCGCCAGGTCTCCGTTGATGAAGGCCGCCCGTACCAGCAGCACGCTGCTGGTGCAGCGGGCCGCCCTGCGCCAGGCCCGCCTCGATCCGCGCGTGGTGCGTACGGCGGGCGGGGAGGTGACGCGTGCACGCTAGGCCTTTGCACCCCGACCCCACCGTGGCACCGCTGCCCCAGGAGCAAACGCGCCCCGCCCGCGGCGCGCCGGCAGCGGTCGGTGCTGCCTCGAGCACCCAGGCGCTGGGCACGGCGGTGCCTGGGGTGGCTGTCGACTACCGGGCGGCTCGGGACATTGCCTCCCAGGTCGCCCGGCAGCGGGAGGAGCTGCTCAAGACCAAGCCCGGCATGGACCGGGCGAGTGAGGAGCAGCGCTGCCTGCACTGGATTGCCGAGGCCGTCGCGCTGTGGTCGGACGCCCAGGCGATGTCGCCGCAGGAGGACGGGGCGCTGCGGCGCGCCGTGTATGACCTGCTGTTTCGGGCCGGCCGGCTGCAGCCGTACCTGGATGACGAGCGGGTCGAGGACATCATCATCCAGGGCCCGCACGAGGTGTGGCTGGACTACGGCGACGGCGAGCGCCGCCGGGTCGGCCCGGTCGCGGACTCCGAGGAGGAACTGCTGGAGCTGCTGCGGGAGTTGGCCCGCGGCTCCGGGCACAGCGAGCGCACCATCTCCACCGCGAACCCCACCCTCGCCCTGTCCCTTACGGACGGCTCCCGTCTGCAGGCCATCACCGGGCTGGGGCCGATGACGTATGCGGTCATCCGCCGCCACCGCGTCTCCCATGCCACTCTCGATGATCTGGTGCGGCTGGGCACGATCGACGCGGTCCTGCGGGAGTTCCTCGGCGCCTGCGTGCGCGCCGGGAAGAACATCATGATCGCGGGGAAGCAGAAGGCCGGGAAGACCACGCTGCTGCGGGCGATGCTCACCGAGTTCGATCCGGAGTGCCGGTTCGCCACCATCCAGACCGAGGACGAGCTGTTCGCCCACACCGGCGGCTACCACCGCCAGGTCGTCTCCCTCATCGGGCGGGAGTCCAACGGGGAGAAGGATGCCGCCGGGCGCGGCGCGGGTGAGGTCACGCTGCTGGATCTGATGCATCCTGCTTTGCGGATGTCGCTGGAGCGGATCGTGGTCGGTGAGGTCCGCGGTCCTGAAGTCGTGGCGATGATGCAGGCGTTGACGAACGGCTCGGGCGGCAACCTGTGCACCATCCACGCGCGTCGTCCGGACATCGTCTTCGACCGGATCGCCGAGCTGTACGCGCTCGCCCAGGGCAACCTGTCCGAGCAGCTCGCCTACCGGCAGACCGCCAACGGCCTGGACTTCATCGTCTACGTCGACATGACCGATGAGACGCAGATCGGCGGCCGCCGCCACCGCTATGTCTCCCACGTGCTGGAGCTGACCGGGATCGGTGAGAGTGGCCGGCCCGCCACGAACGAGGTGTTCTCCCCCGGCCACGCGTGGGGGGAGCTGCGGGCGGTGCCGCGGATGGAGCCGGGCTGCATCGATGACCTGCGGCGTGTCGGTTTCGACTCGGCTCTGCTGCAGGAGCCGTACGGGGCGTGGCCGGCGCCGCTGCCGCTGAAGGTGGGGGCGGGCCGGTGATCTTGCTGTGGGGTGTGCTGTGCGGCATGGCCGTGGCCGGCGGGCTGATCGGTGTCGTGGCGGGGCTGGTGGGCAGCCCGCTCCCGCGCCGCAGACCGCTGCTCCGGCGCTGGCAGGCGGCCGTGCAGGGGAAGAAGAGCCAGAGCGAGGACGTCCGGCTGCGGCGGCGGACCCTCGCCGCAGGGGCCGTCGTGGTGTGCGCGGGCGTGTGGCTTGTCTCGGGGAACTTCGTCGGCGGGGCGCTGCTCGGTGCGGCCGTCGTCGGTGTGCCCTGGCTGATCGCCCCGGCGCAGCCGGTGCAGGAACGTATCGGCCGGCTGGAGGGCTTGAGTGAGTGGACGCAGCGCCTGGCGGGTCTGCTGCGGCTGGGCATGGGCCTGGAACAGGCCATGATCACCAGCCGTCGGGGGGCGCCGGACGAGCTGTCCGGTCAGATCGTCAACCTGTCCGACCGGCTGCGGCTGGGCTGGCGGCCGGAGGGGGCGCTGCGGGCGTTCGCCGCCGAACTGGACGATGTCACCGCGGACAAGGTGGTCGCCGCGCTGCTGCTGTCGGCGGGTGATCGCGGCCCGGGTCTGGCGCAGGCGCTGGAGGACCTGGCGGGCACCGTTCGTGAGGAGGTCGCCAAGCGGCGCGCCATCGAGGCGGACCGGGCCAAGCCCCGCACCACGGTGCGGTGGATGACCTTTATCACGGTGGGTGTCGTGGTGGCCGGGTTCTTCGTGCCGTCCTACACCAGCCCCTACTCCACCCTCCTCGGGCAGCTCGTGCTCGCCTTCCTGACGGCCGGGTTCATCGGCGTGCTCGCCCTGATGCGGCAGCTCGGCAGCTTCCGCCGCATCCCCCGCTTCCTCATTGCCGACCCGGCCAGCACCGTCCGCCTCCCCGCGCCCGGCCCCGCACCAGGCGGGCCGGCCGCCGCCCGGGATCCGGAAGGAGCCCGCACATGAACCTGCTCCCCGTCGTGCTGAGCGGCGGTGCCATCGGCGCCGGCGCCGCCCTGCTGATCCGTGAACTCCTTAAGGCGCAGCCCGCGTTGGGGCCGGCGCTGGCCCGCACGGCGCCGGCGGCCTGGGCGCTGCCCGCGCCGCAACTGGACCGCGAGGAGGTCTGGGGCAGGTGGCTGCTGGCCCGCCTCGGGCACCTGCCCGGGGTACGGGTCCCGGCCGTGGACCTGGCCCTGCTCGGCCAGGGGTCGGGCCAGTTCATGCTGAAGAAGACCGCGCTCGCCGCGCTGGGCCTGCTGTGCCCGGTCATCGCCACGATCCCGTGGATCATCGCCGGGGTGGGTCTGCCGTTCTATGTGCCTGCCGGTGCCGGACTCCTCGTCGCCGGCCTGCTGTTCGTCACCCCCGACCTCGCGATCAGGGACCAGGCAAGGCGGGCCCGGGAGGAGTTCGCACACGCCCTGTCCGCCTACCTCGACCTGGTCGCGCTCAAGCGGGCCGCCGACGCCGGCCCCGCCGAGGCCCTGGAGAAGGCAGCCCAGGTCGGCGAGGGCTGGCCCTTCCTCTACCTGCAGGGTGCCCTGCGCCGAGCCCGGCTGGAGAAGATTCCTCCGTACCAGGCGCTCACCGACCTCGCTCACGCCTACGAACTGCCCGTCCTGACCGATGTCGCCGACATCATGCGCGGCTCGGCGACCGATGGCGCCGCCGTCTACCAGGCCCTGCGGGCCCGCACCGCCGCCCTCAACACCGAACTGCTGGCCGCCCAGGCCGCTGAGGCGAACACGGCCAGCGAGAAGATGACCGCGCCCGGAGCCCTCCTGGCGGTGCTGGTGATGCTGCTCATGGCCTTCCCCGCCGTCATCCGCATGCTGACCGTCTGACCCTCCCTCAACTCAACTCCTGTGAGAGGCACCAGAAGATGAAGCACACCGCAGCCCGCACCCATCCCGGGCCCCGGGCGACCGCACCCTCGCACGCTCCGTCCCGCACACCCCGGCGAGGCCGCCGGGGGGCGCGTGCCTTACCCCGCGCACACGGGACGTTCGCCCGCTTCACCACGCGCATCCAGGCGGGACTTGAGGAGGCCGCCCGCCGTCCGGACCGCGGCGACATCTCCACCACGACTGTCATCATCTGGGTGGCCGCCGTCACCGGCGCCGTCCTGATCGCCGGGACCATCGCCGTGGTGATCGCCAAGTACAACGGCAAGCTCGCCGGCCTGTGATGCCCGCCCCCGCACGGCTCACAGCATGGTGGAGGGGGCACCGGTGGCGCGACGACCGCGGCGACACCAGCATCCAGATGGCGATCGTCTTCCCGTTCGTGCTGCTCGCCACCCTCGCCGTCATCCAGGCCTCCCTGTGGTACTACGCCCGGCAGATCGCCCTGACCGCAGCCCGCGAAGGCGCCACCGCCGCCCGCACCTACCAGGCAAGCCCGGCCAACGGCGCGGTGCGGGCCCGCACCGTGCTGGCCCGCACCGCCGGTGACAGCCTGCGCGGCTACCGCGTCTTGGCCAGCAGCAACGGGCAGCGCGTGCAGGTGGAGGTGGACGGCACGGCCCTCTCCATGATCCCGGGTGTGCCGGGCCTGCACATCACGCAGCGCGCCTCCGGCGGCGTGGAGAGATGGACCGTCCCGGGAGGGTGACACGCGTGCAATCCAACGCCTGTGGCGTCCGCAGACCGCACAGCGATCAGGGCAGCGCCGCGATCGAGGCGGCGATCATCCTCCCCGCGTTGCTCATGTTTCTGTGCCTGGCGCTCGCGGGCGGCCGGATCGTCACCTCCGGCTCGAAGATCGACGCCGCGGCCGAGGACGCGGCCAGGGAAGCCTCCCTCCACCGCACCGCCGAGGCCGCCCAGAGCGCCGCACGGGCGGCAGCCGCCGAGTCCCTCAACGACCAGGGCATCCAGTGCGCGTCGACAACCGTCGCCATCAACACCAGCGGTCTGAGCGTGCCGGTGGGGCAGGTCGGCACCGTCCGCGTGCGCGTGACCTGCATCGTCAACCTGTCCGACCTCCTGCTTCCGGGCGTGCCCGGCGCCAAGACCCTCACCGCGACGGCCACCTCCGTGGTGGACCCCTATCGGCAGAGAGTTCTTGGGCTCACCGATTCCGGCGTGTCTTCGTTGCGGAACTCAGTCGCCGAAGGACGTGAGGATGATGACTGA
Organism: Streptomyces sp. NPDC101225; assembly: GCF_044767585.1. Classification (NCBI taxonomy): domain Bacteria; kingdom Bacillati; phylum Actinomycetota; class Actinomycetes; order Kitasatosporales; family Streptomycetaceae; genus Streptomyces; species Streptomyces sp. NPDC101225. The sequence continues at coordinate 6,915 of NZ_JBIWOE010000067.1, forward strand.
CTGCTTGGGTTCGCGAACTCCGTCCTCCCCCCTTCGGGCACGGCCTGGCATCCAGACAGCGGGTGTCGTTTCCAGTGGCGGAGTCTTCTCACAGATCCTGGGTCCAGACCCCGACGGGGTGTTCGTCGGGGTGCAGCGACAGCTGGGGTTGGCGGTTGAGGAGATCTTCTGCTCCGGGCTGTCAGGGGAAGGCTCCGTTGCGATTGGGCCAGATGGCCTGGAGGAAAGGGAACGGCGGCTTGCGGTAGTAGCCGATCGCGGTGCCGAAGAACGCCTTGTACCAGCGGTAGTCGACGCCCTTGAGGACGACTGGGACGTTCGCGATGTCGTACAGCTCCTGGTCGGCTTCCCAGCGTTGTCCCTCGACAGCCCGTCGGGCGAGGCCGTTGAGGAGTGTCTGCATGCGCGAGATGTCCAGGCCGAACACCGCCAGCTCAGGTATCCGGTGCTGGTGCCACAGGCCGATGGTGTACGCCCAGCCCGGTCCCAAGTCGTCGGCGGGGATCATCATGACCTGCCAGCCGTGCTGATGGATGGTGTCGACGGTCGACTGGGTGCGGGGATCCAGTCCGTCGATGTCCTGACAGACGACGCAGTGGCAGGCGCTGTGACCGGTGGACATAGCCGTGAGGCTACGGGAGCGGGCTGGCCGCAAGCTCGGCGGGAGGGGACGTGGTCACTTCGACGGAGTGGCGTCGGCGAAGCCCGGGTGGTCGACGGCATCTTTGTAATGGAGGCTGGGGTTGATGGACAGGCCGACCATGCCGTGCAGACGCATGGCATCTCCCCGGCTTGCCATGGCTTCGGCGAGGATGCGGTCTTCGCGGATCGAACGACATCTGACGCCGGGGCCGAGCAGCAGCTTGATCCAGCGGATGCCGACGTTGCGGGTTTCCACGGCGCTGCGACGATTGATGAACAGATGCACGTTGGCGCTGTTGGGTCAGGCAGCAACCTCCACACGGCCAGGTGGTACCCGCGCACTCGGGTAGTTGACCTTGACCGGCCGGTTGAAGTCATCGATCGGCCACATCACCGCGCAGCCCGTCAATACGTGGATGCCGCCTTCATAGCGGCTGGTCATGAAATCGCAGAAGCGAGCAATGGCGCCCGCGTAGCCCTGCACCGTCGACGGTTTGCAGCACCGATCCTGATGCAGCCTCACCAGGTACCTGTCGGCATCTTCCTCCCCGACCGCCCACAGCCGTCGCTCGCCGGGGCGTACAAAGTCCGCGGCCGCACGGCAGTTGAACTCCACCGTGCCTTCCCCTGGCCTCGTCGCAGCCAGGATCAACGCGTACTGATCAACGATTTCCTACGCGAAGTTCTCTTCCTCAGCCACCGATCTCACGACCCGCGGCGAGGCGATATTCCGCACGGTCGCCAGCGTCGTAACCGCTGCGGTTCACCAGGAGAGCCGGTGCTTCAGGAAGGTCGGAAGATCTGCGTGATTCGTGGAGATGCTTCAGAAACCCCACTCCATGGGGGTGAGGCCCTGGACTGCGGAAGAGCGCGGCCTGCAACGGCGGCGGCTGCCGAAACGACTTTTCCGACACGGACCCTCGGGTCCGTGCAGACCGAAAGGCCCTGGAGCACACACCGAAGTGGGGGTGGCGCGCGGTGAGCAGGCCAGCTTGTGCGGGTTCACGCTTCGCGCAGCGCGCGCACCCGGGCTCGTGCCTGGCAGGCGGCCCGTGCGGTGCGCCAGACGGTCTCGAACGCGGCGGCGGTCAGCTCGTGAGGCTCGTGGCCCTCCCACTCGGGGACGGGAACCTCGGCGGTGGCACCGAAGGTTGCCTCGTAGTCGGCAAGGGTTCCGGCCTGCCGGGCGGCTTCCCATTCGGCCAACGAGGCCGCAGCGACGGGCTTTTCAAGCGGTCCGCGCAGCTCCACCTGGCGGGTGACCCAGCCCTCGGCGTCGGCTTCGAAGTAGAACCAGGCCTCTTCCTCGGCCCAATAGCTGCAAAACCAGCGCGTCATGGCGCCATTGTCCGCGAGAGGCGCCGGGGCGTGCCCCGGCGGGTCAAGCCTTGTGACCGCCGGCCCCGCACGAGCGGCAACCGCGGCCGCCCTCTCGCCCGCGGCCCTATCCGACACCACGGGGATGAATGATGACCTTCCGTCAGATACGCCTGGAGCGAGTGCAGCTGGACGACCGGGGCGGCGTCACCGTGTTCGTCGCGGTGTGCGTCATCGCGCTGCTGGGCATCATCGGCGTCGCCGTCGACGGCGGAAGCACGATGCGCGCCACCGAACGCGCCGACTACCTCGCCGGCGAAGCCGCGCGGGCCGGCGGGCAGGCCATCGATCCCGCCGACGCGATCAGCGGAAGAGCCATCGTCGTCGACCCCCAAGCCGCGGCCGCCGCGGCCCAGGCCTACCTGCGCGCCGCCGGCGCCACCGGCACGGTCAGCGTCTCCGGCGACAGCAAGCGGCTCACCGTCACGGTCACCGGTTCCTGCCACACCACGTTCCTGTCGGTGGCGGGGATCGGCTCACTGCCGGTGACCGGCCACGCCACGGCCACCCTCCTGCACGGCGTCACCACGCCCGATGAAGGAAGCTGATGCGCACCACGCCCTCCCCCGCCAAAGCCGCCACCCGCACCCCGGCCCAGGTCCTGGCAGCCGGCTTCAGTCTGCTCGTCCTGGCGGCCGCCATCGCCGGGCTGCCGCTGCTGCTGGCCTGGGCGACCCCGGCCATCTGGGCCGCCACCCACGACGACGCCCGGCACCTGCTGGACCGGCAGGACACCGGCAGCGTGTTTGTGCTGCTGCTCGCCTGCGTGGGGTGGATCGGGTGGGCGCAGTTCACGTTCTGCACCGTACGCGAGCTGGTCGCGCAACTGCGCGGGCGGACCTGGCAGGCCCCGCGCGGGCTGGGAGCCGCACAGCGCGCAGCGGCTCTCCTGATCGGCAGCATTCTGGTGCTGCTGCCCGCCAGCTCGGCGCTGGCCGTTGATGCCCAGGCCGCACCCGCCACCACGGCCGCCCGCATCCCCGGGCAGGGCCCAGCCCCGCAGGCCGACGTGACCGAACAAGCTCCGCCGGCCGCGGCGAGCACACCGGCCTCCCGCACCACGTACACGGTGCGCGAGGTGCGTCCGGCCCAGAGCTTGTGGGGCATCGCGGAGCGGGAGTTGGGCGACGGCGAGCGGTGGCGGGAGATCGCCGACCTCAACGAGGGCCGGACCATGGCCGATGGCACGGTCTTCCACGCGAACAGCTTTCTGCAGCCCGGCTGGCAGCTTCGGATGCCTGACACCGCCGCGGCGACGGACGGCACCACCGCCCACGAAACGCAGAGCGCCCCGGCGGCCGACGCCCCGGGCCCTCACGTCGTCACGGTCCGCACCGGCGACTACCTGTCGAAGATCGCGGAGCGGGAGTTGGGCGACGGCAACCAGTGGCCCGCACTGTTCAAGGCCAGCAAGGGCGAGCCACAGCCGCACGGCTTGCCCAAGATTCACGACCCCGACGTCATCCGCCCGGGACAGCAGGTCAACGTGCCCGGTGCCCCGTCCCGTCAGCCGCCCCCAGAGCGCGGCCCGGGCGAGGAATCGGGCAGCCGGCACACCACTCCCCCCGCCCACCAGAGTCCCGGCGGCCGGCAAAGCCCGGGCGGCGACACCGGGGATACCCAGGCCCCGGCACCCCGTCAGACCCAGGCGCCGGCACCGCAGCCGTCGCCGCCCCGCGCACACACGAGCCGCCCGGCCGGGCAGCCCGGCCAGGACGATCAGTCCTCTGCGCCCGCGGCAGCATCTACGCCGGCCGAGCCCAGCGCCCATGCTTCGTCCGCTGCCGCCACCCCGCCGGCGTCGGCGCAGCCCTCCAGTGCCGCAGCCCCCGCCCCCTTTCCCGCACCCGAGGCCCCCGCCACCACACCGGCCGGCAGCCCCCTGAACCTGCGCATCGTGCTCGGCGCCGGCGCCCTGCTGGCCGCCGCCATCACCGCAGCCCTCGCGCTGCGCCGGACCCTGCAGCGCCGCCGCCGCCGGCCCGGCGAGACCATCGCCATCGCGTCGGAAAGCTCCCCGGCAGAGGCCCAGTTGGCGGCCACCGCCGACAACGGCGGCGCCGCCCGCCTGGACGCGGCGCTGCGCACCCTGGCCCACCACGTGCCCCAGGAAGAGGACACGGTGCTGCCGCCGCTGCGGGCCGCCCGGATCGGCAGCCGCACGGTCCAGGTACTGCCCGAGGACCTCGCCCACACACCCGTAACACCATTCACCGCAGGGCCAGGCGGCTGGTGGGACCTGCCCGCCGACGCCGCCCTCCTGGGCGACGAGACCGCCCGCGCCCTACCGGCGCCGTATCCGGGGCTGGTCACCATCGGCCACACCGCGGCAGCCGACCTGGTCCTCCTCAACCTCACGCAGCTGCCCGCACTGCTGCTGGACGGCAGCCCGGTCCACATCACCGAAGTGTGCACCGCACTCGCCCTGGAACTCGCCATGAGCCCCTGGGCAGCCGATACGGAAGTCGTGACCGTGGGATTCGGCCAGGACCTGCCGCACCTGCTGCCCACCGCCCGCATCGCCCATATGCGCCAGCCTGCGCACGCCCTGCGCGATCTAAGCGAACGCCTGCTGGAAGCCCACCAGATCCCCGACACCCCACACCAGCCCTACCTGCTGCTGTGCGCGTCCACTCTGGACGAGGACACCGCCTGGCAGCTCGCCGACATCATCGACCGGGCCGGCACGGTGCCCGTCACCCTGATCGCACCGGCGAGTACGGCAGCTGCCCACTTCCCCGACGCGGCCATCCTCAACGCCTCCCTCAGCCAACCCCAACACCTCGACCACGCCGGCACCGACATCCTGTTGCAGCGCCTCGAACACGCCGCCTACCTGCAGATCACCACCGCGCTGAAGGTGTCCGGGCAGCCGCCCCACCCCGCACAAGGGCCCTGGCAGGACGTCCCGGACGAGCCCGACAGCACCACGCAGCCCCCGCAGACAGGACCGCAGGAACCAACCCCGCGCACCCCGGCCGCCTCACCCCCGCCGCCAGCGGGCGCCACGGATACGAACAGCGCCGTCTTCCCGGCCCTGCTCGCCGCCCACGCCGATCCATCCGCGCCCCCTCTCCTCTCCCCCACTGCCGCGCCGCCCCTGCCCGACGACGCGACCCACCCCGGCATTTCCGCAGCGCCGGCCCCGGCCCCGGCCGCCCCGGCGTCTGCCGGCCCCACCCATCCGGCGGACGCCACGCAGGACGAGGGCCCCACACCCCCAACACACGAACCCACACAGCCGGAGACAGAAACGGGAACGAAGAACTGCCAGGCACAGGACCCGCACGCCCCGGAGATCCAGGTCCTGGGACCGGTCGAGGTGACCGGCGTGGGCAGCACCGGACACGGCCCGCGGATGGCCCAGCTGGCCGCCCTGCTGTACTTCCGTCCCGGACGCAGCGCCGACGTGCTGTGCGCCGCCATGGACCCCGCAAGCCCCTGGTCGACCAGCACCCTCAACGCACGGATGCAGGGCCTGCGCAGCTGCCTGGGCAGCGACCCGTCCGGCACCCTCTACGTACCGCGCCGCAAAACAGGCGAAGACCCCTACCGGCTCGCGCCCGGCGTGCGCTGCGACTGGACCCGCTTCCTCCACCTCGTCGAGCACGCACTGCCACTGGGCCCGGCCGGCCTGGCCGACCTGGAAACGGCCCTCACGCTGGTGCGGGGCAAGCCGTTCGGCGGCCGCCCCCTGCCCTGGGCCGAACCCCACCAACAGGAAATCCTCACCCGGATCATCGACACCGCGCACACCGTGGCCACCCACCGCATCCCCGCAGGCCCCCACCACGACCTCAACGCCGCACGCCAGGCCGTCGCCACCGGCCTCGAAGTCGACGACACGGCCGAGCTGTTGTACCGGGACTGGATGCGTCTCGAAGCCGCCCGCGACAACCGCTCCGGCCTGCACACCGCCATCACCCGCGTGCAACACGTCAACCGCGCCCTGGACTGCTGTCTGGAACCGGAGACCGAACAACTCATCAACGAACTCCTGGATTCCACCTCACGGGACAGGGCACCACACCGATGACCCCACGCACGGCCGCACCCACCCGCCTGCACCCCGGCCACGCGGCACCTCGCCCACTGCTGCCACCGGCTCCACCGGACCACCACCCGACTGCCGCCAAGGCCACCGCCACCGAAGACGGCCTGGCGGCGGCTCACTCGCACTCGCCACCGGGCCAGGCCCACACCCGAACCCAACTGCTCCGCATGCACCGGATCCTCATCGGCGTCATCACATGCGGCGCCATGATCATCGCCGGCATCGGCTTCGCCGGCTCCTACGCGGCGGTACGCGAGTTGGCCCACAGACAGGGCTTCGGCACCTTCTCCTACGTCTTCCCGATCGGCATCGACGCCGGCATCTGCGTCCTGCTGGCCCTCGACCTCCTGCTCACCTGGATCCGCATCCCCCTCCCACTGCTGCGCCAGACGGCCTGGCTGCTGACCGCGGCGACGATCGCCTTCAACGGCGCCGCCGCCTGGCCCGACCCGCTGGGCGTCGGCATGCACGCAGTGATCCCGATCCTCTTCGTGGCCTTGGTCGAGGCCGCCCGGCACGCCATCGGCCGCATCGCCGACATCACGGCCGACCAGCACATGGAGGGCGTGCGCCTCACCCGCTGGCTGCTCTCGCCCCTCCCGACCCTCCTGCTGTGGCGGCGCATGAAGCTGTGGGAGCTGCGCTCCTACGAGCAGGTGATCAAGCTGGAGCAGGAGCGGCTGGTCTACCAGGCCCGGCTGCGCTCCCGCTTCGGCCGCGCCTGGCGCCGCAAGGCCCCGGTGGAGTCCCTGATGCCCCTACGACTGGCCCGCTACGGCGTCCCGCTGACGGAGACCGCCCCCTCGGGCCTGACCGCCACGGGCACCAAGACACCCCAACCCACGGTCGACAGCATCGCGTCCACACCACCACCCCACACTGCCGCTGAACCAGCGCAGCATGCCGGCGCACCCGCTCCAGACAGGGAAGTCAACGGGGCACCGACGCCACGCCAGGCTGCGCCGACGCAGCCGGGGAGAGAACAACACGACGTTCCCGTGAAACCGGCCCTCCAGCACACGGGCCCGGACCAAGACGCCGTCGGAGAACCACCGGCCGCCCTCACCACCGTCGACCGCTACTACCTCGCCTGGAGCGAACTCCAGTCCGAGCACGGTGACGAGACACGCACCTCAACCCGCATGGCCGAACAGCTCTCCGCGCACCTGGCCACCAAGGACATACACGGCCGCGGCGGCCAACCCGTCAGCCCCGCCACCCTGCGCCGCTACCTCCTGCCCTTCCGCATCTACCACCTCTGGGCCCAGCACCGGCAGCACAACACCACACCCACTCCACAAACCATCGCAAAAGAATGCACCGCCCGCGGAATCACCGCTCAATACAACAAACCCATCACCACCGACCACATCGCCCAGCTGACCCCTGACTTCGAACGACGCTGGCACACCCTCACACACCAGCACACCCACCGGGAGCAGTAGCCCCAGACGGTCCGCTATGGCCTTTGGAGCTGTGACTGCTCCATGCTGGCGGAGTGAGGGATGAGCCTTTCGAACAGTGGGCGCGCAGGCGCGAGGACGAACGGGACCGCAAGAAGGGGAGGTTGCGTCTCAATACGCTCAATGCGGGCCCTGAGAGAGGTTCGCATGTCGATCCGGAGACCCCACGCCTGATTTCCCGCTGGGACGGCTATGTCTGGGAACCAGTGGCCGTCGCCTGCAACTGGGAGACGGCCATGTCGGTATTGAAGCCCTCGAATGGCGCCGCCGAGCGCCGTGCGCAGCCGGCTTCCGCTCGCAGCCCCGGGCAGGATGTCGAAGCCCAGTCCGGCGGGATCACCGAGAGGAAGAGAGTACGTCTGCGCAATCTACTCTGAGCAAGCGGACAGTCCACGAGCCGGCAAGTACGGCCTGCACATGCACGCGCACCGCTGAGCGAACCAGACATTCACGAAGTCGCCAGGTCACCGAGTGCGGGACCACCTCCGCCAACTCGATCACCAATACCGGTCCGCCTCCTGAAGGACACAATCAACTGGTTCTGATCACTGAGCCACAAGTCTTGACGATAGCTCGCGTCGGTCTGCGGCGGAGTACTGCGCGCGCTTGACAGCGCTATGGCCCGCTGCTGGTGCAGCGGGCCATAGCGTGGACGTTGCGTATAGAGCTGAGGTGCTAGTGCATTGCGGCCACCCGCTCGCCCTTGGAGGTCAAAGCAAGGTCGACGACGGTCTCCTCATCGGTCTCGCCCTGCACGGCGACAGAGACCAGTCGTTCGCGGGAGAGCTTGCGCAGCGAATCGCGCACTGCCTCGAGATGGCTGGCGTAGCGGGCCTGCAGAGAGCCCTTGTGCCAGACGACCGTCAGGTGCGCGCTGTCGTCCTCGGGTGTTTCAGTGAGCCAGCCGCGAATCGGCTCGCTGTCTGTCGCAGCCGCAGCCTTCGCCAAGTACTCCAGCAGCCTGCGCTCCGTGTCAGTCAGCTTAACCGGCTTGATCGGGCGTCCCCCATGGCGATCCCAGCGTGCTTCAAAACCTCGGACCTGGCTCTTAAAGAAGACCGGTCCGGCCTTCAACTGCGCCACCGGCGAAGGGAAGTCATCGCGCTGCGTCAGCTGTGCCGCGCGCTGCCTACCGACTCCGAGCATTTCAGCAATCTCAGACACTCCGCCGAGGTCGGGAACGATCGGCTCAGCGTTGCGGCGGTCCAGCTCCCCCTCGGTGAGCAGCTCGACTCCAATGACGGTCTGATCGATACCGAGCGCCTTGGCCGCCGCGGTGACCTCCTTCAGGGCGACATCGATGGCCTGCCGAGCGGTGCCGGTATCGACCCACACCCGGGCCGAGAGATTGCCATTCGGCGCGACGCCCACGGCGGGATCGCAGTCGGCGAGACGCTCGCACAGCTCCTCGATGATCGAGTCGGCGGTGTCGCGGGCAGCCAGCTCGACGTAGACGGTCCACGCCTGAGACATGAGGTGTACTTCCTTCCTTGTTCTGTGTTCCTGACGAACGGGAGGCATAGCCGCCGGGCGCCACCCCGGCGGCCTCCTCCCCGGCACGGCGCTACTCGTGGAAGCCGTACCGCTTCAAAGCGGCCTTGCAGTTCTTGATCGTGCGCGGACTCGACGGCGTGCAGGGCAGATTCGTGACCCAGGTCGTACCGAGGTAGACCGCGTAGTGGTTGCTCTTCAACGGCTTGACCACGAAGTTCTGGCTCACCAGCTTCTTGATCAGCTGTTGGATGTCCTTATTCACTGTACCTCTTTCTATTTACAACGTCCACCGTAAGAATACCATTACCCTAGACAGCGGTAAGAGTAAGTGTCAGGTGCGTGAGTGAGGGCTTACCTTCGCGGGCCCCAGATCGACTTCATAGGAGCGACGCTCCAACGCCACGCCTCGCGCAGCTCCGCGGTGGCCGCCTCGAAGTCGTCGAGCGAGTCGAACGCCCGGTAGACGGAGGCGAATCGCAGAAATGCGACGAGGTCAAGCTCCTGCAACGGGCCGAGTATGGACAGCCCCACGTCGTGGGTGGTCAGCTCGGCGCTTCCCGTAGCCGGCACCGCCTCCTCGACCTGCTGGCCGAGCTGGGCGAGTGCGTCCTGGGTGACCGGTCGCCCCTGGCATACCTTGCGAGTGGCACATTCGAGATGGCCGCTGGCGGAGCGCCAGGGCGCGTGGATTGCCGGCGCCGCCCACGGCACTGGGTCCGGACCGGCGTCTGCCGGCTGTGGTGACGGACCCGGTGCCGCTGAGGGGATGGTCTGGTGCGTGGCGCGGCGAGCACCAGCGAGCCTGCGAAGGCAGGCGGTTGCCGTCTCGCGCACGCCGCCGGGCGGCTTCTGCCGCGCTTCTGTGGTCAATTGCGCCGGAGCGCTGCGATCTTTTGCTGGGCGGCCATGACGGCCCGTGCCAGCTCGCTGCGTGCGTTCTCCTGCTTCATGGCCCTAACGAGCTGGGTGCGGTGCTCCAGGAGGCTCACCTTCACCGCCGCGCCCGGCTCGGCCAGGGCGGTGGCGAGATATTCCTCGACCCGCGCGACGACTTTGGCCAGTTCGGGACGGAGGGCCTCCGTGTGGTCGGCGACGCCTTTGATCATGTTCCCTGTCTGGGAGAGGTCCTCGAAGTCGTCGGCGCGGCTGGGCTTTTGGGCGAGGCGGCACTGGGCCTTGTAGAGGTCGGTAAGCCAGCCGTCCAGCTTGTCGAATTCGGTGTTCGCCTCGTCCTTGCGGCGGATCTTCTGCATCCAGGCGAAGACCCGCTTGTGGTGCAGGAGCGTGTAGGTGGCGAGGGCGCCCATGATGAGGGCGGAGACGGCGGTCACCGCGAAGGTGCCGGCACCGGTGCCGGCCGCCAGCGTGGTGGTGCTGGTCATCATGCTGTGGGGTCCGTTCAGGGTGCAGCCGTCCCCTGCCAGGGGCGGGGACGGCGTGAGGTTGGTGGGTCCGGTCGGCCGGGGTGGTGTCAGGTCCCGGCGAAGTGGCTCAGCGCGTCGACGTCGCGGATGATGAACTGCCGGTAGCGGGCTTCGATAACGCCCGTGTAGCGCAGGGTCCGCACCGCGTTCTCTGTCGTGGAGACGGCCATCTGCAGGGCGGCGGCTATGTCCTTCTGGGTCGGGCCGGAAATGACGGTGGCGGTGGACGTCCGGGGGTCGGGGACGCCGGCGGTGTGGGCGAGGTGGGCCAGGAGTCTGCTGACGCGCTCGAGCGGCGGCCGTGTGGCCATGGTGTAGACGAGTTCGTCGCTGCGGTTGCGGTCCTCCAGGCTGCGCAGCAGGGCGAGTTGGACCTCGGGCAGTCGGTGCAGCAGGACGTTGAAGTACCGTGCGTCGCAGGAGACGGTGACGGTCTTCGTCAGGCAGCGAGTGCGGACGGTCGAGTCGGGGGTGATGAGTTTGGCTTCCCCGACCAGTTGGCCGCCGCCCCTGAACCGGGTGATCGTCGGCATGCCCGGCCCGGTGCCGAGCGGGGCGCGGTCCTGGCGTACGACGCCTTCCCAGATGATGTAGACGTCGCTGTCTTCCGCGTCCAGCGGCAGGAGTTCGTCCCGGCCGAAGATGCGGCCACGCAGGCCCGACTGCAGGAGCACGTCCCAGGTTTCGGTCGTCAGCTGTTGCAGGAAGCTTCCCTCGGGCTTGTTCTTGTGGCCCGATAGGTCGGTCGGCCGGGAGGTGTCGAGTGCTGGGGGCATCAGGCCCCCCGTCCGGTGGCCGGGGCGGAGCACGCTCCGGCGTATGCGCCCCGTTCAGCGCCGGGGTGACGGCACGTCATGGATGGGGTGCCGCGGTGTCCGCGGCCCGACGGCCAGGTGGCGCCGTCGTCGTTGGCGGTGCACATGGTCAGATCCCTCTTCGGGTGTTCCGCTGGGACCCCGCTGTACGGGCGGGGCCCCAGGTGGTGGGTCCGTTGTCCTTTCCGGGAGGTACGTACTGCCCGGGTGGTGAGACCGGGCAGGGTGGGTTAGTACGTTGGGCGAGTTAACGCTACCCCTCTGCGCGAGCGAAGGGCCAGTCGCGTTTTCGAAGGCCCTGTGCAGGAGGAAGATCGCATCCGGAACCCCCTCGATCAGGGGTTTGTTACAGAGAGCGCTCCGCACGGCGACATATTAGGCGGACTGCAATGCGACAGGATTCCTCAGATCTTCTTCCGGGATATACACGGGGGCGCCTGAAAGGTTTTTCCTCAGATGAGCGACAGGTGGCCCGCATGCGAACAGGCAGCAAAAACGGGAGGTCTTGAGGCACCACCCTCAAGACCTCCCGGAAAGGTCCGGACCCACCAAGGATCAGACCAGTGCCCAGTTAACACCACCAGCAGCGTTAAGGTCACTCCCGATCAAGCGCCAGAAGGGGTCTACCACCGGATGGCCAGCACAAAACCCTTCGCTCAGGGGTTTTGTTACACAACCATCAACCGAACTGGACACGTCAACGAGGAGCCCTCGAACGCTTTATGATTCGCCCCTTTTGTTCGCTCTGGGGCGAGACAGGCCGCTCTACACACCCGCATGACAGCGTTATCAAATGATTGGGCCCGTTCACGAGTCGCCAGATTCGGTCACCGCAGCCTTACCTAACCACCGCCACCGCCGGCCACCGGCACAGTCCCCCGCCCCGGCAGAACAAGAATGATCCAAGCATTCACCATTGCCTTCCCAGCGGCTCGAGCAGCGAATTCTGGGAGAACGGACGGGCTCCAAAAAATATCTACGGGGCATGGATTGCGTCCAGAATCCCGAACCTAATTCCGAGGGTCGTCGCGCTGCGGCAACATGTCGACTAACCAACAGGCGGTCGCTGCCGGCACCTCATCGCGGCGCCCTCTCGCCCTGTCGCCTAGCTGCCGCTGTCAGGAACTATTGCGCTGTCAATTCTGTTACGGGACAGCCGAGTTGAGGTCGGAAAGAGTACATAACCGGAGTGCCCCGTACAGAGATGAATCAATCGGGCACAAGAGGTGGTCATCGCTTCATGCCGCACGCCCCCTGGCCCGCCGGGCGCACATCTCAAGGGCCTCTGCTGCCTTGTGCGCCCCGCCACGCCAACGCCCTGTACGCCACGACTCCTTGGGCAGACGCCGTCCGCGGCCGCTGGAACTCGCCACTCCTGCCGCCGCATTGACTCGCCCCAGGGCATCCAGCAATCCCCTGTGGGCGCGCCTCACACAGCCGGTTCGCCGGTCGGACGCCGCCACGGTGAAGTAGCAGAGGCAGGTACCGCTCCGCACCGCCTCGGCGGCGCTGCCCCCGTGTGGAGGAGGCCACGAGGTCTGGCTTACTGCTGTTCAGCTGCGCGGAAAGGTCACATCGTCGGGGGTGCCGCAGCCCACTCGGGGGGTTGGGCTGCGGCACCACTCCTCACGCGGCCCCGCGGCACGCCTGGAGGAGAACGCACGGGGGCCCGAGCCTGCGTGTGCCCGGGCAGTCCGGCTTCAGGCCGGGCCAACCAGGTGATTCGGCGCGCTCGGCAACTGCGCCGAGGCTGCGCCGGAGTCGGCCCCTCTGTGTGGGTCATCCCGTCGGCCCGCCGAAGAACCCTCCGTTCTCGCTGCCGTTGACACCGCCGCCGCTGCCATTGCCACCGTTCACGCCCGGCGTGGCGGAGACACTCTTGCTGGCCGGTGGATCACTCATCTGGCTGTCGGTGGCACCGTTGACGAAGTCACCGCTCGTTCCCCGGGAAGCAGTTCACCACCAGTGGCTGCCTGGGTGGCCAGCCGGGTGCAGGCACAGTCCGTCGTCATGGTGGTCGGCGGCAGTGGCGGGACAAACGGGCAGGACGGCGATGCGGTAACTCGCCTGCGGGGTGGCGGGCCAGCAGGTCCACCAGTCGGTGCTGGTGCCGTCGGATCTGTCCTGGCTCTGCGCCAGGCAGACGTGGAGGCCGTCGTGGCCTGTCGTGTATTGGCAGCGGTGGTCGGTTTCTGCCTGGTGTGCGGCGTCGTCAAGTTCCTCGAGCATCATGCGGTCGTCATCACTGATGGTGACGCTGGCGTGGCATCGGTCGGCGTCCGCGCTACAGCCGGAGTTGGCTGGGTGGTTGCTGGGCAGGTGGCAGTTCGCGCAGGACGGAGCATGTGTGAGCGTGTGGCCGGTCGCGTCCCACCACAGCCAGTACGTCTCCACTGGCGGATCCTCGTCCCAGGCCAGGGGGTCCACCAGGGCGACGTGGCGGCCAGCGTGGGAGCCGGTCAGTTCACAGCGGTGGAAGCCGTCGGCCTCCCACAGGGCAGGAATGTCTCTGCCTGCGGCCAAGGCGTGCGAGTCCTCGCTAGTGAGAGTCAAGGATGCAAGACATGTCATGAGGACAGCCTTGCATCAGGCACTGACAGCGGTGCCAGCTGTGACGAGGAGGAAGGCGGCAGTTGACGGCGAGGCAAGAGGTGTGAAGTGGGGGTGGTCCCGCTCTGCTGCGGGGAAATCGAGCAGGACTTGGGTGGGTTGTGCAGCCTCGCCTCGACCTCTACAACGACGAGCGTCTCGTCAACTCCCGCGGTTGCTCGTCCGGGGTTTGTGTGCGCCGTGTGCTCGGTGAGTTGCTCGCCGATGGGTCCCGCTGCTGAGGCTGTGGCTCGGTGGTCGCCGCCGGGTGCCCGCGCCGTGGGCGGCCGGCACCCACCGCGTGGGCGGGGCAGAAGACGGGGGCGTGCTGTCACCTGAGTTCGACGGAGTACGTGCTGCCGCCAAATTCCCATCCGTCGGTGCCTTCACCGATGTCTGCCACGATGACGTCGTCGACGAAGTGGTCCTCGAATTCGTCGTCGGTGAGTTCGCCGGACAGCCAGAGTTCCTCGATTGCCTGCCAGTTTCCCCTGCTCGCGTCGATGCGCAGGGGCGCCGCCCGTCGTGTGCCGCGTTCGCGTTCGTCGTCGCCGGTCTTGACGATGCCGCTGATCTCGAACTGGCCGTTCTTGACGTGGTCGGGGACGGGGTCGGCGGGGACGATCGCGGTGTTCTCGTAGGCGGTGTGGATGAGGTCGATGTAGCTGCGGCGGATGTTGTACTCGGGGTCGGACAGCCAGTTGATGAGGGTCTTGGTGGTGACGTTGAGTCCGGCGTCGGTGAGGGCCTGGTGGCCGCGGTGGGTGCCGGTGAGCTGGCTGAGCTGGGCGTGCCAGTGCTGGGCGGTGTAGGTGGACAGCCGGTGGCGGGGGGTGACCTGGCTGTGGAGGAGGTCGTTGAGGGCGGCGCCGAGGGAGTGGCCGTGGCCGGTGGGTCCGGCCATCAGTCCTCACCTTCGGGGATGATGTGGCCGGGCTGGATGAACTTGGCCTTGACTTCGCCGAAGCCGGTGCCGATCCGGTAGGTGGCTGGGGGCGTGTTGGGGGGTGTCCAGAAGATGGCGGCGTCGACGTTGCGTAGGGCGAGGAGGGTGTGGCCTTCCTGGACGGCTTTGAAGGCCATGGTCCAGTGCCTCACGGATGCCTCGGCGACCATGCTCATGCGCCAGTCGGGCCGCCAGAACGGGGAGTTCTGGGCCTCCCGCTTGGGCCACAGCAGGCGCAATGCGATGGAGAGGCGGGTCTTGTACGTCTTGTAGGGGGCGCCGCCGGTCTGGACGAGTTCGGCGCGGGTCTTGCGGGCGGCCTCGTAGAAGGGCTTGAAGAGGGATTCGTTGTACTTGCCGGTCCACGAGTCGTGGATGGTCGCCGGTGCGTCGAGGTGGCCGTCCCGGTGCAGCCTCTGAAGCTGCTTGATGTGCGGGGTGGTCACCCAGACGTGGCCGTGCTGGTCGGGCCGGTCGATGAGGCGGCCCAGCGGGTGCGGCATGTCGGTGCGCGGCCAGGCGGGGATGTCGATGAGGTAGATGCCGGCCCGGGTCTTGTCGTAGGCGTCCAGCGGGCCGGTGTGCAGGAGCTTGTTCGGGGCGAGGGGGACGCCTGAACAGGCGGACGGGTAGCTGCCGTTGCGGTCGATGAGGCACAGCGTGCCCTCGCCGAAGGAGTCGGGCACGTCCAGCTGGTCGCGGCGCACGCGCCGCCCGTTCGCGCGGATGTGGGCAACGCGGGTGCTGGTGACGTCGGGGTGGATCCAGCGGGGCTCGCCGTCCATGTCTTCACTGATCAACGGCCAGGGGCCGCTGTCGCGTTCGTCGAGCCGGATGACCGGGATCGGGTGCATCTTGGACTTCTTGACCGCGTCTTTGAGGATCCTCAGGGCGGGGAAGACCGCTCCTTCCGGCTCCTCTTCCTCATCTCCGGGGGCCAGCTCGCCGTCCGGCCTCTCCTCGTTCTCCGCTACCTCGCCTTCGTCCTGGTCCTGTCCGCTGTCCGCCGGGGCGTGGTCGGCGGGAGCACCGGCCACGGCCGGAGCGTCGGGTGCGGTGGGGGCGGACCCGGGCGGGCCGTAAAGGCGCAGGGCGGCGGTGAGGCGGTGTCCCTCATGCGTGTTGGGCCACTGGGTGACTGTCGCGGCGGCCCGCAGCAGCGAGGGCAGGATCTCCTTCAGGGTTTCCTGGTCGCCGCCGGCGACCGCGGTGCGCCATGCGGCGAGTCCGTGGGTGAGGGCGGCGGGGACCCCCCGGTGTTGGCCGGATGTGTAGGGAAGGGCGGCTTCGGCCAATTCCAGCGCCGCCGTGCCGCCGCCCACCTGCCAGGAGGCGGCGCCCTCGGGGCTGGGGGCGGCATCGAGGGGGGCAACGTCGGCGTCCAGGAAGCGGGCGTGGAGCAGGTCGGGTCGCAGGTACGCCGAGCCGATCGTGCCGACGTCGCGTTCCGTCACAGCTACGTGGACCCTGTCCGGGGCATCGGTGGCGGTGAGCATCACCACGACGTCGGCGTCCAGGAGGGCCAGGAGCGCTGGGTCGTCGCTGTCCACGACCGCGAGCACCGGAACCTGCAGACTGCGGGCGAGGGTGGCCAGCACCTGCGAGGCGTGCGGGAGACCCTCTCCGGACAGGGGCAGGCGGGGGCTGGCCGCGGCTTGGAGGCGGTCGACGACCACGAGCGCAAGGCTGCTGACCTCGGGGGCGGTCGCTGCGATGTCCTCGGCGGTCAGGTTGCTGCCGTCGTCGATGTACAACTCGTTGCCCGCCTGGACCAGTTGGCGGGCGACCTGCTGCTCGTGCTCGGTGAGCCGACCCTGCTTCAGGCGCGGGTAGTCGCCCCCCGTCTCGGCGGAGATGATCCGGCGGAAGATGTCGTCGCGGTTGGGTCCCGAGGCCGCGTACAAGACGGCACGGCACTCGGCCAGCGCGGTTCGCCGGGCCGCGGCAAGGCCCAGCAGGCTTCCGCCGACGTTGGGGGCGGCTGCCACCAGCGTCAGCCGGCCCGGCTGCAGTCCGCCCGTCGCGGCGTCCAGACCAGGCAGTCCGAACATGGCGCCGCCGACCAGGCTGCCGCTCAGTACGGAGGTCTCACCCAGTGTGGCGAGCCTGCGCGGCGCGCTGCTGCGGTCCTGGGGGCCTTGACTGTTCACCGCACCTCCTGCGGGTGCCACGCCGGGACGCGCGACCATGTCGGACGAAAGGGCACGTGAGGTGGGGGCGGCGGGAAGCAGGACCGCGACCGGTGTGATGTTACGCAGGAGGACCTGCGGTTCACCCCGCGCCGCCCGCGTGATGAGATCACCGAGATCCCGCTGCGCCGCGCTCAGCACGTGAGCCGGGAAAGCATCCGCCCTCCGGGCTGCCGGCAGCCGGTCCAGCGGCGCCAGCAGAACACGCACCCTGTGCTTGGTGATCACCGTGGTGCGCCCCTCCTCCTCGGCGAGCTTCACCAAGGAGTACAAGGTGGTCCGGGCCGTGGTCGCACTGACCACGATCCCCTCCTGCGGCGACTGGCTCACTCACCCTCCAAGACCCTGACTCCCCGTCATGACAGGGAAAATCACACACCGAGGTACCCATGCTCACTATCTTTGCAGAATAATCCACTCATTATTGGTGGATTGTGCAAGGGTTGCCGCTTCGAGTCCGCGAGGGCGACCAGCGGACGGGAGGGAGCGGAGGCCGGGACCCACCCGGTCCCGGCCTCCGCTCCCTCCCGTCCGCAAACGATCACAGTCCCCCGCCCCGACGGACTCACCTTCCTGCCGCCGATCCCTGCTCTTCCACCTCGAGCGCCTCGGCCGCACCCGCCGATCAGGCCCACGGCTGGGAGCTGGCCAACGAGCCGGGCCACCTGCCCGCAGCCCTGCTGCACGCACCGAGCACGTGACGCCCCGTCGGCGACCACTCCCGCGCCCCGCCGACGGGGTGTCGCCGGTAAACGCGCCCGCAGGACGCCGCAGAGCTGGCCGTGTTCGCTGCTGGCCGCCTGCCGCCTCCCCGTACTGCGGAACATGGCGCCGCCGCGCGCTGACGGGGAGGGTGAGCGAGACAGCGCCCGCAAGTGGCCCGTTCACACCGGGTGCGAAGAAGCTCCGCTCGTCCGCCCGCGGTGGGGCGGCGGTTCACCTTCGGTACCACGTAGCTTTGTTCCCGGAGCATGGTGTCGGCCTCGCCCGCTGGCGTTACGGTCGGCGCAACAGTCTTGGGGGACTTCATGAACATCAGACGCACGGCACTGGCCGCCCTCGTATGCATACTCATCCTTGCCGGGTGCAACCAGGCTGGTCACAGCGATGGTGCCCCCGCCGTACCGCAGGCCGCTCCGGGCGGGATGCCGCATACGCTCGTCGGCGCCGACTACAACTCGGTCACCCTGATCGAAACCGATGTGCAGGGTGCGAACATCACCGGCACGTTCGACACGTCCGAGATCACTGGGACACGTGTCGACCACCAGCACGCGAAAGTCACCGGGACCCTGCACGGTTCACGGGTCACCCTGACCTTGGACTATGGACTCGGAGATACGGCCCTCAACGGGACCCTCACCGAAGGCAAGCTGACCCTCCGCGCGCCCCAACCGGACGGTCAGATCGAAGATTACGTGTTGCAGCCCAGTACCGTCGACGATTACAACCATCGCGTCGCCCAGCTCCAAGCAAGCACAAGCGCCACGCCCACGCCGTCGAAAAGCTTCTACTGAGCGAGCAGAGCGCCATCGCGCGGCCCGTCATGCCACACGAGGACAAGAAGGGCCGGCGCGAGAACGTCCTGGGGCCCTGGCTGTGGGACTGCACGCCGATCTGGTCCGGGAGACGACCTGCGGCAAGATCGACACGATCATGCTGCTGGAGTTCGTGTGCACGCGCCTGACCCGCCTGCCTGGTGGAACCGCCGCACTGGCCCCCGTGAGCTTCACTCTCGTCCGAGCGTGCACCATCGTCCTGGACAACGCTTCCGCGCACGTGACCCGGGTCTTCAAAGGGCGCCGGGAGGAACTGGCCACCATCCAGCGTCGAACTCTTCTAACTCCCGCCTCGCAACCCCGAGCTGAACGACATCAAGCGGATATGGCGCTCGGCGAAGTACGAGGACCACCCCAAGCGCGTCCACACGACCGCTGAAGCGGTCCGCACCGCAGTCGATCAGGCCCTGCATCGTCAACGCGTACGCGTTAAAGGATCAGCAGCCAACTTCACCAAAGTCGCTCAGGGGCCGTTGCGGTTGGCGAGACCGTACGGAGACCGGTCCGTTGTCCCAAACCCGGTGTTCGCCCACGACCATGCAGACATGGATCATCCAACGGGGGGACGCGGCCGGGCGGGGACACTGGCAGACGGATGCCTGATCGCCGTGCTGGTCGCGGTCGGCGTGGTGTGCGCGCTGGTGCTCGGCGCGCTGTGGCAGATTCACCGCACCTTGGACCGGACGCCGCCCAATGTCGGCGCCTTCGCGCACTCCGCCGCCACCCGGACCGCCGACGCGGCCGCGGCACGGATGAGTTCCGCTCGCCTGACGAACCTGACGAAGGCGCTGCCCTGGGCCGTTCCGCTCGGCACATCGGAGGCGGACTCCTGCCAGACGGAGAACCAAAACTCGTTCATTGGGCCAGCGCGCTGGGCACCGATCAACTGCGCGCGCAGCAGCGTCCTCTACCTCGCTTTCGACGGGGACATCCGCACGCGCCTCCACCAACTCGACGCGGTGCTGGCCGAGCAGGAGTGGGCGGGCTCGGGTCCGTCCCCGAACACGCTGACCGGGATGGCGACCTGGATGAGCCAGGCCGGCGGTGACCCGTCCCCGGACGCGTCGCAGCAAGGAAGCACCAAACCCCCGGGTTCGCGGCCGATCTGCCTGTCCACGACGTACAGCCCGGCCACGAAGAAGCACGACCTTCGACACGGCGGGCTCGGCGTCCGGCTGCGAGTGGCAGTGGCGGAGCTTCCGTGCACGCCCACAGCGGAGACCGGCGACATCCAGACGGGCGGCACACTGGAGAAGTACGCGGACGATGGAACCGTCTACCTCGCCTGGCACCCCCTGTTGACCGACACGGTCAGCCGCTCCGCCTACGCCGCGCACCGCTACGTGGCCGCTTTCTCCCTCGTCGACAGCTACGCCGTCCAGTCCACCCCGACGACCTCCGCCCTCGCCACCGACCAGGTAAGCCGTCCCGCCGTGCCTCAGTGACAGGCTCACCGCCTCCTGCAGGAGAGGGCGTCAAATTTGGCGGCTGATCTTGGTTGTTGCGTGTTCAGCGGTTGCCTGCGCTGAGCCACCCGTCTGGAGATCTTTAACGGTGCGGGTTACGGGGGTGGATGCGCCTGAGCACCTGTACGGTGCGGGCGAGGCGGTTGGTCTCGGCTTCGAGGGGCGGCTCAAGTGCGCTGGACTGTCCGCCGGAGGCGGCGCGGCGCCTTCGGTGACGATGTCCTCGAACTGGCTGTACTCGCAGGCTCGCGGGCTTCGCTGTTCAGCGGCATACACAGAGCGCGCACCTGTCGGCGGAGCGTTGCCCCGAGGTAACTTTGGGCAGTCTAGGCGCCGTTGAGTTCGCGACGGGCATGGCTGATCAGGTTCTGGGCGTCGGTGCCGAACACGGCCGACTCTCGCAGGGTGCGCCAGGTCCTCAGGTACAGCGCGATCGAGTCGGCGTCATCGACCCAGAGTTCGGCGTGCCAGACCTCGACCATGACGAGTCTCTCGTCGTGCACCCAGAAGCCGCCGGTCGGCGGGATCTTCAGCGAGGCAGTGAAGGGGATGACTCCGAGCCGCACGGTGTCGAGGCCGATCAAGCCGGCGAGGCGGTCGAGCTGCGCGGCGAGTACCGAGGGCGGACAGATCAGGGACCTCAGCCCGGCCTCACCGATCAGGATCTCGAACTGCTTGTGGGCGTCGTACAAGCACTCCTGGCGCTTGAGGCGAGAGCGCACGGCTGCTTCGGTGTCGCGGGGTGAGCGTTGGAGCTCTGCGTACCGGTTGAACACATGCCGCGCGTAGTCGGCCGTCTGGAGGATGCCTGGCACGGTGACGCTCTCGAAGCCGCGCACCACGGCCGAGCGCTCGTACTCGGCGGCGACGGTCTGCTGGACTGGCTGGTGCCCGGCGGCGAGTTGGCGCCTCCAGGACCGGATGTGCGACTCGAATCCCCTGAGCCGGGCGAGGAGTTCGCTGTATGCCTCGGGCTGGCCGGTCGCCTCGGCCCACGCCTTCAGGTCCTCGGGGGTGGCGGTCTGTTTGCCGTTCTCCATCTTCGAGATCTTGGGCTGTGGCCAGCCCAGGAGTTGCGCGAGGCGGGTACCGGTGAGACGTCCGTCCGGAGCGGACATGCGCAGCTCGCGCAGGCGCACGCCGAGGGCCTCGCGTGCTTGCTGGTAGTCCGTCGTCACCGGTACCGTCTCGCCCTTCTAGCCGGCCTGCGCCGCGTGTTGCTGGAAGGGGACAGCGTGGTGCCAGGCGGCGTCCCGGAGCATGGCGTACCTGATCACCTCGGCCGGTTCGGTGATCAGCTCCACGTCGGTCAGCTCGTCCGCGTCGGTGAAGTTCAGCCGGGCGACAAGGCGCGAGTCGAAGATCCAGAAGTCCTCACTGCCGAGCCGCAGCCGGTCGGCATCCGATCGGCGCAGGGTGCGGATGTCCTCCCCGAGGTGGGTGTTCCGCTCGGCGTTGACCATGAGGTAGCGCTGGCCGGTGGTGGCCGGGTCGTCGACCACCCGGACGCGGGCGACCGTCTTGCCGGCCGCTGTCTGGCGCCTGATCGTCTCGCAGTACCAGGTACTCATGTCCCAGTCGACGTGCCCTGTGGCGAGGTACTGCGCGTAGGTTGGGGTGGACTCGTCGGACGCGTACCGGCTCCGGGTCTCCAGCCGCCAGGCGGTGTGCTCGAAGATCTCGAACAGCCGGTTGAAGGCTGCGAGATCGATGATCTTCGCCTGCCTCGTGGCGTCCTTCGGGGCCCAGTCCGTGATCAGCTCGCGCGGCACGACGACGGCGACCTCGCCAGGGCCGAGGTGCTTCAGCTGCGCGAGATCCTCGGGCTTGGTCAGGGGCGGCCCGTGCACGATCACCTGGCCGGTGTCGGTGTCCTCATGGATCGCTGGGCAGCCGGTGTCCCCGCTGCCGGTGCCGTTGAAGCGGATGGTGCGCGTCATGTGCCCCTCCCTGGTCGAGTTGTGCTCCCGTCTCTCGATCTTGTCGCCGGAGCGTTCCGCCCGGCTATGGCCTCCCCGCCCCTCCACGAGAATTGTTCGGCATAAGCCGGTACCTTTCCAAGAATAGTCGCGCATACTCGCTGTCCGTCTCAACTGCGCGGCCGCCAGGTTGAGTTCATGACCACTGCACACACGTCGGGCCCGGCCGAAGCCACTGAGGCAGTCGAATTGCTGCGCGGAGCGCTGACGGCGGCCGGGATCGCCCTGCCATCCCTGGGAACCGACACGGCCTCCCCCGCGCTGAACCTGATCAACCTCGGGCGGGTGCACGTCGACGTCGCGCTGAAGCTCGCCGAGGCCCTCCGGCGGGAGTGCGCATGAGCGCGCCGACGACCGACGAGGTGACCTTGTCGAGTGAATGCACGCTGGCGCAGCGGCCAGGCTATGCGGATCTGCACCAGGAGTGCCGGCAGGCCACAGACGTGCCGCTGCCGCACGCAGGCGGCCTGCTGCTGATCCCGCGTTGCAGGTGCGGGTGCCACTGCCCAGACGGTGCGTCATGAACGCGGTCCTGCACGTCTGCCGGGCATGCGACGGGCTGATCACCGACCCGGCGGACGGTGTGATCGTCGCGTATGAGGAGGCCATGAGCGGTCCGGGCTGGCAGGTATGGGCCCACCGTGCACACGTCGATGACGTCGAATTGCTCGATCCGGATCTGCTGCGGATCATGACGTGGTTCTGGACGGCCCAGGCTGCCGCCGAATAGGCCCGCGCTCACCACACCCCGCACCGACGACCTGCGGAAACCTGACCATGGTCGGGGTGGTCGGGGCCATGGCGAGTGGGTGTTCAGGAGGCGACGACCTGTGCGCCCTGGGTAGTTGCACGCGTCTCGGTCCACTGGCCGCTGTCGGCACCAGCACCGTATTGGACCTGCCAGATGACGGTCAGGTGGAGGGTGCGCCCACGGTGCCCGAGCCGACTGACGGACGGACGGACGGGCGTAGCTGACGCGTAAATAGCAGCAGGTCAGGGTGGGTGTGGGCAGAGCTGGGTGCCCGGGGCCGTGGCGGCGCCGGGTGTCCGGGCTCTGGTGGGTCAGGCTGCGCCTTCCAGGGGGTTGAGGGTGACGGTGTAGCCGAGCTGGTTGAGTGCGGTGATCGCGCGGCGGGTGGCGCGTTCGGGGTCGCGTTGGGTGAAGTAGGTGCCGCCGAGTTCGTGGTAGGGGATGTTGTCGGTGAGCATGTGCCAGATCGCGGTGATGATCGAGTGCTCGACGGAGACCAGGGCCCTGAGTGGGCCGCGGCGGGCGGTGAGTCGCTTGTAACGGGCCTGCAGGTAGGTGTCCTTGGTTCTGACCGCGCCGAACGCCGCAAGTCCGAGGGCGCCTTTGAGATACGGATTGCCGGGGCGGACCTTTGTGTTCTTGGTGCGGCCGGCGGACTCGTGGTGGCCGGGGCAGACCCCGGCCCAGGAGGCGAGGTGTTTGGCGGAGGTGAATCGGCTCATGTCGCCGCCGGTCTCCGCAATGATCACCTCGGCGACGGCCCGGTTGATCCCGGGGATGGTGTCCAGGAGGTCGAGGACCGTGCGAAAGGGGGCCATCGCCTCCTCGATCCGCTCGTCCAGCTGCCTGATCGCGTCGGT
Source organism: Streptomyces sp. NPDC101225 (assembly GCF_044767585.1). NCBI lineage: Bacteria > Bacillati > Actinomycetota > Actinomycetes > Kitasatosporales > Streptomycetaceae > Streptomyces > Streptomyces sp. NPDC101225. Next base: position 30,523 of record NZ_JBIWOE010000067.1, read on the forward strand.
GAGCTGGTCGTAGTGGTCCAGGTGCAGCCGGGTCAGGAACGCGTGGTGTTCGCGGAAGCGCCCGGTGAGGGCCTCGGTGAGTTCGGGGATCTTGTTGCGGAGCTTGCGTTTGGCCAGGGCCGCCAACGTCTGAGGGTCGCGTTCCCCGTCAATGAGGGACTCCAGCATGGCCCGGCCGGAGACGCCCATGATGTCGGATGCGACCGCGGAGAGTTTGATGCCGGTGTCCTCCAGGAGCTTCTCCAGGCGCTGGACGATCTGGCCGCGTTAGCGGGTCATCTGGGTGCGGGCCCGGGTCAGGTCCCGCAGCTCACGGACCGGCTGCGGCGGCACGAACGAGGCCCTCACCAGGCCGTGGGCGCCGAGCTGGGCCAGCCAGGCGGCATCGGAGACGTCGGTCTTGCGGCCGGGCAGGTTCTTGACCTGCCGGGCGTTGACCAGGATCACGTTCAGGTCCTCGGCCTGCAGGTAGTAGAACGGCTTCCAGTAGTCCGAGGTCGCCTCGATGACCACCAGAGTGACGTTCGCGGCCAGCAGGTGTTCGCGCAGGGCAAGGACCGCGTTCGTCGTTGATCCCCACGTCGTGGTCTCGTTCGTGAACGAGCCCCGGCGTTTCGTGCTCGGCGTGCGGATGCAGGCTTTGGCGTCCTTCTTGCTGATGTCCAGCCCCGCGCAGCGTTCGTGCAGTACATCCATGCCCCGGTCCCTCCCTCAACGGCCCAGCAGTACGCCGTTCCGGGAGGGCCAGGGTGGATCAGGAATTCTGACGCACGTGCTCACAGCAACACTCCACGGTTCCCGCGGACGGCCCTCGGTACCATGCTGACCTGCGAGCTCACCGGCATCACAGAAACCTCGGTTTCGGCCGGAACGAACCTCACCAGCGTCCCGGACCCGCAGCAGCCCACGGCAGGGCAGACAGAAGCACCCGTACTAGGACAGGCCGAAGGTGGCGCGGGTCATCTCGGCGGCAGTTTGGATGACCTCATCGTGGTCGATCGGCACAAAGCCGGTGACAGCGTCGGTGACTGCTCCGCAGAAGCCGTGGTAGAGGGCCCTAGCCATCATCTCCGGGTGCGCGCACCGAAGGTCCCCGGCGTCCACGCCGGAGCCGACCGCATCGCAGATCAGGCGGATGAGCCGTTCGTTCGCGGCGATCTTGACCTGTTCGGCGCCCGCGGCGTCGTACAAGGCGCGATGAATGTCGGCGTGGCGGAGCGAGAAGCGGCACAGCGACTCCATCGCGTCCACCAGTCGGACATCGATGGGAACCTCGGTGTCGCCGAGGATGGCCTCACCGACTTCGGCGAAGACGTTCAGGTGTCGCTCCCAGGCGGCGGCCGCGGCCTCCTCCTTGGTCTTGAAGTACAGGTAGAAGGTTCCCTTCGAGACGCCCGCAAGCTCCGTGATCTCTTCGATCTTCGCGTCGGCGATGCCCTTGCGCAGGAACACCTCCACCGAGGCGTCCAGGATGTCCTTGCGCCGTTCCTCCGGCGGCTTGGCTACACGCTTGCGCTTACTGGTGGGCGCGGTCATTTCGGGCTCCTCAGCTCATCCCAGCCTGTATAACACGATGCGCCGACTGACCGTAAGTCACCCATGCGGGGTGTGCGTGCCTGATCGCGAAGTGTCACCAGGGGCAATGAACGAGGAGCCAGTCTCTAATGACTGCCGGTCAGTCAGTGCTAGTGTGTGGGAGTCCGCGCATTCCACGGACGATTCCGTATCCGCCCCGACGTGGGGCGGCCCCACCATCAGAGGCCAGCATGCCCAGCTCCAAGTACCCCTCCCCGCCCTTCGATGCCGAGCTCCAGCCGGTCCTGGACGCCATCCTGGAGACCTTCAGTCCGTCGCTGCACCCCGAGGACATCCCTGCACTGCGCGCCGCCAAGCTCACACCCGGGCCGGACGAGCTCGTCCAGGACCGCCCCATCACGCACACCGTGCACACCATCCCCGGACCCGCCGGTGACCTCACGGTGTCCGTCTTCGCCAGGTCCGATCACAACACCGCCGGGCCCGCCCTCTTCTTCACCCACGTCGGCGGCCTGATCTTCGGCGACCGCTTCAACGGCATCGCCCCCCTGATGGAGCACGTCGAGGAACTCGATCTGGTCGCCGTCACCGTCGAATACCGGCTCGCCCCCGAGCACCCCGCTCCCGCCGCCGTCGAGGACTCCTACGCCGCGCTGAAGTGGACCGCCGAACACGCCACAGAACTCGGCATCGACCCCGATCGCATCATCACCGCCGGCGCCAGCGCCGGTGGCGGTCTCGCCGCCGCCCTTGCCCTCATGGCCCGTGACAACGACGGCCCCGCCGTGGCCGGCCAGATGCTGATGTACCCCGTCCTCGACGACCGCGACGAGACCCTCTCCACCCACCAGAACGACGGCATCGGCGTATGGGACCGCACCAGCAACCTCACCGGCTGGAACGCCGCCCTCGGAGAGCGCCGCGGAACCGACCAAGTCAGCATCTATGAAGCCCCCGCCCGCGCCACCGACCTCTCCCACCTGCCCCCCGCTTACATCGAGGTCGGCAGCAACGAGGTCTTCCGCGACGAGAGCGTTGTCTACGCCACAGGCATCTGGGCCGCCGGCGGCGCCGCGGACCTGCATGTATGGGCCGGCGGCTTCCACCTGTTCGGCCAGTTCGCCCCCGACACCACCATCAGCCGCGCAGCCCGCGACACCCGCACAAACTGGCTCCGCCGCACCTTCCAGCTCTGAGTGCGTTGTGGCAAACCGGATCTTGTTCGAGCGGCAGCGGGTGGTCGTCTGGACTGAGGTTCGGGTGCGGTCGCGGGCATGAGAGAACGGGCCC
>NZ_JBIWOE010000068.1:0-8711 GCF_044767585.1 Streptomyces sp. NPDC101225
CCTCAGCGGGGTTTGGTTGGTCTTTTTGGGGCGGGCGCGCCCCGGGCCCCGCGGCCCCCCCCCCCCCACGACAACCACACGGGCCGAGCGGTCCGGGGCGGAGCAGAACGTCGTGGTCCGGCACCCCCCAGTTCGTGCTGCGCCGTTCTGCGCCTCCCTTTCGGGCGACGGCTCCTATCCGGGGGGGCGTACGGCTGTTGGTTACTCTTCCAGTTCCCTGCATGGCCCCTGGCGCCGTGTATTTGTGCGTCGCCTCGGTGATGGCTTGCGTCATCCGTCCGATGAAACGCTCACTGTTCTGGTGGGCCCAGTCACGGCTGTCTTCACGGTTGCGATTGGACCGCGTGAAGTGCGGGATGACGTACTCAGCGAACAGTTCGTAGCTGCGCTGCGTCGCTGCCCACGAGGCGCAGTCGTGCACGTTGAGCAGGTATGTGCCGAACCCTTCGGTCTGTTCCTGCAGCCGCTCTATGGCTGCAATGGCGTCGTCGGGTGTGCCGACGACGCCGACGCCCCAGCTGGGGAGGCCTTCGCTGGTCCATTGGTCAGCGGCGTTCTGCGGCGAGCTCCGCCACGGCATCTTCTGCCCGGTCAGCCCCTCGAAGTACGCCGTAGAGCGCAGGATTCCCCATTCGACCTCTCGACGGGCCTGCTCGCGGCTCTCGGCCAGGTGCATCATCCCGACGACCCGCCAACGGTCGCGCCGCGGCATCTGCTCATGCTCCGCAGCCGCCCGTTCGTGCACTGCCCAGTTGTCAGCCAGTTGCCCGCGTGCCCGAAGATCTGATGCCGCCACGGACAGCACACTGAGCCCGTGTCGGCCGGCGAGCGTCACGCCGGCCGGGGAGAACACGGAGGCGACGGCCAGTTCAATGCCGTGCCGGGAGAACGGCGTCAACTGCACCCTCGCCTCGTGCAGATCGAACCAGTCCGTCTTCATGGTGACCGTCTCGCCACGGACCAAGGGCACCAGCGCTTCGATGGCCTGTGCCATCATGTCCCGCTGCCGGGTCGGATCGATGCCGAGCATGAACGCATCCGAGGGGAGCTGTCCCGGCCCGATGCCCATCATCACGCGGCCTGCCGTCATGTGATCGAGCTGCACAATCCGATCGGCCAGGATCAAGGGATTGTGGTAGCTGACCGAGTTCACGCCGGTACCGAGCATGATGCGTTTCGTCCGCTCACCGGCCGCAGCGATCATCAGCTCGGGCGAGCCGATCGTCTCAAACCCCGCCGAGTGGTGTTCCCCGAACCACACTTCGTCGAATCCCAGGTTGTCGGCCCTGGCCGCCAGTTCCAGGTCCCGGCGCAGCTGCAGGGTGGGGTTGCCTTCCGGCGGATGGAAGGGAGCTATGAACATGCCGAAGCGCATCGGCGGTACGTTCGATGGACCTGTCACGCAGTGCCTCCATTCGGATCACCTTCGCCACGGTCATGACGTGAAGAGCGGGCTCATCCAGCCGCGTTGATGCACCGCAGCGCTCCAGAACCGGGCCACCCTGCACCACCAAACCAAGCAATTGCTTGCTTATCTAGATCCTTCAGCCCCTCACGCGCAGGCGTCAATACTCCGCACCCGACCGCTTTCGAGGCGCCAGGAGGTAGCGCCCGAGGCCGAGACGGGAGACACTTGCACCCAAGCGCTTGCTCGGTTACCGCCGCGAGAGGAGAAGGACGTGCAAGAGTTCCTCAACTACATCGGTGGCGAACGGTGCCCAGCCCGTTCGGGAGCGTGGCTGGAGTCCGTCGACCCTTCCACGGGCCAGCCGTGGGCACGGATACCCGCCAGTGGCGCCGAGGACGTGGACATTGCCGTCCAGGCGGCTCAACGGGCGTTCGACAGCGGGGCATGGACGGGCCTTTCGGCGGCTGAGCGGGCGGCGAAGCTGCGTGCGTGGGCCGATGCCGTCGAAGCCAGCGCGGAATGGTTGTCGGAGGTGGAGACACGCGACAACGGACGTCCGCTGCGCGAGACGCGCTTCGCCCAGATCCCCGGTGCCGCCATGCAGATCCGCTACCTCGCCGGACTGGCCGAGAACCTCCAAGGTTCGACGGTGGACATTCGTCCCGGCGCGTTCGCGTACACCCGATGGGAGCCGGTGGGGGTTACGGCTCTGATCATCCCCTGGAACGGCCCGCTGCCCGTGTTCTTCGCCAAGGTGGCGGCGTCCCTCGCCGCGGGCAACGCGATCGTGGTCAAGCCCGCCCAGCAGGCCACCGCCTCGATCCTGGAGGCAACCCGCCTGTTCGACGAGCTCGGCTTCCCTCCGGGTCTGGTGAATGTGGTCTCCGGACGCGGTTCGGAGGTCGGCGATGCGATCGCTGGCCACCCCGGCATCGGCAAGATCAGTTTCACCGGCTCCACCGCGACCGGGCGAAGCATCATGCAGCGCGCCACCGTGAACATCAAGAACCTGCTGCTCGAGCTCGGCGGCAAGTCGCCCAACATCGTGTTTGCGGACGCCGATCTGGATGCCGCGGTGACCGGTGTAAGTGCGGGCATCTTCACCCCGAACGCCGGTCAGGCGTGCGTTGCCGGATCCCGCGTGCTCGTAGATGTCTCCATCTACGACGAGTTCCTGGAACGGCTGGCCGCGCACGCCGCTTCCATCGAGGTCGGTGACCCGATGGACCTGTCGACCGGCATGGGACCGATCGCCAACGAGGCCCAGTACGACACCGTGCGCTCGTACCTGCGACTCGGACAGGAAGAAGGTGCCCGGCTGGTCACCGGAGGCCGGACGACAGAGGAGCTGATCAAGGACGGCTCGCCGCTGCGCGGAGGCTTCTATGTCGACCCGACGTTGTTCGCCGTGGACGACAACAGGTTGCGGATCAGCCAGGAGGAGATCTTCGGCCCGGTCGCCGTCGCGCTGCCCTTCAGCAGTGAGGAGCAGGCGATCGAGCTGGCCAACGACACCCCCTTCGGGCTGGCCGCCGGCCTGTGGACCGAGGACCTGCGTCGAGCCCACCGGGTGACGGACCGGCTCCGAGCCGGAAACGTCTGGGTCAACACCTACAAGGCGATGCACTGGGCCCTGCCATTCGGGGGACACAAGCAGAGCGGGAACGGCGGCACGGCCAACGGCTCGACGGCCCTGCACGAATGGATGGATCCGAAGGCCGTCTGGATGAACGTCGGCTGACACGAGCTGCCGCCTTGCTCCGGCCGGGGGAGACCGGAGGAAGGCGACGGATTTTCAGCAGTACGCCGTCATGAGTCACAAAGCCCTTCGGGCTCATCGGCCCAGCGGTGCCGCTCCGTGGCCGGACGGGCGGATCGCCGCGTCCGGCTGACATCAACGGGCGGTGAAGCATCCCTATGGGACAGATGGCAACCGCTTGAGCGTGGCATGTGCTTCGTCCATGACACGGTCGACGAGCTCGGCGCAGGACGGCAGATCGTCGATCAGGCCGGCGACCTGCCCGGAAGCCATCACACCGAGGCCGGGGCGGCCGTCGACCATCGCGGCTTTCAGCATCATGGGGGTGTTCGCGGCCAGCAGGACCTGGCTCCAGGACAGTTCCTTGCCGTGCTTCATCGCCAGGCCGTCGCGGACCATTGCGGTCCAGCTCATGCCGCACTCACGCTTGAAGGCTGCGGCGTGACACAGCGCGCGCAGCAGCGCGGCCGCACGGCCCGAGCGCTCCAGCGAGTCGACGAGTTCGGTGCGCAGCATCCGATGCGGCAGACCGTCGACCTGGGTTGTGACGGTGATGTCTTGGACGGTTGCCGCCAGGTAGCGGGCCTTGACCGCTTCGGGGACCGTACTGTCGGAAGTGAGCAGGAAGCGGGTGCCCATGGCGACTCCGGCAGCGCCGTACGCCAGCGCCGCCACCAGGCCGCGCCCGTCATGGAAGCCGCCCGCCGCGATGACCGGGATGTCCACGGCGTCAACGACCTGCGGCAGTAGCACCGTGGTGGCCACACTGCCGGTGTGGCCACCCCCCTCGCCTCCTTGCACGACCACCGCGTCGGCGCCCCAGGCGGCGACCTTCTCGGCGTGGCGTCGGGCGCCGATGGAGGGAATGACGACCACTCCGGCGTCCTTGAGGCGTGCGATCAGTTCCCGGTTCGGCGCGAGGGCGAACGAGGCCACCTTCACGCCCTGGTCGAGGAGGATCTGCACGCGGTCGGTCGCATCGGAGGCGTCCGCGCGCAGGTTGACGCCAAAGGGCGCGTCCGTACGGGACTTGACCTCGCGGACCGCTGAACGGAGCTGTTCCAGGGTCATGGTGGCGGAGGCGAGAATGCCGAGCGCTCCGGCGTCGGCGGCGGCGGAGACCAACCGCGGGCCAGCCACCCAGCCCATGCCCGTCTGGACGATCGGATGCCGCACTCCCACCAGTTCGGTGAGCGGAGTGGCGATCGCGACGTCGCTCATGCGGGCACCTCGCGGTCGCGCACACCCTTCGGGTCGAGGGTCTCCCGGATGAGCTGCAGTTCCACGGCGCTGGGCTCGCGGGTGTAGGGCACGGTGTCGCCGGAGATGACGAGCGGGAAGCCGGTGGCCTCGACAACCTGCTCGACCGTAACGCCCGGGTGCACCGAGCGCAGCCGCATCGTGCGGTCCGAGGTGGCGAAGTCGAAGACACCCAGGTTGCTGATGACTTCCGGAATGCGGTGGTAGCGCACTGCGGACATGCCGACCTGTGCGGCGCGGTCGTAGCCCACTCCGCAGACCATGTCGACGTTCTCGACGAAGACCCGCGGGGAGTGCTTGGGGATCCAGTAACTCGTCGGATTGTTCAGGGTGTTGATGGGCGCTCCGCGCACACCGAGCAGCTGCCGCTTGGGGCGGCTCCAGTCGCCGATGCAGGAGATGTTCTGGTTGCCGTGGCGGTCGATCTGGCTGGCGCCCATCATGACGTGCCGCCGGCCGGTGGCCACCATGGCCAGGTGCTGGCGGTAGGGCAGCCAGCCCTCCACCACGTCGGACTGCTTGCCGATCGCCGGGACGTCGCCGACGAGCAAGGCCTCGCCGTCGGTCAGGAGCAGATCGGGGGCGAAGGTGAGTTTCGCCAGGCGGGCACCGATCGTCGGGATGACGCCCATCGGGCTGGCCAGGATCTCGCCCGCGTACCGCCAGGCCTCCGCACAGGCCACCACGCAGTATTCGGCCCGCGTCACCGTCGTCGTTGGACTGCTCATGCCTGCTCCTCGAAGAATGCCGCTACCGCGGCCTGGTATGCCCCTTCGTCTCCCGACAGGAAGCGTTCGGTGAACGCCTGCCAGGTTTCCGGGTCGCGGGCGGCCTGGGCGTAGGAGCGCTGGAAGGCCTCGTCGCGGTCGTAGTCGGGGGTGCAGGACGTGAAGTGAGCGCCGTTGGGTGTCTCCACCACGCCTGTCACGAACGCACGCTTGACCAGCAGGGTCTGCGGGCCCGCCTCCTTGAGGAGGTCTGCGGTGTCGACGACCCGTTCGCAGGAGACGAACGCCTCGTCTGCGGCTTGGCAGAACAGGTCGTCGAAGTAGGGGTCGGGGCCCAGGTACTGGGCATTGCCCTGTGCGTCGGCCCGGTTGAGGTGGACGAGCGCGGCGTCCATCCGCAGCGCGGGGACTGCGACGAATTCTTCGCCGTCCTCATAGGGTGACGTGACCGTGCGCAGGTGGGGGTTGACCTTCATCACGTCCGAGCCGAGACCGGCGCGGATCGGCATGAAGGGCAGCCGCTGGGTCGCGGCGGTCAGGCCCCACATGAACATCGCTTCGTCTATTTCGACCAGTTCGAAGGCGCCTTGTTGCCGGGCCGCGGTGAAGTGGGGTTCCAGGGGGATGGAGTCGAGGGTGGCGAAGGCCGCCACCAGCTTGCGGATCTTTCCCGCAGCCGCGAGGAGGCCGACGTCGGGGCCGCCGTAGGAGATGACGGTGAGATCGGTGATGTCCGAGCGCAGCAGCGCGCGGACCAGTGCCATCGGCTTGCGCCGTGACCCCCACCCGCCGATGCCGAGGGTCATGCCGCTGCGGAGCCGCCCGACGACCTGTTCGGCGGTCAACGTCTTGTCGCTCACCGTGCCTCCTTCTTGGACGACTTGGCGGACACGAACGCATCGCGGTGGCGAGCGCCGATGCCGCTGAGGTTGGCCTCGAAGGTGAAGCCCTGCTCGAAGCGGTAGCTGCGGCGGACGTCCACCGGGTCGATGCCGTTGATCGCGGCCTTGGCGAGGCGGATGATCTGACCGTCCTTGGCGGCGATCTCCCGGGCCAGGCCCAGTGCGGCGTCCTGGAGCTCCTCGCGGGGCACGACCTGCCACACCGAGCCGTGCCGGTGGAGCTCTGCTGCCGTGACGGTGCGCGAGGTGTAGTACATCGGCCGCATCAGGTGCTGCGGGACGAGCCGGGCCAGATGAGTGGCCGCGCCGAGGGCACCCCGGTCAAGTTCGGGCAGCCCGAAGGTCGCGTCGTCGCCGGCCACGATCGCGTCCGCGTTGCCCACCAGGCCGATGCCTCCGCCCACGCAGAAGCCCTGCACGGCGGCCACCACCGGGACCTCGCACTCGTAGACCGCGGCGAAGGCCTCGAAGCAGCCACGGTTGGCGCCCACGAGCGCCGTGTGCCCGTCGGTGCGCTGCATTTCCTTGATGTCGACGCCCGCGTTGAACCCGCGGCCGACAGCCGCGAGCACGACGCAGCGCACCTTGGGGTCGGCGCCGGCGGCGCGCAGCGCCGCGGCGAGGTCGAACCAGCCCTGGACAGGGAGGGCATTGACCGGCGGGTAGTCCACGGTGACGACCGCGATGCCCTCTTCGGGGGCTGTGGTGGAGACACCCATGAGCGAATCAGCTACCTTTCCACCAAACGTTTGTTAGGTGGAAGATAGCAGCGGATCGCTCACTGCGGGAGGTGCCCTTTGGCAACGATCATCGATCTGACCGGCCGTGTGGCAGTGGTCACCGGCGGAACCCGGGGGGTGGGCGCGGGTATCACCCGCGCGCTGCTGGGCGCCGGCGCCGAGGTGGTGACCTGCGCCCGCCGTCCCCCGGAGAAACCCGTCGAGGCGGGCGGCCGTACCGCCGGGTTCCTCCCCGTCGACCTGCGGGACGCAGAGGCGGTCACGGCCTTCTTCTCGCAGGTGCGCGCCGAGTACGGCGGGGTCGACGCTTTGATCAACAATGCCGGGGGCACGCCCTACCGGATGCTGGAGGAGGGCGGAGCCGAACGGCATGCCCGCGTCATCGAATTGAACCTGCTCGCTCCGCTGGCGGTCTCCCTCGCCGCGTACGAGGTGATGTCCTCTCAAAGCGACGGCGGGTCCATCATGATGATCGGCAGTGTCAGCGGCGAACGCCCCTCCCCCGGCACGGCCGCCTACGGAGCCGCCAAAGCGGGCCTGGAGCAGCTGGCCCGCAGCATGGCCGTGGAATGGGCGCCACGGGTGCGGGTCAACACCCTCGTCCTCGGCATGGTCCGCACCGAACTGTCCCAGCTGCACTATGGCGACGAGGAGGGCATCGCGGCCGTCGGCCGCACCGTGCCGCTCGGCCGGCTCGCGGACCCTGATGAGGTCGGCGATGCCTGCGTGTTCCTCGCCTCCGACCGCGCCTCGTACATCAGCGGGGCCAGTCTGCTCGTGCACGGTGGAGGCGAGCGCCCCGCCTTCCTCGACGCGGCAACCGCCAACAAGTGACTTCTCTTACGTCATCGATGAAAGGACTTCCACCATGACCGGACTGTGCAGCGGACGCGTCGCCGTCGTCACCGGCGCGGGCCGCGGACTCGGCCGGGCGCACGCCCTCGCGTTCGCCGCCGAGGGAGCCGCCGTCGTCGTCAATGACCTCGGGGTCGGGCTCGACGGCACGGGAGCTGCAACTGGGCCCGCTCAGCAGGTCGTTGAGGAGATCCAGGCGCTCGGCGGGAAGGCAGTCGCCCACAACGGGGACATCGCCACGACGGAGGGCGCCGCTTCGCTGGTTCGCGCGGCTCTGGAGACGTACGGCCGGCTCGACACCCTCGTCAACAATGCCGGTTTTCTGCGCGACCGGATGCTGGTCAACCTCGACGAGGACGACTGGGATGCCGTCATGCGGGTCCACCTCAAGGGGCACTTCCTGCCGCTCAAGCATGCCGCGGCGCACTGGCGGGCGGAGGCCAAAGCGGGGCGCGAGCCGGTGGCCCGGATCATCAACACCAGCAGCGGGGCGGGGCTGTTGGGCAGCGTCGGCCAGGGCAACTACTCCGCCGCGAAGGCAGGCATCGTCGGGATGACGCTGGTGGCCGCGGCTGAACTGGCCCGCTACGGAGTGCAGGTCAATGCCATAGCTCCGGCCGCGCGGACCCGTATGACGGAGGCTACGTTCGCCGACACTATGGCTGCCCCCACGGCCGGATTCGACGCAATGGCTCCGGAGAACGTCTCGCCTCTGGTGGTCTGGCTGGGCTCGGCGGCCTGCACCGGGATCACCGGCCGCGTCTTCGAGGCCGAGGGCGGCCGCATCACGGTCATGGAGGGCTGGCGCCCCGGCCCCACGGTCGAAAAGGATGAGCGCTGGTCCCCGGCGGAGGCGGGCGAGACGGCGGTGAAGCTGCTCGCTGAGGCGGAGACTCCGCAGCCGGTGTACGGGGCGCAGTAGCCGGGCGATGAGCGGTGGGGGGGGGGCCCCCCCCGGGGGGGGCCCCCCCCCCATGGCGGGGGGGCCCCCGGGGGGCGCGCGCCGGGCCCCCCGGCCCCCCGGGGCGGGCCCGGGTGGTGATAGGGGGGGCCCGGAGT
>NZ_JBIWOE010000068.1:8721-33246 GCF_044767585.1 Streptomyces sp. NPDC101225
GGGTTACCCTGGCCGCTGGCGGGGAGACTCCCCACCCGGTTAACGGGGCCCCTCACCGGGGCGTTGAGGGGTGGGGGCCGGCCACAGCTGTGGCCGGCCCCCACGTCATGCTCGGTCGAACCCGGTGATCCAGCGGACGGCCCGCTCTCTCACCTGGTACGGCATCAGGTTCTTGACTGCGGCAGCGATCTTGTCGTCCGTGCCGAGCCGTACCCGAAAGCGCGGGCGGCGTGCCTCCAGTGCGTGCACGATGGAGTGCACTGCTCCGTCAGGCTCGCGTTGGTGGCGCCCGATCCAAGCCATGCGTGGCGCTGCGGCGTCGAACAGGGGCCGGTAGGGGCTGTCGTCCGGGCACACAGGCACGGCATTGGTGGCGAACTCCGTGCGGTGTGCCCCCGGTTGCAGGACGACGACGTCGACGCCGAAGGGGCGGACCTCGGCGGCCAGTGCTTCGCACCAGCCTTCCAGGGCCCACTTCGTGGCCGCGTAGACGCTGAACATCGGGTGGGGCACATTGGCGGCGTTGCTCGACACCACTGCGATGCGGCCGCGGCCGCGGGAGCGCATGGACGGCAGCAGGGCTCGGGTCAGCGTCAGCACGCCGAAGAAATTCGTCTCCACCAGACGCCTGACCTCGTGGTCCGGGAGATCCTCGAAGAAGCCCGCTGTGGTGTAGCCGGCGTTGTGCAGAACCGCGTCCACCTTTCCGGATGTCCCGGCCAGCACGCTCTTCACTGCGGCGTCGACGGAGGCCCGGTCGGTGACATCGAGTGGGATGACGCGGACCCACTTGGCGGGTACGTGGGCCGCGGTCAGCGCGGCGTCCAGCGCCCCGCGCTTGGAGGTGTCGCGCAGTCCGGCGTACACGGTCCAGCCGCGGCGTGCCAGCTCCACTGCCGCGCCCATCCCGAATCCGCTGGATGCTCCGGTGATCAGTACAGATCGCACGTGCGGCTCCAATCAGTGCTGTGCCAGTCCGCTGACGCGGAGGCCTGAACGGACTTTGTAGCGCTTGTTGATGCTGATGAGGACGGCGGTCAGCGGCTCCAGCTGGCGGGCCAGTCGCAGCGCTCCGGCGTCGATGCCGTCACGGCCGGTGATGGCGCGCGACAATTCGATGGCGATGGCCTTGGCGTCCTTGTCGTCCCCGCATACGAGCACGTCCTCGTGGTCGAGCACGTCGGCGTCGCCCCAAAGGTTCACGGCCGACAGGTGGTGGAAGGCGCCCACCATGCGTGCGTCGGGGGCGATGCGCTGGGCCTCTTCGGCGGCGCTGCCGTCCGGGACATCGAGGCCGTACGGCCCGCGCTTGTCGAATCCGAGGGGATTCACACAGCTGATCACCACCTTGCCGACGAGCCGCTTGCCCAGCGATTCGACCAGGGCGGCATGGCTGTCGAACGGTACGGCCAGGAGTACGACGTCGGCTTCCTCGGCCGCGGCGTCGTTGTCCGCCCCAGTGACGATCTGGACGGGATCCTGTCCCAGGCGTGCGGCGATTTCCGCGGCCGCGGCTGTCGCACGTCCGGCATCGCGGGATCCGATGGCGACGTGGTGTCCGGCCTTGGCGAAGCGGTAGGCCAGCCCCTTGCCCTGCGGGCCGGTTCCGCCGATGACGGCGAGACGGAATGCGGTCATGATGAGTCTCCTCGGCGAGTGTGACTCGCCCGTATGTGGTCTGTTGGGGATCTCTTGGCTGTTCACACTGCGTAGGCGGCCAGGCCGTCGGTGAGCACAGTGGCGCCGCCGACGCTGGCGGTGAAGGAGACCGTGCCCGACAGCTGGGGCGAGCCGAGCAGGTCGAGGAGGGCACCGGGGACGACCGGTGCCGCGAACCGGGCCCGCAGCGACCTCAGGTCCGCGGGGTGGGCGCCTGCTGCGGCTGCCACTTCGCGGGCTGCGATTCCCAGGGTGCACAGGCCGTGCAGGATGACGCCGGGAAGGCCGGCCGCGCGCGCTGATTCCGGATCGATGTGGATGAGATGGCGGTCGCCCGTCAGCCGATACCAGGCAGCCTGCTCAGGTGATGTCGTGAAGCGTGCCGACCAGGAACGCTGGGCGACGGGATCCTTGTTGGTCTGCGCGCCGGAGCCGCGCGGGCCGCCCCATCCCCCTCGACCCGGCAGGAAGATCGAATAGGTGGCGGAGAAGTACTCCGACTCGGCTGCCACATCGACGATGGCGGCTCGCCCCTTGTCCCACACCGCCACGACCTCGCCGGTGACGTCCAGGACCGCGCTGGGCGGCAGGGGTTTGTGGATCTGCAGTGCCTGCGCTCCGTGCAGCGCCGCATCCGGTGTGAACGCGCCCAGCGCGCCCACGGCGTCCGCGACCCACAGCCCCAGCGTCAGCGCAAAGGTGGGCAGAACGCGGAGTTGGCGTTCGAAGATGAGATCCAGGTCCTTCACCTTCGCCCCGACAGCGAGGGCGTAGAGGATCGTGTCGTCCTCGCTGTATCGCACCGACCGTCTTCCCAGAGACGTACCCGGCAGACTCGCCAGTTCCATCACACCTCCACGTGACCAACCAAGCGCATGCTTGGCTAGAAATGGTCGCGCGATCTGTCCCGTAGGTCAACGGACGCTTGTCGCCCCTTACCCGCTCAAGTAGTTTTGTTGAGCAAGTGCTTGGTCAACCCTCCTCGGATGCTTGTGGAGTGACAGACAAACGACTAGCTTGAAAACCAAGCAAGCGTTTGGTTGAGGAGATGGAGAGGGAATGGGATCGCTTCGAGTGAGCATGGGGTACGAGCTCGAGGTGCGGGGACGGTCCCGCCAGGTCGAGCAGCGAGCCTTCGAGAGCTTGATCGAGCAGGCGGTGCTCGCCGACCAACTGGGCTACGAGGCCGTGTGGATGGTCGAGCACCACTTCACCCGGGGCTTCTCGCACTCCTCGGCTCCCGACCTGGTGCTGGCCGCCGTCTCGCAGGCGACCACGCGCATCAGGCTCGGCCTCGGCGTGGTCCTGCTGCCGTTCGCGCACCCGGTGCGCACCGCGGAACGGGTGGCCACGCTGGACATCCTCAGCAAGGGCCGGGTGGAGTTCGGGACCGGCCGAGGCGCCTCCCCGCTGGAGTACCAGGCCTTCCAGCGGCCGTTTGAGCAGTCCCGCAGGCTGTGGGAGGAGAACCTCGACACGGTGCTGAGGATCTGGGAGGCCGACGGCGAGCCCGTGAGCGCCGAGCACGAGTTCTGGAGCGTTCCGGACGTCTCGGTGTATCCGCGTCCGGTCCAGGACCCTCACCCCCAGGTGTGGGTGGCCTCGACAAGCCTGGACGGGTACCTCGCCGCGGCGGCCAAGGGCTACAACCTGCTCGGGATGACCATGCTCAAGGGTCTGGACGCGGTCGCCGACGACATCGCGGAGTACAAGAAGGCTCTTGCCATGAACGGCTTCGACCCGGAGAGCCGACGCGTGGCGCTGATGGTCCCGTGGCACGTGGCCCCCACCAAGGACGAGGCGTACGAGAAGGCCGCCGATGCCATCCTGTGGTACATCAGGCGGCAGGTGAACCTCGTCACCCCGCCCGACTACTACGACGCCCGCCACGCCAGCTACAAGGTCCTCGGGCAGCTCGCCGCCGGCCAGTCGGAGGAAGAGTCGATCGAGACTCTGCGGGAGAACCACATGATCGTCTGCGATGATGTCGAGGGCTCCCGCAAGGCCTACAAGCGCTTCGAGGAAGCCGGGGTGACCGACCTCATCCTTCAGTTCCAGGTGGGCGGGCTCGCCAACGATGACGTGCTCAACACCATCCGCCTGTTTGGAAGCGAGGTGGCGGCGCTGTGAGCAAGCAGACGACGTTCCGGGGCTGGTGCAGCCGCGCCGAACTGTCCGCAGCGGGGATCGATGCGCGCACCGCGCGCGGGCTGCTGCTCTCCTCGCCCGTCGGGGACGTGGTCGCCCCCCTCACCCCCGAGGACCTGGACAAGGCTGTCGAGATCAGCGGCCACACCCTCACGGCCGCCGGCCTGCTGGCCGACGACCGCGTGGTGGTCGCGCTCAACAGCGACGGCGAGCTCACCGCGCCCCTGTATGCCCAGACCGCAGCGAGGACCGCCGAGGCGGTGGTGTCCACCGGGCCTCGCGGGAGGATGCGGCTGCTCAAGGTCATCGAGGGGCTGCGCGCCAGCGTGCTGGTCACGACTCCTTCGGGAGCGATGGACTTTCTGGCCCGGCTGCACATGGAGTTCCTCGCGGATCCGCTCGATCTAGAACTGCGGCTGATCGTGCTGGTCGGAGAGATCGCCGATGACCGCACGCACAAGCACCTGGCGCGCGAATTCGGCGCCGAGGTCGTCGAGCTGTTCGCCGATCCGCTGCTGGGCATTCCGCTGGCCCACCGCCGCCCCAGGGCCAGCGAATCGTCGTGGCAGTACGTGGACGGTTCCCTGCTGCTCGCCCGGCTCGATGCCGACACCAAGCTGGAGCCGGCGTATGCGGACGGTCTCGCCGAGTTCGTGGTGACCCACCCCTGGCACAGCACACTGGCCGGCCTCGCCCTGCGCACCGGCTATGTGGCCCGGCTCGACGGCCAGGCGAAGCTGCTGCCGGCTGCCACCCACACCGTCGGCGATCATGTCCTTGTGCGCGGTCGCTGGCTGTCGGTCCCCCACCTCGCGGGGGCCCTGCGCGCCATCGACGGGATCACGCGGCTGCGGCTCGAGATCAATCGCAAGGGCACGCTTGACGCGGCGGCACTGCACGTGACGTTCGGCCGTGCCACGCTCACCGGCAACCCGATGTGGAAGGCCCGCATCGAGCAGGTGCTGACCGCGGTCACGCCGGTGCACATCGATGTCGTCGTGGCCGAGCAGGTGGAGGAGACGCACCTGCCGATCGAGGTTGTCGACCAGCGCGGCCAGCACCTCGGCCAGGACCGCGCCTCCATCGCCTGATCCGGGAAGGGAGTGGCCGCTATGGAAAGGGTTCCTCGCTGGGGGACGATCCCGCGGATGCTGCGCGCCCAGGCCGCCGCCCATCCCACCGCCCTCGCGGTGGCCGACGGCGCCGTCACCCTCACCCTCGCGCAACTGCGCAGCGGTGCGGAGCAGGTGGCGCGGGCCCTGCTGGCGGCAGGGGTCAAGACCGGTGACCGGGTCGCCGTCTGGGCGCCGAACCACTGGTCATGGGTGGTGACCGCGTTCGGCATCTGGGACGCCGGTGCGATCGTCGTACCGCTGAGCACGCGCTCCAAGGGCTACGAGGCGGGCAATCTGCTGCAGCGCACCGGTGCCGGGGTGCTGTTCGTCTCCGAGGGCTTTCTCGATATCTCCTATGTCGACCTGCTCGCCGACGTCTACGGCGCTCCGAAGGACGGACGCCCCTTCGACAAGCTTGAGCAGCTCGAGCTTGTCGTCTCGTTCGAAGACGTAAAGCCGCGGCCTGGCGTGGTGAACGCCCAGGAGTTCTTGAAGCGCGGCGACGACGTGGACCCCAAGGCTGCTGCCGAGCGCGCCGAGCGGGTGCGCCCCGACGACCTGTGCGAGGTGCTGTCCACCTCCGGGACCACCGGTGTACCCAAGGGCGTGATGCTTCGGCACGAGCAGATGCTGCGCGCCTACTGGGACTGGAGCGGCATCGCGGATCTGCGCGCCGGTGACCGCTACCCCGTGGTGAGTCCGTTCGCGCACGGGTTCGGCATCAACGCCGGCATCCTGGCGTGCGTGATGCGGGCGGCGACGCTGCTGCCGATCGCCGTGTTCAACCCCGACGCCGCGCTCGGCCTCATCGAACGCGAGAGAGTCAGCCTGCTCGCCGGCCCGCCGACCCTGTTCGCCCGGCTCGTCAGCCACCCCGAACTGACGGCGCGAAACGTCTCCAGCCTGCGTGTCGCCATCGTCGGCGCGGCATCGGTGCCCGAGGAACTGGTCAACGACATGCACGAGCAGCTCGGTCTTGAGCGCGTCATCAATGCCTACGGCCTCATCGAGGGTTCCGTCGTCACCATGACCCGCCAGCAGGACTCGGCTGAGATCGTCGCGACGACAGCCGGCCGTGTGGTCCCCGGCATGGAGGTCCGCATCGTCAACGATCACGGGCACCAGCTGGCCCCTCACACGCGCGGCGAGATCCTCGTCCGCGGGTACGGCGTGACGCACGGCTACTGGGGCGCGCCCGAGGAGAGCGCCGAGGCACTGTCCGGCGGCTGGCTGCACACCGGTGACGTGGGCATCCTCGACGACGCCGGCAACCTCAGCATCGTCGGCCGCAAGAAGGACATGTTCATCGCCGGGGGCTTCAACGCTTACCCGGCGGAGATCGAGAACCTGCTGCTGCGTCACCCCGATGTGGCGCAGGTGGCCGTCGTTCCGATTCCGCACGCCACGCTGGGCGAGGTCGGCTGCGCCTACATCGTCCTGCGGGAGGACTCCTCGCCCACCGCCGCAGACGTGATCGCCTGGGCGCGGCAGAACATGTCCAACTACAAGGTCCCGCGACGGGTGTTCATCGTGTCCGAGCTCCCCGTCAACGCCAACGGCAAGATCGACAAGCGGGAACTCCGCGACCGGGCCGTCACCGAGACGAAGCGGACGGCCTGACGTCAGCCTCGTGCAGGGATCAGGCACACCCCAGTTGAGCAAGCAATCGCCAGATAGGGAGACAGCGGATGACCCGCCTGCAGACCGCTCCGCCCGAGACGGAATCTCACCCCTCCCCCGACCTCTTCCGTAAGGTTCTGGGGCACTTCGCGACGGGTGTCGTCGCCATCACCGCCATCGACCCCGAGACCGGGCAGCCGACCGGTCTGGTGGCCAACTCCTTCACCTCGGTGTCTCTCGACCCGCCGCTGGTCGCGTTCTGTGTCGCGCACACCAGTACGTCGTGGCCCAAGGTCAGGGCTGCGGAGCGCTACTGCATCAACATCCTCGCCGAGCACCAGGAGGACGTCAGCCGGCAGATGTCCAAGAAGGGTGCGGCCAAGTTCGAGGGCCTGGGCTGGTCCCACTCCCCTGGCGGCTCTCCTTTGCTGGACGATGCGGTCGCTTGGATAGACGCGACCCTGGAGGACGAGCACCTGGCCGGCGATCACCACATTGTCGTCGCCCATGTGCAGAACCTCGCCGCGGCGGAACGCTCTCCGCTGCTCTTCTTCCGCGGCGGCTACGGGCGTCTGAACCGCTGAGTATGCGGCTGCACCCCCTGCCTTCCCTTCCCGCCTCACTGCCCGCTCGCACCCTGTCCGGAGGCCCACGACCATGGAGATGCTGCACAGCCTGACGCTCGGCGACATCGCCCGCGAGAACCATCGCAGTCGGCCGCTGTCCACGGCCGTCGTCGATGGGGACGTACGGCTCACCTACGAGCAGCTGGACGACCGGGTCGACCGCCTCGCGCAGGCCCTGGCCGCACAGGGCGTCAGGGCCGGGGACCGGGTTCTGTGGGCCGGCCGTAACTCCTTCCGTGTCCTGGAGAGCCTGCTGGCGGCCGCCCGCATCGGCGCCGTGTTCTGCCCCGTCAACTGGCGGCAGAGCAGGGCGGAACTGGAATTCGTCCTCAGGGACTTCGCACCGCGCGTAGTGCTGTGGGAGGACGTAGCAGATGACACGGTCGCCGCCGCGCGGGAGTCGGCGGCGGCCGAGACGCTGTGGGTCCGGGCCGACGGCAGCGAGCAGGACAACACGTACGAGAAGTGGCTGGCGCAACCTTCCGGCGCCCCCGTCCCCGAGATCGCCGTCGACCCGTCCTCGCCGTGCCTGGCGTTCTACACCGCAGCCTTCTCCGGGCAGCCCAATGCCGCGCTGCTCAGCCACACGGCCGTCATCACCCACAACCTGTCTCTCGCCCTGATGCGCCAGATCGAGGAAGGGTTCGTCTACCTCAACTGCGGACCGCTGTTCCACGTCGCGACGATGATGTTCTGCACGGCGACCTTCCACCTGGGCGGCACCAACGTGTTCATGCCGGCCTTCGATCCCGCCGCAGCGTGCCGGCTG
Organism: Streptomyces sp. NPDC101225; assembly: GCF_044767585.1. NCBI lineage: Bacteria > Bacillati > Actinomycetota > Actinomycetes > Kitasatosporales > Streptomycetaceae > Streptomyces > Streptomyces sp. NPDC101225. Next base: position 16,659 of record NZ_JBIWOE010000068.1, read on the forward strand.
ATCGAGGCCGAGCGCTGCCAGGCGATGCTGCTCTTCCCGCCCATGCCCGACCAGCTCGTGGAGGCAAACTCCGGCGGCCAGTACGACCTGACGAGCCTGCGTGCCCCCGCCGGAAGCGACGCCTGGAACGCGATGATCACCGTCGACGACACTCCGTGGGGCAGGGCGCTGGGCGGCTACGGCCAGACCGAGGTCGGCGGCATGTTGACCTACAGCGCCCTCGGTATCGGGGGCCTGGGTACGCACGGCCGCCCGTCCCCCTTCCTCCAGGTCCGCATCGTTGGCCCTGAGGGACGTGAAGTGCCGACGGAGGAGGTCGGCGAGATCGTCGCTCGCGGGCCGCACGTCATGTCCGGCTACTACGCGCGCCCAGAGCTCAACGCAGCCCGGCAGGCGGGCGGTTGGCACCACACAGGCGACCTGGGCCGGCGGGAGAAGGACGGGACGATCACCTTCATCGGCCCGAAACTGCGCATGATCAAGTCCGGTGGCGAGAACATCTACCCGGCCGAGGTGGAGCGCTGTATCAACGCGCATCCGGCGGTCGCCGAGTGTGCCGTCATCGGCGTGCCCGATGCGAAGTGGGGCCAGAGCGTCAGGGCCATCGTGGTTCTCCGGGATGGGGCGCAGGCCGCCGAACAGGAGATCACCGATCACTGCCGTGAGCGGATGGCGTCCTACAAGAAGCCGCAGAGCATGGAATTCGTCGACGCGGTGCCTCGCCGGGGTATGGCTCCCGACTACGACGAGCTGGACGCACGGTTCGGTGGTGGCGGATACCCCATCTTCTGAGCCGGTTTCGCCGCGCTCGCCGCGGCCGGCGGCCGGCGGCCGGCACGGGATACGGCCCGAAGTACAACAAGATCACGAAAGTGTCCGGCGCAGTCGCGCGGCGCTTCCAGGCTGATCGCTGCCCGGGAGGTGCCGCGCGACTGCGCCGGACACTCGTGCGTTCCTGGCGACGGCGACGCCCCCGGGGCACGCATGCCCTTGGGGCCGGCTGCGCGTCCGGGGGCTGCCCGCACGAAGGCGGGAGCGGGGGCGGTCAGCCCTGTGCCGAGGGTTCGATCCCGAACTCCTCCGCGAAGCGGCGCAAGCCCTCCTTGGCCCCCGTGGTGCGGGTGTAGGGCCGGACGATGATCCTGTCGACGCCCAAGGCTTCCCATTCGGCGAGCTCGCCGGGGCCGGACATCTCGAAGGCGCTGACGGTGATTTCGAAGGAGTCACGGCTGCGGCCCTCCTGCTCCAGGAGCTGATGGAGCAGGTCGAGCCGTGGCTTCGCGGACTCAAGCGTGTGGGGCATGCTCACCCACCCGTCGCAGAGCCTGACGGCCCGGCGCAGGGCGGCCTTGGACTCGCCGCCGGCGACGATCGGAGGGTGGGGCTTGTGCACCGGCTTCGGCTCGAAGTGGGCGCCGTCGAAGTCGTAGAACTCACCGTGGTGGTCGACGACGCGTTCGGTCCACAGGCGCTTGGCCACGGTGATCGCCTCGTCGAGTCGCCGGCCGCGGGAGGCGAAGTCATAGCCCGCGGCTCGCCACTCCGACTCCAGCCACCCGGCACCGACCCCGACGATCGCCCGGCCGCCGGACAGGGCGTCGAGGGTCAGAAACGCCCTCGCGCCGATGAAGGGGTGCCTGAGCCCGAACAGATACACGTACGTGCCGAGCCGGATCTGCTGTGTGGCCTCGGCGATCGCAGCGAGGAAGACCGGTGCGTCGAACAACTGGGCTTCCGGGTCTACGGGCGGGCGTCCGCTGGACGTTCCCGGATAGGCCGATTCCGCCATGTCGGCGGTGAAGACCAGGTGTTCGGGAACCCAGAGCGACTCATATCCCAGGGCGTCCGCCTCAACGGCGAAGTCGCGCCACACGGCGGGGTGCAGCAGGCCGAGCGTGACACCGATGCGCATGGCAGCAGCTCTCTTCAGCGGGCGGCGTAGAGGACGAACGGGTTGTCCCAGGGATCGAGCAGGACGGCCCGTGTCTCATGCGGCCCCTCCTCCGCCGGACGCTCCAGCTTGGCCCCGGCCGCCACAAGACGCTCCACCGCCGCGGCGACGTCCGCCACATTGAAGGCGGCGGCGGGCCGGCCACCGGTCACGTCCTCGGCGGGGCCGGCGAGGGCGAGTGTGGTGCCGCCCGCGTCGAGCGCGGCGAAGCGAGCCCCGTCCTGGAACTTCACGGTGCAGCCGAGCGCATCGCTGTAAAAGGCCAGCGCCGCCGGAACGTCTGCCGTCGGATAGAGCACGTTGCCGAGCTTCACGTCGTCTGCCATGTCGTCCTCTCATTCATGCCGGGCACCGTGCGCCGCACGGAAGTTGGGTACGAGGCCGAAGCCCTCAAGCCGATCGGCCACTACCTCGACCGGCAGACCGATCCGTACGTCCTCGGGGGCGATGTCGAGAACGTTGCCGAAGACGCGCACGCCGGGCTGGTCCTCGAGCTCCACCCAGGCGATGACGTAGGGCGTCAGGTCTGCGAAGCCGGGGGCGAACGTGCGATGCACCACGCTGAACGTGTGCACCACTCCCCTGCCGGAGACCGACTCCCAGCCCAGGGCCCCGCTGCCGCAGTAGGGGCACTCGTGCTCAGGGAGGTGGACAAAGCGCCGACACTGCGCACAGCGCTGCAGCCTCAGCTCTCCGAGCTGGAAGTACTCCCAGTACGGCCGGGTGAGCTCTGTCGGCTCAGGAAGCACACGGCTCATGGAGCCTCCAGGCTATTCATCAGTTTACCCGAGCGCTTGCTTGGTATGTGGTGTGAGCGTATGCCGGAGCGCATCCGCGGTCAATAGAGCACTGAACCAAGCGCTTGCATGGTTTTGGGGTCGCGGTCAATACTACGAGGATGAACCCTTCCGCCCCCCTGCCCCAGGCCCGTTCCGAGCGGCGGCGGACACTGGTCACGCTGGCTGCTCAGCTGTTCGCCGAGAAGGGCTACCAGGCCACGACCGTGCGGGAAATCGCCGACGCGGCGGGCGTCCTGTCCGGCAGTCTCTACCACCACTTCGAGTCCAAGGAATCGATCATCGACGAGTTGCTCTCCGACTATCTGGGAGGGCTGATCGGCACCTATCGCGAAATCGTTTCCCTCCACTCTGGGCCGCGCGAGACCCTGGAAGGTCTCGTCAGTGTGGCCATCAGGTCGCTGCAGCAGCACCGCGCCGCCATCACAGTGCTCCAGAACGAACGGCACCATCTGGCGCAGTTGCCCCGCTTCACCTACGTGCAGGACAGCGAGAACGAGGTTCAGGACCTTTGGGTGCAGGTCATCGCCGAAGGCATCAGCAGCGGGGTGTTCCGTAGCCGGCTCGATCCCAAGGTCACCTATCGCTTGATCCGGGACGCGATCTGGGTGGCCGTGCGATGGTTCCATCCCAGTGGTGAGCTGTCGGTGGAGGAACTCACCGAGCAGTATCTGACCGTGCTCATAGAGGGGATGGCCGAGCCGAACACCGAGCGGTCGCCGACGGGCGCAATCCCGAAGGTCTGAGCACGACCTCCGGCGTTGTCGCAGCAACCCCCGTGCCTGCCACCATGGCCACGGGGCACGGCGGCAGGCACGGGGGCCGTCGGTGCTTCGCTGCCGTCAGCGGATCACGTGTGCCCGCGCGTTCTGGACAGCCATCACCGCCGGGCGTCAGCGCACGACCTGACGAGGATGAGTCGTCCACGCGGTGGGCAAGGTCCTGCCTTCGAGGGCGGCGGATGCGTGTGCGCACAACAGACAGCGCCGGTCGTAACGGTCCGTGGCATGCGTAGCCGCTGACCGTGGCATGCGTAGCCGCCGACCACCCAACAGCCCTGCCGCATGTAGGGCCTCGTGCGTGGCGGCGCGACGCAATCAGCAGAGGAGGCGCCCCCGAGTCATCGGCGAGGAATGCCCTCTGTGCGGCATAGCAGTATCGTGATCGGTCTTCGCTCCTCCACACCGCAACGGCTGAGCTGCGGAGTTGGTCCAGCGTCAGTACTTCCCCTGTTGTTCGAAGATGCGCTGGGGATTGTGCACGAGCATCTGGTCGATCTGCTCATCGGCGACGCCGCGCTTGCGCAGTTCGGGGACCACGTCCTGCGAGATGTGCGTCCAGCGCCAGTTGGGGTAGATCTCGCGGCGGCGGACGGGATCGGACAGGTCGGAGAAGCATGAGGTGTCGTGCGAGAGGACCATGCGGTCCGCGTGGCCGCGGCGGCACATCTCGGTGACGATCTCCACCCGCTTGTCGAAGGAGACGGTCTCCAGGCCGAATCGGTCCATGCCGAGGTAGGAGCCGCGGGCGATGAGCTCCTCGAGGTAGGCGTAGTCGTCGGTGTCGCCGGAGTGCCCGATGATGACCCGTGTCAGGTCCACGCCCTCCTCCTCGAAGACCCGCTGCTGATCCAGGCCGCGCTTGAGTCCGGCGTGGGTATGCGTGGTGATGGGGACACCTGTCTCCCGTTGGGCCTGCGCCACTGCCCGCAGTACCCGTTCGACGTCGCGAGTGAGGCCGGCGGTGTCGGTGACGCACTTGAGGATCCCGGCCTTCACGCCGGTGCCGGCGATGCCCTCGGTGATGTCCCGGATGAACATCGGCGTCATCTTCTCCGGGCCGCCTGCGGGCGCGCCCGGGCCACGGAAGTGGAAGTACATGGGCAAGGTCTCGATGACGTACGCCCCGGTCGCCACAACGATGTTGACGTCGGTCTGCTGCGCGAGTCGCTGGATGCGCGGGATGTAGCGGCCCAGGCCGATCACCGTGAGATCGACGATGGTGTCGATGCCGTTGGCCTTGGCCTCGCTGAGCTTGTCCAGGGCTGCGGCCATCTCCCGGTCCTCGTCCCAGCCCTCGTCGTAGTCGGGCCAGTTCTGCTGTATCTCTGGGCTCAGCACGAAGACGTGCTCGTGCATGAGCGTCGTACCCAGGGCCGAGGTGGGCATCGGGCCCCGGGCCGTCTCGACGGTCAACTGCTCTGTGCTCTGGGGGGATTGCGTCACTGCTGCGGGTCCCTTCTTCTTTCGGGCGAGTGCGTTTACCTGCCGGCCAGTTCCGTGACGACGGGCAGGAAGTCGTCGAGGTCGGTCTCGTTGTGCAGCACGAAGTAGGTCAGGCCCGTTTCGGTGCGCCACTGCTGGAGTTTGTCCACCATCTGAGAGGTGTCCCCGATCAGGACCTGAGGTGTGTCATCCGCACGGGAGAGGTCGACCTCGCTCCAGGAGGCGACGGCGCGCTTGCCGCCAACTTTCTGGATGCTGGTGCCGAGTTCGATCCTTTCGAAGCGGTCACCCGCCGCGTCGCGGATGATGTCGATCTTGCGCAGGAAGTTTTCCAGTCCGCCGTCGGCGGGATCCGGTGCGCTGCCGTCCGGCAGGACCCGCTGCGCAAGGTTGACGACATCCGCCTCCCGCGCCGCGAGGCGCAGCATTCCGGGGCCGCCGCCGCCGAGCAGGATCCGGGGATAGGGTTTCTGCACCGGCTTCGGGTCCTGCACCAGATCGGTGATCGTGTAGTGCTCGCCCTGGAAGGAGAAGGCGCCCGCGCTCCAGCAGCCCTTCATCACCTTCAGGGATTCCTTCAGCCGGTTGAAGCGCTCCTTGGGAGGGTCGAACTGGATGCCGGTCGCGTCGTACTCCTTGCGCATCCAGCCGGTGCCGATGCCGAGTTCCAGCCGCCCCTCGGACAGTACGTCGAGTGTCGCCGCCTCCTTGGCGAGGACAACCGGGTGACGGTAGTCGTTGGAGAACACCATGGTGCCGATGCGCAGCCTGGTGGTCGCGTTGGCGGCGGCCATCATCGCGGCCACTGGCGCGAAGCGCGGCCCCGTGAAGTGGTCGGGCACCAGGAGGACATCGAATCCGGCGTCCTCCAGGCGGCGTGCCTTTTCCGCCCATTCTTTGCCGGATGAGGCGAGACGGACGACGGCGCCAAAGCGAAACGGGCGTGCGGCCATAGTGGATTCTCCTCGCGGTGAGGGGTCGGCTCTTCCCTGACCGACCCTAGCCCACCCAAGCATGCGCTTGGTAGGTTAAGGGCATCATCCACCCCGGAGGCGGCGCCGGGAAGCCCGGCCGCGCGGCCGGGCGACTACCCGGAGGGCACGGATGGCGTCCAAGGATCTCGTCGTGGCTCCTGTTCCCGACCGCGACTCCACGCCGTGGTGGGAGGCGCTCGGACGGCATGAGCTGCTCGTCCAGCACTGCGATGAGTGCGGAAGATTGCGCTGGCCCGCCCGCGAGATGTGCGGTGACTGCGGAGTGTTCTCCTGGTCCTGGGTTCCTGCCCGCGGGAGAGGCTCGGTGGCCTCGTGGAACGTTACGTGGCGCACCGCGAATCCCCGCGTACAGGTCCCATACGTCGTCCTGCTGGTACGCCTCGACGACCAGGACAACCTGCTGCTGCCCGGCGGATACGCAGGTCCTGCGGACGGCAGCGGACTGCGCGTCGGTATGCCGGTGCGCGCCGGTTTCACCGACGTTCCCCCCGCTGACGGGGGGTCCCCTCTCGCGCTGTTGTCCTGGAGCCCGGTCACCCAAGGAGAAGCATGACAGTCGCCAGTCAGTCCTCGCTCGCGGAGCTGCTCGAAGCCGGTTCGCCGCATCCGCAGCAGGACGCGGGGCCGCGGCGCATCGTGGTCCCGGAACACGCCGTCAAGGCGCTGCTGCGCCAGCACGGCCTCGACGTACCGGCGGGGCATGCCGTCCGGGACACGAGACAGCTCACCGAGGCGGCGGCAGGACTGCGCGCTCCGCTGGTCCTGAAGGCCTACGGGCAGGGCCTGATCCACAAGAGCGATGTGGGTGGGGTGCGGCTCGGTCTGACGCCCGACTCGGTCGCCGGGGCCGCGGCCGACATGGCGGCCGGCCTGCGTACGGCAGGCATCACCGCCGGGGGCTTCCTCGTCGAGGAACAGCACCCGGGCGGGGTGGAGTTGATTGTCGGGGTGCTGCGGGACGCGGCGTTCGGGCATGTCGTGATGCTGGGTCTGGGCGGTATGGCGACCGAACTGCTCGACGTGAACGCGCTGCGGGTCGCACCGCTGAGCCGGGCGGACGCCGAGGATCTCGTGGACGACTTCCCGGGCGCCCCGTTGCTCAACGGCGCTCGCGGGGCTGAACGGGTGGACCGCGATGCGCTCGTCACCTTCCTGCTCGCCCTCGCCGGTGCGGATGGTCTGTTCTCCCAACTGGGCTCCCACCTGCTGGAGTTCGAGTGCAATCCGGTGGTCGCGACCGCGGACGGCGTCACCGCCTTGGACGCGAGGCTCATCCTGGCCGCCGAGGAACTGCCCGCGTCCGCACCCCGCCGGCCGACCGACTTCAGCGGCCTGGCCGCCCCGCGCAGCATCGCCGTGGCCGGCGCCTCGACGCGGGGAACGGGCTTCGGCAACCGATTCCTGGCCGCGTACAAGGGCGCCGGGTGGACGGACGGGCTCACCGCCGTCCATCCCAGCGCCGAGACGATCGACGGCGTTCCGGCCTACCCCTCCATCAGCGCGGTCCCGGGCGGCGTCGACTACCTGCTGGTCGCCGTCCCGGCAGCCGCCGCGGTGGACCTGGTGGAGCAGGCCGCGGGCGAGGTGCCCTTCATCCACGTCGTCAGCGGCGGATTCCGCGAGTTGGGCCAGGCCGGAGCCGCGCTCGAAGAGCGGCTGATGAAGGCCGTGGAGGGCACCTCGACACGGCTGCTGGGACCCAACTGCATCGGCGTCTACAGTCCGGCAGGCCGCCAGGCCTTTGCCCTGGGCTCACCGCGCGAGCCCGGCACGGTGTCCGTGGTGTCACAAAGCGGCGGGCTGTCCGGCGACGTCGTCTCGGTCGGTAGATCCCGCGGCGTGCGCTACTCGAAGGTCATCAGTGTCGGCAACGCCATCGACGTCACCCCCGCCGAGCTGGCGGACTGGCTGGTGGACGATCCCCAGACCGAGGTCATAGGGATGTACGTGGAGGGTGTGACGGACGGCCACCGTCTGGTCGAGGCCCTGCGCCGCGCATCGGGCCGCAAGCCCGTGGTGATCCTACCGGGCGGACTGAGCCGGCAGGGCGCCCACGCCGTGTCCTCGCACACCGGATCGATGGCAGGCGCACCCCGCGTGTGGCGGGCCGTCGCAGACGCATGCGGGGCCACACTCGTGGACACTCTGGAGGACTTCCTGGCGACACTGGCCTATCTGCAGCACCTGGCCGGTGCCGCCACTGACGGAGTTCTTGTCACAGGCCTGGGCGGCGGCGCCTCCGTGCTCGCAACCGACGCCTGCGACCGGGCCGGGGTGACGCTCACGCCACTGACCGAGGAGATCCGGCAGCGCCTGCGCGCTCTGGGGCATGGGGCGGGAACGAGCGTGGCCAACCCGGTGGAGATCCCTGTAGGACCGGCCTCCCCCGTCGATCTGCTGGCCGACACGCTCGAGGCGATCGTGCGGGACCAGCCGTTCGGCGACGTCCTCGCACATGTCAACGTGGCCGCGTACTACAACTACGGCACAGCAGGCCTGGCCCCACTCATCGACACCCTCACCGCCGTGCGCAAGCGCGGCCTGCCGGTGCGGCTCGCGGTAGTGGCCCGAAACCTCGACGTTGCCCGGCCGGAAGACGCGGCCCGGCTGGCCGAGTTCGCCGCGCAGACCCAGCTGCCGCTGTTCCGCTCCTTCGACGAGGCCGCCACAGCCATCGCCGCCGCACAGCGCTTCGCGCGGCGCCGGACCGAGGGAGGCCGGCCCTGACTCCGCCCGGCGGGCCGCTCGGTTCACGGCGCCAGTCCTTCTCCGGCCGCGCCGCGGTCGCCGGCGTCGGCATGACCGAACTGTCCCGCCTTTCCGGCCGCACCGAACTCCAACTCGCCGTCGAAGCGGCCCGGGACGCCCTCACCGACGCCCACATGGACGCCTCCTCCGTCGACGCCGTGCTGACATACCACCTCAACGACTCAGCACCGGTGAACGCCGTGGCGGCCGCCCTGCAGCTGGCCGACCCCGTGTGGACCAATGAGTTCTACGGTGGCGGCACCCAGGCCGCATCCATCCTCGGCGATGCGGCCATGCTCATCGACTCCGGCCTCGCCTCGACCGTCCTGGTCTACCGGGCCCTGAACGGGCGGTCCGGCAAGCGGATGGGACAGGCCGCTCTGCGCCTCGGCAGCAGCGGCAACGAACAGTTCACGTTGCCCTACGGCATGCTCGGGCCGGTCCATCTCTTCGCCCTCGCCGCGCAGCGCTGGATGTACGAGACGAGGGCCACGGAACGCGACCTGGCCGCGGTGGTCATGCGGTCCCGAGAACACGCGGCGACCAATCCGCGTGCCGTCCTGCGCGCTCCCGTCAGCGCCGAGGAGTATCGAAGCAATCCGTACGTCGCGACGCCGCTACGTCGGCTCGACTGCTGCCTGGAGACGGACGGCGCCGCGGCGCTGGTCATCACGCGGGCCGAGGTGGCCGACGTGGTACGCCCGGGCAGCCCGCGCATCCACGCCGTAGTGCGGGGCGGCGGTCCCGGCTCGACGACGATGGACAAGGCGGCGGACGTGGGCCGGATCTTCTCCGCGTACCTCGCCGAGCCGCTGTACAAGGCCGCCGGGATGACCCCCGACGACATTGATGTGGCGCAGCTGTATGACGCGTACTCGTTCCTCGTGCTGCAGCAGCTCGAGGACTTCGGGCTGTGCCCGCGCGATCAGGCCGGGGCCTTCGTACGGGATGGGCAGACCGGGCTTCACGGCAGTATGCCCGCGAATCTCAACGGTGGCCTGCTGTCGGAGGGATACGTCCACGGCCTGAACAACGTCGCCGAGGCGGTACGGCAGCTGCGCGGCGACGGCACCCGGCAGGTACCGGAGCCTCAGGTCGCGCTGTGCACCGGTTTCGGCGGCAGTTGCGGCAGTGCCGCGATCCTCGTGCGCGGCTGAGTGCACGGGGCACGTGTCATACCCCTTGACAGGGGGGCTCTCCAGGGACGAATTTAACCAAGCAATTGCTTGCTCGGTTCATTCCGGGCCCCCTGCACTTCACGAAGGGAGTCGATCGTGCATCGACGACTCATCTCCGCACTGGCCATCGCGGCCCTGGCGGCCGCCGGGTGTTCCACCAGTGCGCCCGGCAGTCAGGGCGCCGGCAGCCAGTCCGACGCCACCCGTGGCGTGACCGCAGACAGCGTCAAGGTCGGCGGGCTGATCGTCAAAACCTCCTCCTACGGCGCCAGCAACGCCGCGACGGAGATCGGAGCGAAGGCAAGATTCGACCGGGCTAATGCCGAGGGCGGTGTCAACGGCCGGAAGATCGAGTTCGTCGGCGCCGAGGATGACGGCGCCGACCAGGCGAAGGACATTGCGGCGGCGCGCAAGCTCGTCCAGCAGAAGCAGGTCTTCGCCGTCGTTCCGGTGAGCACGTTCATGTTCGCCGGGGCCAAGTTCCTGCAGCAGCAGAACGTCCCCTACTTCGGCTGGGGCTACTCGGCGCCGGAATGGTGCGGGCCGGAGGTCGCCTTCAGCTTCGACGGCTGCACCGGCTCAACGAAGCCGGGGCCGCAGTCCGCCGGCTTCTTCACCTCGTTCGTCAAGGCGACCGGGCCGGCCAAGGGCCGCACCGTTGCCGTCATCGGGCACGACGACGCCGTCACCAAGTCAGTGAACAAGATCGCGAAGGCCAGTGCCACGGGCCTCGGTTTCAAGGTCGTCTCCGTTCAGAACAGCGTTCCGCAGACGAGCATCCCGACCGACTGGTCGCCCTATGTGAACCGTCTGATGACCAGCAATGGGGACAAGGCACCGGACGTCATCTTCTCGACCATGGCCACCCCCTTCAACGCGGGGCTGTTCGGGGCACTGAAGGACGCCGGTTACAAGGGCACGCTCCTGGACGGAATCAGCTACAGCGACAGCACCTTGAAGAATCCGCAGGTGCGCAAGGCCTTCGAGGGTGCGTACGTCTCTGCTCCCATCGAGCCGCTGGCGTCCACCTCGGCAGCCGCCAAGCAGATGCGCGCCGACCTGGAGAAGGCCACCGGCAAGAAGAACTTCGAATGGAGCCAGGACATGGGGGTCGGCTACGCGACCGCCGACGTCTTCCTCCAGATCCTGAAGAAGGCCGGCAAGGATCTCACCGTCGACAGCTTCCTGACGGCGGCCCAGAACATCACCGTGAAGAGCCCCTACGGAGGCACTGTGTCGTTCCCGGCGGACCACACGGCGCCCAACGGATGCCAGTCCCTGCTGCAGGTCAAGAACGGCCGCTGGAAGCTGGCGTCACCTCTGGTGTGCAAGACGTTCAATTTCACGGGTTGAGCGTTTCGGTTCCATCCGCGGGTGATTGACCGGCGGGCACGGGGAGGGGGGACCGGCATGCCGGTCCCCCCTCCCCGTGCCACGCGCGGAATCGTGGCCAGCGTCCGCGGCAGGAAGGCGCCTCGATCGGCCGGTCCTGCCGGTTCGCCAGGGGCAGGCACTCCATCCCGGTCATCAAGGAGAACCCGGTGACGCCACCGGGATCTCCTCCCGACTGCAGGCCAGGAAGCCGCTGGCCCGGCTGGCACCACCACGTCACCCTCGTGACCGCCCGCCCACGCCTTCCTCACCGAGCAGCGTCTGGCCCCAAAAGTGCCTACACCGGCCTCACCCTCTACCAGATCCTCGACGTCCTCCAGGGCATCCTGAGGTGCTGGACCGGCGTCTGCGGCACCTGCCATCAAGCCCTACCCGCCAGGCCACCCACACCTCCAAGATCCAGGCAGACCTAACGGAGCCCCAATAGGTGTTCACCGCCATCAGGTTTCCGGCCGGCAGCACGAGGCCGCGGTGCTCAACGTCGGTGACGACCTTGCGAAGCAGGATGTGCAGGGTCGGCTCGAGGCGCACCGCCTCTTCGATCGCGCAAGGAACGCGGTCCGGAGTGGTGTCCAACTGCTCCCACTCCTCATGCTGGAGGAGCAATTGGACCACCCAGCCGAACTGAGCGGTGTGCAAGCTGAAGTTGCCGGTCACGGGGGTGGTGTGCGTGGGCATCGGGGTGCTCGTGCTGGTCGCTGGCAGGTGACTTCGGTGAAGATCGTCGGTCATCGGGCGACTTCGCGGTTCGTGAGGACCAGCAGGGCCCGGACCAGGGCGGTCGCCCAGGCGGGGTCGGTGCGCACCTTGCCGAGGACGCGCCAGTTCTTGAGGTGGGCGAAACCGTGCTCGACGGGTGCCCGGACGGCCGCCAGTGCCGTGTTGGACAGCTTCTGGCCTCGCGTCAGGGGCCGGTTCCGGGCCGCCTTGTAACCGGTGATCACCGCCGGATCGGCGCCGGGATCACTGTCGTCGAGGCCGACGAATCCCAGGTCGGCGATGGCTCCCAGCCCGGCTTCCCGCAGTTTCCGGGTGAGCTTGTCGTGCCGGCAGGCGGTGATCTCCGAGGTGCGCCCGGGGCGGGCCGCCGAGACCCACAGCAGTCGGCCCCGATCGTCGGTGAGGGCGATCACGAGCAGGCCGTGGCATTTGTTCTTGCCGGAGTAGTTCTTCCGGTTCGCTGTTCCGGTGCGCCGCCGGGTGCGTATCAGGGAGCCGTCCAGCAGTACGATTCCGCCACCCGTTCGGGCGATTTTCTTCAGCGCGCGGTCCAGGCGCGGGGCGCGGGCGGCCAGCAGGCCCACGACCTCCCTCACCCAGCGACTCACGGTGGTGCGGTGCACTCCGTTGCCGCCGGCCAGGTCACCGGGCCGCTGGTCACAGCGCAGCACCGCCAGGACGATGGTGGCGATCTTCCCCGCGGGCAGTGCACGCCACCGTGAGCCGATCTTCTTCAGGTGGCCGCGTATCAGGTTGGCGAGATGGTTCAGGGTGGCATCGACAGCGGCAGGCGGGCGGTGTAGACAAGGCCGTCAGGGCCCTCGACGGAACTGTTGTTTTTCGTCACACCAAACTCAACTGCCGTCGGGGGCCTGTCAGTTACACCCCTGCCCCGTGCAGTTATGGACGTGTGGTGAACTGCCCGTCAGGGCGTTTGTGCAGCCAGCCGCGGTCGGCGAGCTTGGTCATCTTCGCCCGCAGAGGTTCCAGCTTGCCGCGCACCGAGGTGTCCAGCCCCAGCCGCTCGCCGACCACCCGGACCTGCACCGGCCCGTCGGCCTCCCGCATGATCGCCAGGATCTTGCGGTAGTCGGCGGGCATCGCGCCCTCGTCGGCCGCGTCGCTGCGATGCGGGATGAGCAGGACTGCCCGCCCGGCCACCTTCACCGGTACTGCAGCAGCAGCCCCGGCGTCGGCCCGGGCCTGCTCGGCCAGGCGGTTCAGCACCCGCTCCGCGATCGCCAGTTCATCCAGCTCGGTCTGGACCTCCTGGAGCTGCTTGGCCAACTCCTTGGCGAGAGCGTCCAGTTCACTTCGGCGGGCGGTGATCCACTGCCGCTCCTGCATCCCCCGCACCCTCCCGCGTTCTCACGGCGTGCCGACCTGCTGACGGATCGTAGGCGGGGGCCGGTCGTCGGCGCAGCCGAACCCGGCATCCCGCCGGAGCCGGACCTGCCCGAAGATCTACGCGATGGTCATCGGCCGTCAACCGGCACGAGTACCCAACTCGCCATTCACGCCAGACCCGTGACCTGCCACTTCACGATGCAGACCGCTCACTGAGAACTGCGTCGCTTGAGCCGGGCCCGCATGAGGCGTTGCCGTTCGGATTCGGTGTCTGTGACGGGTTCCTTCGGGGGTGCCGGCCTGCCGGGCTGGCCGCGTAGTTGAGCGCCGTAGCGGTCGGTCTGCTTGTGGACCTCATCGGGGCGAAGCTCGTCGGGCCACACGACGAGCAGATAGTCCTCGACGGGATCGACGACGTGGCCGTCGGGCGCGGTGTCGCGGCCTCGGGCGTGCACCCGAATGCGGTACGAGCCCGGCCCGAACGGTGTCAGCGCGGGGAGTTCCGGCGGATCGTCCATCACGCACGTGACACGCAAGCGGCCTGTGCGTGTTTCAACGCTGTGGTCGACGACTTCGTCCCAGGCGCCGGTCTCCGCCCGCTCGGGCGGAGACCGGCGCAACTGGATGCTGACGTTGACCGGGCCGCTGTTGATGCCGGTGCAGATGACGGCGTGCCCGGGTCGGGAGAAGACCAGTCCGTTCGAGGTGTCGAAACCCATGGGCACACGCTCGTCGGAGTCCGTGAGCTCGAACGCGTGGTAGTCGACGTGGACCGGGCTGGAAGCCGTCGTGGGCGCTGGCTCAGTCATGCGGCCATGCTACGGATTGTCAGTCGACGATCCAGACGAAGAACGGATCCTTCTCAATGACCCGGTTGTCGTTGTAGAAGACCCGCAGGTCCAGGAGACCGGCGTTGGAGTTCTCCGTCGCGGGGATCATGCAGGCACTCCAGCCGTTCGGGCCGGTGACGCCCTGAGGGAGCGCGCTGATCTGGCACCAGTCGAACGTCCTGCCCGGGTTGGGCGGTGTCGCGCTGGTGAAGGCGCCCTGCCAGGTCGAGCGGAACGGATACTCATCACAGCTGTATCCGGTCGGCCGCGGGTAGCCGCCGCTGGACGCCTGCGGGCAGGCGGTGTCGCCGTTGCTCTGACGCAGCGCGGCATCGGTCAGCCGGGTCAGAGGGGTGCCGTTCGGATAGGCGCCGGGCAGCCCGGACGCCTGAGCGTCCCGGATGTGGCGTGCGTAGTTCGGGTAGGAGCCGCTGAGGCTGACGACGTTGACCGGCTCGTAGTCCTTGAAGACACAGCCGATCGAGGTGACCCCGGGAGTGGCGTTGTCGCAGCGGACGTCCACCGGCGGGGTGGAACCGGTCAGCGGGGTGCTGTTGGTCCACGCAGGGTTGCTGAACTCGTAGTACATCGTGGTCTTCGCAGTGCCGGTGGCTCCCGCTGCGGAGACCGTGGTGGTGGGCAGTGCGTCACCGTAGGGGACGCTGGTGGGGGTCACGGCCTGGGCCGGGAAGTCGATGTCGGAGGCCGGAAGGGTGCAGGCTCCGTTGCAGGTAGCGTCGCCGCTGACCGTGGTGCCGCTGATCAGACCCCAGCCGTCGACCATGCTGATGGCCAACTGGTGGCCCCAGTTCGGCAGGGTGGCATTGGTGTAGATGAGATCGGCCTGCAAGTAGTAGATCTGTCCGACCAGTTCGCCGCTGGGCACCTCGATGACGTCGACGATCCAGGAGCCGATGGCGCACGCCTCGGAACGTGTGTACCACCAGGCGCCGTCGCCGTTCGACACGTCGTAGCACCAGTCCGGCAGGGGGACGGGGGTTCGGTCGGCGAGCAACGTGGCCTGCGGGGCGGAGAGCTTCTGCTCAGGGCCGGGCTTGACGCAGGTGACGTTCTTCTCGCCCTTGGCCGCCCGTGCGGCGACTTCGGACCGCACCTTGGCGCAGGTGGTGGTGACGCCGGCCCCCGCGAGGCGAGAGTCGGGCAGCTCGGCCTTCTTCGGTTTCGGCTCGGGCGTGCTCGCCGTTGAAGAGGTTTGGCTGGATGGGGCTTGGGACTGCGATGTTGCGGCGATCGCTTGCGCGGGAAGTAACGCAAGGACCAGGGCTATCAGGGTCGTTCTGAAAACGGGTCTCACAGTTTTCCCTTCACAACGAGATGATCTGGTAACACTGTGCGACCGAAACGCTACCAATTAACATGCTCATTACAAGTGAAGGCTTTCCGCGTGGCGTACGTCACGGTGAGCGAGCCG
Organism: Streptomyces sp. NPDC101225; assembly: GCF_044767585.1. Taxonomy (NCBI): domain Bacteria; kingdom Bacillati; phylum Actinomycetota; class Actinomycetes; order Kitasatosporales; family Streptomycetaceae; genus Streptomyces; species Streptomyces sp. NPDC101225. The sequence continues at coordinate 32,274 of NZ_JBIWOE010000068.1, forward strand.
GGGAGCGGCCGGTTCAGGTATGGGTGCGTGAAGCGCTGCCCTGGCCGACGATCTACGCCATGGCCATCGGCCGCCGACCGGCACGAGTACCCAACTCGCCATTCAAGCCAGACCTGTGACCTGTGACTTTACGATGCACACCGCTCACTGGTAGCACGTGGTGTCCTTCCCGGCAAAGCGAAGTTTGAGCAGTGCGCCGTGGAGTTCGTCCCCGGTCAGTCGTCCCGTCTGCTTCTGGGCCGCGATCAGGGTGCTGACGAAGCCCTCGCCCGGCTGTCGATGGCGGCGTCCGACGAGTTCGCGGGGTTTGCGCACAGGCCCGTAATCGCGGCATCGATGCGCGCCATGTGTGGTTCGAGCGGGAATCGCGCGAGCAGCCCGAGATCGATCGTCCACGCTCCGAACCGGTCGACGTCCTGTGCCGGTACGCCCACCAGCGCGCTGAGCACCTCAAGGGGGCAGATGGTGCTGAAGTCGGCGAGGAGGTCGAACGGATCCCGATCGGCAAAGGCGTCAATGAGCCTGGTCGCGACAGAACGCATCTGCGGCCGCAGCGAGTCGATGCGACGGCGGGTGAACCCGCGCTGCAGGGCCCGGCGGATCCGGTCGTGGCGCTCGCCAACGAACATAGGCAACGACGCCTGGGTGGCGTACCACATGACCTGTTCCGAGGCGCCGAGGTTGCGGTAACAGTCCGGGCCAATGCTGTCGAGCCGCGGATCGACACACATCTGCTGCGCGATGTCGTAGTCCAGCACTTCGTACCCGCGCATCGTCTGGATTTTCCAGGTCTTTTGGCGGACCGCGTCGAAGCCCGGGTTCGACAGTTGGTGGGCATACGGCCGCAGCGGATCTGGGGGCTGACCTGGAGCGATGGGCATGAGGAGGCTCCGGGGCCGTTTGCCCACGGCTCCGGAGTGCGTTTTCCCAGCTCAGCGGCTATTCGGGGGTCTTGAGGCCGCTCATCTTTGGT
>NZ_JBIWOE010000069.1:0-30876 GCF_044767585.1 Streptomyces sp. NPDC101225
CCCGCCCCCTTGCGCATACCGCATGAAGACGTCGTACCGCAGGGATCACGACCCGTCACCACAGCCCGGACATCACCGATTCAACCTGAGTACCGCCACCGTGGCTGACGAGATAGCGCACGGGTTCGGAGCAGGGATCCGCCGTGGCGTGATGGGAGGAGACCAGTTCACCCAGGTCGCCAACGGCCTGTTCCGCGACGCCCGCCTTTCGTTCAAGGCGAAGGGCATCTTCGGCCTCATCAGCACTCATCGGGACGGCTGGCGGATGACGGTCACCGACCTGGCGCGCCGTGGCCGCGAGGGCGAAGCCGCTGTGAAGAGCGGGCTCAAGGAGCTGGAGGAGCACGGCTTCCTGCTGCGGCACCGCCAGCGCAATCCGGACGGCACCCTAGGTGCCGCCGCATACTTCATCACCGACCTGCCCAGCCTGCAAAACAGCAGGTCGCAACCGATGTCGGGTTTTCCACTGGTGGATAGCCCGACGTCGGTTAATCGCCCCACTAAGAACACCAACAGAAAGAAGACGAACAAGCAGAACACCAGCACCGTCCCTCCGTGCGACCGGAGCGATCTCGCGCGCACGCCGGAAGGAACGGACCGTCCGGATGCACCGGGGTCCCCGTCGGCTGCGCTCCCGGCCGAAGAGATGCACCCGGGGGTCCAGCTTCTGCTTGAGATCGGAGCGAGCCGCCCGGAACTCCTGCTCACCGGGAAGGTGCTGACCGATCAGGGCCGCGTGGCCACGGTGATGCTGGAGGCCGGCTGGAGCAGCGAGCAGCTACGCCACGTCATCGCCGACCGGCCGTTGCCGCAGCCGGTGCGCACCTCGGTCGGCGCGATCATCGCCGCCCGCCTGCGGGCTGCTCAGGCCTACCCGCCGCCCGCCATGCTGGATCGCCCTCACTACCGCGGTGACGCCGTGGAGGACGAGTCGCCTGCCTGGCCTTGGGCCGAGCGGTCATCCACAGTGCCTCGGGCCCGCACGGTGGCCGAGGCACTGACCTACCGGCCGCTCGTCGAATGCGCCGGCTGCGGCGTTCCCGGAACTGCCCCCGGCGAGGACCTCTGCCCGGCCTGCCTCGGCTGGCCGCTCTGCCGCACTTGCCCGGGCCCCACACCCCGCCGCGCCCACCCCGACAGCGACGGCCGCTGCACCACGTGCGCCTCCGCCCTGACAGACCACCACCTGGAAGGAAGCACCTCGTGACGGACACCCTCCACACACCGCCGCCGACCGCGGCCGCGCACCACGAGCGCCCCTTCACCCGTGATCCGGGGCGGTGGGAGAAGGAACGCTCCCGCGCCCTGCGGACCGGCCACGTCCGCGACCACACCTGCTCGGCCGCCTGCGAGCCCGTACTCGTCCACGAACGCACCCCCTGGGGATGGCTCGCCTGGACCGTCCCCGGCGACGGCAGCCCGCCCGAGATCCCTCACCAGATCGGGGTGCTCACCCCGGCCGCGACGCGCTTGCAGCGCCTGGCCCTGCGCTGGCTCACCCGGCGCCCCGCCCAGCGCATCGCCGTGGACACCGTTCCCGGATCGCTGCGGTTCGCCGCTGCTGCCATCGCCCTCATCAGCCTGCTCGCCGGCCTGTTCGCCCTCCGCCGCGGAGTCCCCCTCGACGTCGCCCTGCCGGCGATACTCCTTGCCCCGCTAATCGCCGAGCACCTCCCGGACCGGCTGGATGCCCGGGCCCGCGAACACGTCCGCATGGTCGAAGGCGACGTCGCCTGCCGCTACCTCCAACGCCTCGCCGTCCTGCAGACCTCTCTCGTCCAGGCCGCCGTCGGCAGCGAACGCTACGAGTTGCGCCGCTCGGCCGAGGTCGGCCAGGGCTTGCTGTGGGACGCCGCAGGCCTGCTCCAGACCCGGGACACCCGCCCGGCCTCAGCCGACCTCATCGCACGCGAACGGCTGATGCTCCAACTCGCTCACCAGGTCGCCCAGATCCTCAAGCGCACCGCAGAGGACAGCACAGCCGGCGAGAACCAGGCCTCCGACCCTGGTCGGCCCCTGGGCCCGTACCCGCCTCGCCCCCGGCCGACGACCCATCCGGCAGCTCGTCACGCACCGAACCCACAGCTGCAGAAGGAAACCCTCCCCATGACCCAGCCCGAACCCGGCCCGACTGTCCCCACCTTGGACGTCTACCTCCTGTTCGCGCACGAGCCCTACTACCCGGTCGGCGCCCAGGAGATCAACACCACCGTCGTGGCCGCAGCCTCCCTGCTGCACCCCCGCGTACGGCAGCCCGACGGCGCCCGCATCCACGACCGCCTCGTCCACGACCGCCGGCCCGGCGAGATCGTGCCGCTGTCCACGCTCACCCACGAACTCGACGGAGGCGAGCACTGGCCGGAGGTCGGAGACTGGGAGGCAGCCACCGAAGACCTGCTGCAGCTCATCCGCGACCACGACTGCGACGCCCTCAACCTGGGCCTGCCGGACATCGCCCGCGCTCTGGTGTGCGCCGGCCCGCACAGCGAGATCCGCACCGTCGATCCCACGTCCGGGGCACATCGGGCGTACGGGCCCGCCGACCGGATCGAGGTCCTCGTCGAGGTCGGCCGGCACCTGGCCTGGGCGGAAGCAGGATCCCCCCTATGGCCCGGCAACGGCCTGCTGCCTCCGATCAACTCCGCGGATGCCAGCTGATGTTCGGCTACGAAGCGTACGAAGTCTGGGCGGAGCTCCGCCGGCTGCTGGCCGGACTCCGACACCGGAACCACCGCAGTCACGGCAGGTTCTGCTGCCGATGCCAGAGCGGCCCGACAGACTCCGCTCGACCCGGCCCCCCTTCCGAAAGGACACGCGCACAGTGACGACGGGCTTCCTACTGTGTTCACGGTGGGCTGGGTGCTCGGCCTCCTAGCCGCCTCCGTTGCCCCGTGGATGCTCGCGCCGGCACTCGACCCGGACGGAGCATGGGCAACCTGCGGGAGGCGTGGGTAATCGGTTTGCCGATCGGTCTCGTCCTGGGGCCGGTTGCCGGCGTCCTCTGGGCACGAGCGTCTCTCAACACGCTCAGGACGTACTTCCCCGAGCGGCTGAGGCAGAAGTAGCAGGAGATCCGTAGCGATGGCCGGTTCCGCGAAGCCGTGCGGCTTCGCGGGGGAGAGGTGGCTGGCCTCTCCATACCGGCCATCGTGCGGCGTCTGGCCCGCCGGGAGTTCGTCGATCCCTTAAACCAGAGGCCGCGGTCTTACGGTATCCCGCCTGCGACGCGCGCTTCGGCGTACCGCAGTCAGGACGGTGAGGAGCGGCGGGCTGCCAGGTCCTCGAGGCGGGAGCGTTTCCAGCGCTGCTGACGGGGGCGGCCGCCGCTACCGCGCCGGTACTCGTACCCGTCGGGCTGCTCGAGGTCGGGCAGGAGCCCATGCCCCAGTGCGCTGATGAAGCTGTCGGCGTTGCCGTATCCCAGGATTCTGGCTGCCTCGGCGGCGCCGACCAGGTCCTCGTTCTCGTCCTGGTCGGCCGGCGGCAGCACTCCACGCTTGCGGGCGACAGCGACGACTGTCGCCCGCCGCCACTTCTTGCGGCCCGGGCCGCGGCTTCCTTCTTCCTTCTCCAGGGCGTCCGGCTCGGGCAGTTCGGGGATGCGCCCCTGGTAGAGGGCGCTGGAGAAGGAAGCCGGACTGCCGTAGCCGAGCAGCGCAGCAACCTCGGCTGTACCGAGCAACTCCTCGGGGTCCCCGTCCGCCGACACCTCAGGCCGCGCTGCCGCCGGAGCGGAGCTGCGCCGACCCTTGCCGGGGCGGCTGGCGACCCAGGCCACGATCGTGCCGCGGCGCCACATCGGGCCGTCGGCATCCTCGTCGGCCTCCGGGAAGTACCCGGGCCGGTCGCGGAAGTAGGCGTCGATGGTCGACGTGCGGGTGTACCCCAGAAGCTGGGCCACTTCCCGCTTGGTCAGCAGCTCGTCCTGGTCGGCCTCGAGTACCGAGGCCGGCAGCGTGCGCTTCTTCGGGGCACGCTGCGCAAAGAACGCGGCGACCTCGTCGTAGCGCCAGAACCGCTTGCGTCCCTCGGTGTGCGCGACCGCGGGGAAACCGCTGTCCGGGGTGTTGCTCCACTCGCTGACCCGGGGCTTGCTCGTGCCGAACTCGGACATGATCTGCGCGGTGTCCACGAGCCGGTCGGCGGAAGACATCGGGTCCCCTTGGAAGAGTCAGCGCGGCGGTGCCGGCACTCGGACGAGTGTGACATGTTCGATAATGCCAAAGGGGGCGGTTTGCTGTCCAGCCTGACGCCAAATCTGCCTACAGCACTTCCTCACCCAGCAGGCACACACCGAAGCGCGCCGCACGCTCCTCCAGCTCCGTACAGGCCATCGCGGCCGGCGCCGCGTCCCAGGTCACGAACGCGAGAGCGGAGAGCGCATCGTCGCGCGTCATCCCCTCCTCCCATGCCGCGCCCGCAGCGGCGCACCGCTCGGTGAGTTCGGCGTCGGACAGGCTCGAGGTCTCCCGGTCAACACCGGCCCGGACGTCGGCGACGCCCTCGCACCAGGCCCGGTGGCCCGCAGACAGCAAGGCGCGCAGCGTGTCCGGGTCGCTCACGCTCTGGGCCTGGGCGGCGAGATCGAGCAGCAGGGCTGTGGGGTTCATCTCCATGGTCATCTCCTCATCCACTGTAGGGCGCCTGCCGCGCCGCGGGCTTCGACTGGCGCGGCAGACGGTGGTCATCAGCTGTGAACGGTGCAGCCGTCGCACAGGGCGCGGCCGCCGTGGCGAGCCAGTTCGGGTTCCTTGCGGGGCTCCTTCTGCAGCGCCGCCCGTACCTGCTTCGTGAGAGCGGTGAACTCCGGACCGTCGTCCGGGCAGACGACGCCGGGGTCGGGCGCCCCGCACTGCTCGGCGTGCCGGATCAGGTCGGCGATGCGCCAGTCCGCGCGGAAGCTGTCGCCCGGAAGCCCCCGGGACGAGTCCCGACTTTCCTTCGCAGGACGCCGGTGGTTGTTGTTAGGAGCCGTATCTCAACCGATCATGGAACGTGCGGGTCGAACAGGTTTCCCGCCGGGGTGATCTTCCCGTTGTGCGCGCATGAAGACAGGGCCTCTCGGTAGCTCGGGGATGCGAATCTGACCGAGCAGTGCCGGGAGGCCCTGGTGTCGTTGTTGTACGCGTCCGAACCCGTTCAGTTCAACTCGGCTGCTCCATCGTGTGATTGCCTCGCGCACGTGTACGGCAACGCGGCCGACCATCCGGACCGGGAACGCCGGTATCCCTCCGACATGACGGACGCGGAATGGGCGGCCATCCGGCCGTTGCTGCCGGTGCCGGTCTGGCTCCAGGGCAGGGGCGGGCAGCCCGAGGGCTACTGCCACCGCCAGCTGCTGGACGCGATCCGCTACCTGGTCGCGGGCGGGATCTCGTGGCGGGCGATGCCCGCGGACTTCCCCGGCTGGGCCCGGGTTTACGCCTTCTTCCGCCGATGGCGCGAGCACGGGCTGATCGCCGAGTTCCACGACCGGCTGCGCGGTCGGGTGCGTGAGCGGGAGGGCCGTGAGGCCGAGCCGACGGCCGGGATCATCGACGCGCAGTCGGTGAAGGCCGCGGCCTCGGTGCCGTCCGTCTCACGCGGCTACGACGGCGGGAAGAAAGTGGGCGGCCGCAAGCGGCACATCGTGACCGACTGCCTCGGCCTGCTGCTGGTCGTCGCGGTCACCGCCGCGAACATCGGCGACCGGGACGCCGCCACGGGCTTGCTGCAGCGGCTGCGCCGCCTGCACCGCGACATCACTCTCGTGTGGGCCGACGGCGGCTACACCGGCTCCCTCGTCGACTGGTGTCGGGACAAACTCGCCCTGACCTTGGAGATCGTCAAGCGAACCGACGACATGACAGGGTTCGTGGTGCTGCCCAGGCGGTGGGTGGCAGAGCGCACGTTCGCGTGGCTGATGCATTCGCGCCGGCTGGCCCGGGACTACGAGACGTTGCCGGCCAGCAGCGAGGCGATGATCCAGTGGTCGATGGTCACGCGGATGAGTCGTCGCCTGGCACGGCCACGGGCCGTCGGCCGACGCTGAACGCCCCCGACGTCTCCAGGAGGAGCCACCCGCGCTCCGCCAGACGCCTTGCCTTCGAGCGCACCCCCTCGACCTTCGCCGACGTTGTCTCCAAGCCCAGCCGAGCCGTGATCTCCCTTGCCTTCAGCGGCCCCTGGCCCGCAGGCCCGCGTGGCGGTGACCGTGTGCCCGGGCCTCGGCGACGGCGGTGGCGAAGGCCTTCGTGCGGATGAGGGCCTCGGCGGTGGCGGCCCGGTTGCCGGTCACGGCCCGGGCGGTCAGCCGGGGCAGCTGCTCGTGTCCGCGCACCCACAGACCGAGCGGGCGGTTGGGGTCGAGGTCGGCCAGGGCGGCGGGCCACGCGTCGTCCGAGGGGATGACGAACTGGCACGTCAGCTGGGCGTTGGCGAGTTCCTCGCGCGGCTTGTACTGGGCCAGGCGGCCGCTGGCGTCATGGTCGACGCCGTAGTGCCAGACCTCCTCGGCTGGGTGATGGGCGAGATGGGTGGCGACCTGGTGGGGCGGGAAGTGGGCGGCGAGCGCGGCGCGGGCGGCGCGCTCGGACAGGGTGGTGCTGGGCACGGTGTACCTCCGTGAACAGCGGCGGCCGGCAGGCATGCCGGTGCCGTGATGGGCTGTGCGGGATCGGGTGGCGTGGTCAGCGGCCGCTGCGGCTGGGCGCGGTGACCGCGTCCCAGGAGTGGCGCGGCGGCGACTGCCACCAGTCGTCAGCTGGTGTGGCGGCGGGCGCTGCGGCCGGACGGGGTTCGGCGTGGGGTGCGGGCTCGGGGGCCGCAGCTGCACGCGGTGCCGGGGCGGGTGCGCGTCCGGCGAGGACGGCGGGCAGGGTGTCGTCGATGTAGGCGACGTGGTGGGCGAGGTCCACGCCGACCTGGGCGGAGTCGAGGTGGAGCAGGCCCGCGCGCAGGGCCAGGTTCCCGGTGGCGATCACGTGCACGGCGTCGGTGAGGCACTCGGCGGCGTGCCGGGCCAGCGGCCCGGTGACGGTGCAGATGACGGGGACCGGTTCGCCGTCGCGCCACTGTCCTCGGGTGCGGTCGTACTCGCGCGGCACCTGCATCACGGTGAACCGGGCGGCGGGTGTGCGGCGTTCGGTGTGCCGCAGCTGGACGAGGCCGCGCACGCGGCCGCGGATGACAGCGGTGGTCTCTCCGCTCATGGAGGTACTCCTCGATTAGACGAACGGTCTGGCGGTGCCCGGGAGCCATCCAAGTGAGTTCCATAATACCTATAACGAACGCAAGTGTCATCCCTTTTTCTCCACCGTGGAGGCACCCGCCCGCCCCGTAGAGGCCGGCTCCGGCCTACGGCTCGCTCAGCTCCCGCGTCGTCTCAACTCCTATGGCGGGCTGGGGGGTTCGGCAGGTCCCGCGCCCCTCGCAGCAGGTTGCCGCAGCCGGGTCCGCCGGGCTGCTGGAGGAGGTCGAGAAGTGGGAAGCCCGCGGCCACGCCTTCCGCATGGCCCGGCACCGGCGCCGTATGGACGCCATTCAGGCGCTCCTCAGCTCAGCCTGCCCAAAGCCCAGGGGTCGGCAGCCGCATCGGGGACCGGTCTGCTGCTGTTCGCGGGCGTCATGCTCGCCTGGGGTACCGGGCAGTCGGCCGACGTCCTCACCCCGCTGGAATCCGTCGTCGATCTGTGCGCGGGCTGGCGTTCCTCGAAGGCGTAATCTGCGACCCGTTCCTGATGGCCGCCCCGTGATCGGACTGGCCGCCGTGTGGGCCGTCGGCCGACATTGGCACACCGCCCGCAGTGGCCGCCGCCCGTCAAGGACCGCGACATGGGCGGCCCGATGACTCCGCCCGTCGTCGTGACCTTCCGCGACCTGGGAATCGCCGCCCTGCGCAAGGCGATTGAGGACATGGGCGACGTGGGCGGCCGCGATGCTCTCCCCGATCAAAATCGCAGGCTGCGGCGTTGAGGTCGACGTCGCCCTGCCCTCGGGCGTGTCCACGGAGGAGATCCAGAACAAGCGGCGCAAGCTCGCCGACAACCTCAATCGGCACAAGCACGAGGTGGTCATCAGCAAGGCCGAGACCGCCCTGTGCGCCGCAAAGGGCCGCCGCCCGCCGCTACGACCCGCACGCCTGACGGCCCAGCTAGCTCGGGTCCAACTCTTGAGTAACTCCGTACCATCCAGCCACGATCACGTCATGGGGGGGGGGACCATGCACCGCACCATTCCCGCGCTCGCGGCTGCCCTGCTATTCGTCGGCACGCTGGCCGGCTGCTCCGACAGCAACCCGGACGCCCAGCCCGCGAAGCACTCAACGACCGCCAAGGCCTCCGCCGCGGCCTCCAAGCCGAAGAAGCTGGCCGACACCTACACCGACAAACTCGACGCCGTCTCCGACGGCTCAGTCGAAGACTGCCAGTCGCCGAGCAGCGTCGCCTGCTCCGACGACCTCGGCGCGATCATGACCGTCGTCGACGACCTCCAGAAGGACATCGACGCCAACGGAGGCGCCGCCACGTACCCGACCAGCACCAAGCAAATCGCCAAGATGCGCGCCGCGCAGAAGGAGTACGAGGACAACGCCTGTGAAGGCGACCCGGCGGCGGACGACCCGAACTCCAACTGCTGGGGCATCATGCAGATCACCGTCGGCTCGAAAACCCTGACCATGACACTGGGCACCGACGAGCTGTCCTGAGAACAGGCCGCCGCCAACCCTCTGCGTCGCGATTAAGGAAGACACGATGCGGCTACGCTGGCGCATCCCGCTTCCCGGCCCGTTCTCCATCGGCGGCAGCGTGCCCCTTACGGGTGGACGACGGCGCAGCCGAGCCGGACACCATGCGCTTCCGCCTCTACCACCTGCCCGCCCGCCTCGTGAGACACGCCCGCCGCCGGTGGCTGCGGATCGAGACCACTTGGCCTTGGGCCAGGGCATTCACCCTGGCCTGGCGGCGACTCACCGCACTTCCGGCCGTCACCTGACCGCCGGGCACCCATCCCGACGAGCCCCAGAAAGGAGGAGCACCGCAGGCCCGGCCCCGTGGAAGCCGGCGTCCCCGCAGCGTCATGCGACGGCCCGCCTCACCGGCACCGAGGACATTACGGGCGAACCGCCGAGACGATCACAGCCGAAAGACGGCTGAAGGATCGAGGCCAACTCCGCGGCGGTATCAGTCACTTGATGTCTCTCCCATGATCGTCGGACCCGCCGTTCTCCCGGTTCGACGTTTTGGTCTGCCTCCGCTCTACGAAGATTTTCTGCGATCAGTGGCTTTCTGGATCCGGTCGCGAGCAACTTCTCGGACTTGGTCCCATGTGTCCGACTGGAGCCGCTCCAGTACCGGCAGCGGAGTCCTCTTGTGGCGGGCGACGGTCAACCTGATCGATTCATCCGGATCGGCTGCCAAGTCCGTCAGGACGTCGGGGGGCAACTTACGTTTGGTGGCCACTACGTACCTGACCCTGGGGTCAGGGTCAGCTGCGAGCAGCCGAAGGATCTCCACAGGGACCGTCTTGTTGTGCGCAACCCAGAACCGGGCTTCCGGATGCTGCTGGACCACTTCGGTCCACACTTCAGGGGAAGCCGGTTCTGTGCTTGCCTTGTTGTATTCGTCGGGGTCATCGCTGAGGCGGAGTCTGATGAACTCCTCCGCTGACTCGATCATTTTCCTACCCCCCTCAACTTGCTCCATGGGATGAAGCGGCCGGTCTCGCCCTTCCACTTGTTGAGCATGCGGTCACCGTATCGATCTGCATCGAAGATCCACTCCAGGCCCTTCTTGGTCTCTCTGTACACCTTGAAGGCCGACTCCCCGTGCCCCGTGGCGTCGACGGTCCACCAAGTCTGGTCCGATGCACTCTTGTAGAATGTGGTCTTGAAAGGCCCGCCCTTCATGATCTTCGAGGCGCCTTCGGCAGTGAGTTGCCAAAGGCCACGTCTGGCCAACGCCCCGGCGCCCTCGGCTGCGAGGCGCTTGCCCCCGCCTTCGATGGGGAAGGGCACCATGCTTGCGTACAAACCCACGTTGTACGCGGTGGGGCAGGTGATCTGGGCGCCGCTGAGGTAGCTGAAGCTGCCGAAAGTCAGGCCGTCGAGGAGGCCGAGGCCGGCTTGGCCGGTGGTGTTGATCAGGCCTCGGGTGGCGGTGTCGGAGAAGTTCTTGGCGGCCTGGACGGCCGGTGGCTTCGTGGCGGTGTCGCGGTCTTCCTTGGCGCAGTTGTTGTTCCAGCCGAAGTTTCCGGTGAAGACGTCTTTGAGCTGGGTGGTGATGCTGCACATGCCGCTGGGGTCGGTGCGGTATGTGGGGTCGTTGTCGGCGTAGGCGTAGGCGGACTGGTAGGGGGTGTCCTGGGCGGGTGTGAGGGGGTCGCGGCTGGTGAGGCGTCCGGTGGTGGGGTCGTAGTTGCGGGCGCGGAGGTTGATGCTGGTGGCTTTGACCGTGGTGTCGCCGTCTCGGTTGGTGGCGATCTTCTGGTCGGTGAATTCGCCGGTGTAGCCGAAGGCGTTTTGCGGTGTGCCGGGGAGGGGCTCGGAGGAGTCCCAGCCTAGGGCTGTGGTTTCACCGAATGCCGTGTAGTCGTGGTGGTCGACGTCCTGGCCGCTGGTGTCGGTGAGGTCGGTGATGGAGCCGTTCAGGTCGTGGTGGTAGTAGAACTGCCCTTGGGGCTGGGTGGTGTACTCGATCTGGCCGAGTTCGTTGTAGGTGTGGTCGCTGGGTCCGCTTCCGGTGTCACTGGATTCGGTTGCCAGCAGCGGCAGGGGGTTGTTGATGTCCCAGGCGAACGCCCACGTGTGGCCGGTGTGGGTCTCCTTGACGCGGTTGCCGTCGGCGTCGTAGGCGAAGGTCTGGGAGCCGCTGGATGTGAGGTGATTGGTGGCGTCGTAGGCGAGGGTCTGGCCGTAGCTGTCGACTGTTTGGTTGCCGTCGGCGTCGTAGGTGTAGTTGGTGGTCGAGGTGCCGGTGACGGCTTTGGTGAGTTCGTCGGCCGCGTCGTAGGAGTAGGTGGTGGTCTTGCCGCCCTTCTCCATGGCGGTGCGGTTGCCGACCTTGTCGTAGCTGTATGTGACGACAGGGGAACCGGAGGGGCAGTCGGTGGTTCCGGTGGCGGAGGTGCACCAGGAGGTGAGTCTGCCGACGTCGTCGTAGCCGTAGTGCTGCGGTGGCTGGGCGTGGCCGTCGTGGACGCGGTCGAGCTGGGTGGGCTGGCCCGTGGCGTTGCGCTGGACTGTCCAGGAGGCGAGGGTGCTGTCGCCGTTGGCGGTGGTGAGCGAGGCCAGGCGGCCGGTACGGTCGTAGGTGCGGGTGTCGGTGTAGCCGTTGGCGGAAGGCAGCGTGGTCGTGGTCAGGTTGCCGGCCGCGTCGTACCCGTAGGTGATGGTCGCGCCGCCGGTCGTGTCGGTGTGGCGGCGGCCGTCGTCGTCGTAGGTGTGGGTGGTCTTCAGGCCGTCGGGCAGGGTGCGGCTTTCGAGGTCGCCGGCGTCGTCGTAGGTGTAGGTGAAGCCGCTGCTGCTGCCGGGGACGGAGACGGTCTTGAGCTGGTCGTTCTCGTCGTAGGTGAGGGTGCGGGTTCCGGTGCCGTCGGTGATCTGGCGGCGGTTACCGGCGGCGTCGTAGACGATGCTCACGTCGGGGGTGTCGTCCGAGTACGTTGTCGACGTGGGCTTACCGAGGGCGTCGTAGGCGTTGGTGGCGGTCACGCCCCGCGCGTTGGTGACGGTCTTCTGGTTGCCGTCGGCGTCGTAGTCGTAGGAGACGGTTCGGTTCAGTGGGTCGGTGACCGACTTCAGCCGGTGGGCCTCGTCGTAGGTGTAGTGCGTGGTGTGCTGGTTGTCGTCGATGCGTGTGGCGACGTTGCCCGCGGTGTCGTACGTGTAGGAGGTCGCGCCGCCGTCGGGGGCGGTGACCGACTTGATGCGGCCGATCGCGTCGTATGCCGTGCTGGTCGACTTCTTCCGTGCGTCCGTGGTCAGGTTCTGCCGGCCGAGGGCGTCGTAGCCGTAGGTCTCCTCGTGTCCCAGCGGGTCGGTGACCTTGGTGAGGTTGCCTGCCGCGTCGTAGTCGTAGTGGGTGGTGTACTGCTCCGGATCGGCGCCCTCGACGTTGCCCCGCGGGTCGGTCGACGTGCTCATCCGGCCGGCGTCGTCGTACACCCAGCTCGTCGTGCTGCCGGACGGTGTGGTCATGCTCGACCGGTTGCGCGCGGTGTCGTAGTCGTAGTGGGTGGTCTTGCCCCGGGGATCGGTCTGCGTCTTGAGTAGGTCGTCGTCGGTGTAGGTGTAGGTGGTGGCCTTGCCGCGCGGGTCGGTGACCTTGGTGACGTTGCCGTCCTCGTCGTATTCCGTCTTGGTGACATGCTTCATGGCGTCCGTCACCTGGTATGGCCGGTTGAGGGCGTCGTACTCGGTGGTGGTGAGGGAGCCGAAGGGATCGACGGTGTCGGTGAGGTTTCCGTTGTCGTCGTAGCCGTAGGTCGTCGTGTACGCCTTCGGGTCGGCGCCTTCGACATGGCCGCGGGGTGTGGTGGTGGAGGCGAGGCGTCCGGCGCCGTCGTAACCGTAGGTCGTACGGCGTCCGGTCTCGTCGGTCTGCGCTGTGAGGTTGCCTCGGTCGTCGTATTCCTGCGTCGAGGATTTGCCGTCCGGGTCGGTGACCTTGGTCAGCTGGTTCGCCGGGTTGTACTCATACTTTGTGACGCGGTCGAGGGCGTCGGTGACGGTTTTGACGTTGCCGTTGTCGTCGTAGGTGTAGGTGGTGGTGTGGTCGTCCGGATCGGTGACCTTCCACAGCCGGCCGGCGTCGTCGTAGCCGTAGTGAGTCGTGTACGCCTTCGGGTCGGCGCCCTCGACGTTGCCGCGGGGATCGGTCGTGCTCTTCAGGCGCCCCGCAGCGTCGTAGGTGTAGGTCGTCTTGCCGTTGTCCGGATCGGTCAGGGCGGACAACAGACCGTCGGAGTCGTAGGCATAGCGGGTGACTCCGCCGCCGGGGGCGGTGGCCGTCTCGACCTGCCCGTCCGCGGTGTAGGTGTATGTCGTGGTGCCCCCGGGGCCCTGGACGGTCTTGAGCCGGTCGGTGTCGCCCTCGTACTCGTAAGTGGTCGTGAAACCACGGCCGTTGGTGTAGGTCGTGAGCCGGTCCAGACCGTCGAAGTCGTAGGACTGGGTGGCACCGCCCCGCTGCTCGGTGGCGATGTTGCCCCGGGCGTCGAAGGTGCGCACCGTCTTGTTGAAGTTGCTGTCGTATTCGGAGGTGACGTTGAGGACCTGGTCGTAGCTGCGCTGTGCTTCGCCGCCTTCCGGACGGTAGGAACGCAGCAGGACGCCCGCCTGGTAGACGTCCGTCCAGATACCGCCCGCAGGGTCGGTCATGTCGGACTCGCCCGACCCGGCGGGGGCGTCCGCGGTCGGGGTCCAGGTGAACTTGTAGGTGCCGCCGGAGGCGTCGACCTGTTCCTTGATGCGCCCTGTCGACGAGTCATAGGTGTTCTGGGTAACGGTGTTCCCCTTGGGGTCCACCACTGTGGCGAGGCGGCCGTCGGTGTAGGTGTAGCCGGTGACACCGCCGTCGGTGCCGGTCACCGCGGAGAGCTGCCCGTCGGTGTATCCGTAGCGCACGCTGCGGCCGTCGGCGAGCGAGATGGAGGCAAGACGTCCCGTCGCCGCGTCGACATCGAGTGTGCTGACCCGTCCGGCCGCATCGGTGATGGTCGACAGCCTGCCGTCGGCGTAGCCGAAGGACAACCCTTCCCCTGCCCCGTCGGACCACCGGCTCAGCTGACCCGTAGCGTCGAAGTCCCTGCTCGTATGATCAGCGCCGGTCACCCGGTAGCCATTGCTGGTCGTGGTGAGCTCGTAGCGGACGGGTGCGGGCGCCTTGTAGGCGCCGCTACTGTCCTTGGCGAAGGCGACGCTCGCCCCGTCGGCATCGGTGAGGGTGACGGCGTCGGAGCCCACATCCAGATGTGACTCGAAGGCCAGTCTCCACCCTCTCCCGAGCAAGCCGCCGGTATCGGTCGCGGTGGAGGAATAGGAACGTGACAGGCTCAGCGGCCGCCCCTTGCCGGGCACGACGGCATCCGTCACGGTCTCGCTGACCGCTCCGGTGGCGGTGTTGACCGGGTCGGCGATGTTCGTCTGGTAGAAGCAGGTGCACCAGCCCGACAATCCCTCGTCGATACCGGCCGTGTACACCGCCGGCCCCGCCGGAGAGGTGACGGCGGTGGTCCACGCGGTGGGCAGGTAGTACTCGCGGTACGTCAACTGTGCCTGATCAGGAACCTTGTAGAAATGGTTCGTCATCTGCGTGGCGAAGGAGAGCTTCGCGTAGTACGCCGTACCGGCGGTCCCGTCGAGCACCCCGTCCTTCAGAGACCACACGCAGGTCTTCGGGGCGCTGCTGCCGAGACTCCACCCGAGGCAAAGGCTGGTCGTCTCAGCACTCCTCGTCGCGTCGGAACTGGTCAGACGCGTCGCGACCAGCTTGTTGTCCGAGGCACGGTATAGATCGATGCGCAACATGCGCGGCGCCGCGCTCTGGCTCCAGTTGGCCTCCACATACCAGGTGGTCTGGCCAGGCGAGTAATTGGGGTAAAGCTGCGCACTGACCGGAGGGTTGGAAGGGAGATTCGTGACAACACCTGCGGGATCAAGCTGGGACTCATCGGCCACGATGTAGGTGGACCCCCACAGCGCACCCTCGAAGCCTGCGTCGCCTGCCGTGGCTGCGACAGCCGCTTCATCCGCTGACCGCGGACTGGGGACGGACGCTGCCCCCGTGCCGGCGCTCTTCCCCTTCCCAGTGGTGCTCTTCGCTGCCGTCTGAGCCGCCTTGCGTACGCGCTTGGCGTTGCGCAGTTCCGGCCGGAGGACCGCGAGTTCATCGTCCTGCTTCACCTGCAAGCGGCGCTGTCTGGCCGTCATCGCGGTGACCGGCTTGAGCGGCTCGGATTTCTGCTTGGCGATCGGAACTCCGGCGCTCGAACTGCCGGAACCTGGTGGTGACGTTGTGGCCCGCAGGGCGACGCCGCACACCAGCGCCACCATTACCGTCATGGTGACGATCAAACAGACTATCCGCGCGCGGTTGCGCACAAGCCCCTCCTCGGCTGATGACCCGCTTCCCCCGCCTCTGCCGCCCCTTCCCTAACTGGCGTGACAGAACGCAACACAGGAGCCCTAACCCCTTCCTGTGACATGTACACGTGATCTATTTCACAAGATCTCTGCACAACCCGACCGCAACCCGGGCAAGCAGTAGCGCGCACCCACACCGGCGACCGGGCCGAACGGTCCACCACGGCTTCACGAACGACAGCAGCCTGACCAAGCAGGTCACCGGTGGCGGCACAAGCGCGTAGACCTTCACGGTCGACACCCTGGGGCGGGCGAGGACGAGGGTCCTCGCCCCGACGGGCTCCCCCTCACGACGCGACCACGACGGCGACGCCGATCCGTTCGCGCGGTGTGCTATCCGCCGGTTTGTCGAGGCGACGATGACAGCAGCGGCCGCAGCGTCCTGGCCCGCCGTGCCCTTCAGAGTCGATGAAGAGCCACTCTTCGCGCTGCTCCTGACCCTGCCCTTCTGCACGAGGGCGGCCGCCGGGGAGCGCGGGCTCGGGGAGTAGCCCTGCTGCTGGTCGGCAGGGCGGAGGATGACGAAGAACCGCTCTGGGTGCAGATCCAATGAGGGTGTCGTCGATCAGGCGGTGGGTATGACCTGGTCGCGGTAGCGGGCCTGGTGGTTGCGGTTGAACTCCTGCTGCTGGTGCCAGACCCAGTAGGCGTCGAAGTCGCCGTTGGCGCGGACGGCACGCAGCTTGAGTACGGCTTCAGCTCCGGACAGGCCCCAGCGGGCGCCGGTGATGTCCAGGCGGTCTTTGACCAGGTGCCGGCATGCTCCCTCGATGATCCCGGTGGCGATCGGCCAGCGGCGCTCAAGGGCGGTGTCGTAGCGCAGGTACCCGGCCTTGCCGGTCAGGTAGTTCACGGCCTCGTCGATGCCCTTGCGCTTGGCGCCATGCAGTCCGGCGGCGCGGGCGGCTGCCTCGAGTGCGGCGGCGGTCTGCTGCACGCCGCCGCCCAGCAGGACGCGGGCATGACGGGCGACCCAGCTCTCGGCGGAGGTATCGCCGGCCTCGTGCAGGCACCAGGCCGCTCGCCATAGATATTCGAGCACGTGGATCAGGTCGATGATGATGTGGATGTCCGCACCGCGCTGTAGTGCTTCGGCCTTGATGAGGTCGATCTGATGGCGGGCGCCGTCGACCAGGACGACCCAGGGACGGCGGTGGCCTGGGTCGCGGTGCTCGGCTTGGTCGAACACGGCGGCCACCACCTGCGCGGCGGTGTCGTTCACCGAGCCGCACAACCACTTCGACCGGGCCTTCGGCCCCTGGTGGCGCTCGGGTGCTGGGCCGTGGGCGGCGTCGTCTTGCCGGTCGGGGTCGGCGATGATGTCGTCCACCGTGCGCGCAGCGGGTTCGGCGTCGTAGACGGCTCCCAGGGTGGCCATCCGTTTCCTGCCGTGTTTCTCCCCGGACGCGAGCCGGGTCTTCATCGCGTTGCCGCCCTTGGCCGCCGCGGCCTTCGCGGTGTCCTCGCGCAGCGCCTCGGGCCTTATCACCACGCCCTTGCCGTCCACCGACAAGATCAGCGGTGTGGCGTCGGTGCAGGGGGCCGGCACGAGAGCATCGTAGAACGCGTCGATGTCCACTGCGGCGCCGACAGCGAGTTCCTGGATCTGCCGGTGCCCGATGCCGGCGCCGGTGTGGGCGTTGATCCGCTCGCAGGCGTCGGCGAAGCTGCCGCGTGCGGACTCGATCGCGGCGAGCCTGGCCAGCCCGTGCGAGTGCATTCCGTCCGGAAGGTTCAGCACCGCGTCGGCCGGGTGCAGGTCCGCCACGCCGGTGCCGCGGTAGGCGATCCGGACCACCGTGACCTTGCCGAACACCGTGGCCAGGGTGCGGTGCCGGCCCCGCTCGATCCGGGTGCGCTCGCGGCCTTCGGCGTCCACGACCTCCTCACGACGCGCCTCGTCCCTGGCCCGCAGGGTCAGGTGGTCCTGGAACAACTGCCGGGTGACCTCGCGCATCCGCGCTCCCAGCAGATCCTCCAACTGCGTGTGCGTCATCACCGCCGCCTTGGGGGCCGCCAACTCCGCGGTGACCGCGGCGAACAACCCAGCCGAGGCGGCGAAAGCATCCTCACACTCCGCGAGCGCGCCCCGGGCCGGCCCCACCGCGCTCACCACCCCTGCTTCCTGCCGTCGGCCTTGAACAGCCCGGACGAAGGTTCGGCCAGGATCCCGCGCTCCACGAGCCTCTTCAGCTTCGAGCGCATCCCCTCGACATGCCGCGGCTCGGTCCCCAGACCCAGGTGCTCGCACACCTCCTTGCAGCGCATCGCCGCCCCCGAAGTCGCGAACAAGGCGATGATCTCCCGGTACTCCGGCGACATCACCGTCACATCCAGCTCTGCCTCGGCCTTCACCAGCGCCGCAGCAACCCCGCCACCGGCATCCCCGCCCGCGGTGTCCGCATCCGGCACCGGCGAAGACGGCGCGGCCAGCACCTCCTCCACCGTCTCGCGCGCGATCTGCAACCGCGACAGCCTGCCCGCGACAACTCCTCGGACAGACCAGCGATCTGCTCACGCAGCCGCTCGGCCTGGCCCAGCACCTCAGCCCGCCTGGACTCCAACGCCTCCATCAAAGACGGCACACCGCACCCACCCTCGCTCAGCACCCGCACGCCTCACGGCGGGCTCGACCCCAGCGACGGTAAAAGCCGACACAACCGGCCACACCCCGAACCTCTGCGAATCACCCCAACGAGGCACCCTCAGAAGATCTACACCCAACCGCTCTTCAAGGGGTTGGGAGCAGATTTGGCACAGGCGCTGGAGGAGGGCGCGCCGGGCGCGGTCGGCGTCGAGGCTGCCGAATACGGCGTGTCCGTTGTGGATCAGGGAGACCCACGGCACGACCAGTCCGCCGGCCAGTGGCCGGGCGAGGCAGCGCACGGGGATCGCGCGGCTCATGGAAGTCACGCTCCCTTCGCGGGAGTTGCGGGTGAGGACGGAATGGCCGGGCCGGGGGCAGCGCTCGGCGCGCTGCCCCCGAAGCTCCGGGGCGGTCTAGGAGTCGGCCGGGGTGTCAGTGAGCTCGATGCAGGAGGCCGGGACCTTCGCGAGCCGGTAGCGCTTCTCGTCCTTGGCGATGCGGAACCGGGTGCCGTTGTTCGGGTCCCGGCGCAGCCGCTCGGTGGAGGCCTCGTCCAGCAGGAAGTCGAAGCGGGTGCCCGTGCGGTTGGGCTGCTGGACGGTGCCGGTCAGCAGGCGCAGGCAGGCAGGGCGGATCGTGGCGGTGATCCGCCCGGTGCGGCCGGGCGTGATGACCGGGCGCTGGTCGGCGTCCAGCTGGAGCAGCCGGTCCGTGGCTGCCTCCTGGACGACGGCCACGGACACGACGTCGGGCAGTTCGCGGATGAAGGCGCGGACCTCGGCAAGGGTGGGCATGGGAGTATCCCCTCTCCTGTTGCGTGGGATGGGCCGGGCGTCTGTCACGCCCGGCGGGAACCGGTGCCTGAAGGCGGGCCGGGGGCGGGCACCGGCTGATGCGGTGCCCGCCTGGCGCACGGCGGTCAGTCGAGCGGGTAGAGCACCAGGGCGGCGCGGGCGTTGGCCGGGATCTTCTCGAACAGCTCGCGAAGCTCGGCGTCTGCCGCGAGCTCGCTTTCCAGCGGGTAGACCTCGCCGGTCAGGTCGTGGACGGGGGAGTAGCGGCCGTGCGCGTACGTGCTGAACGGCGAGTAGAGGTTGCCCTCGTACGTGCCGTCCGGGCGGGGCGGACGCTGACCGGGTCCTGGACACCGACGGCCTTGACGGAGTTGATCAGGTCGGCGTCGGGTTCGGTGTCGTGTTCGCGGGCGTTGCATTCGTCGCGCGCGATCGTGTCCGGGTCGAGCAGGACGGCGGTCAGGCTCGCCTCGTCGGCGTCGGCCGGGGCGGACTCGGCGGTCTGGGCGGCGGAGTCGGGCTCGGTGGCTGTGGCCATGTCTGGCCTCCTCGTGCTGGGTTGACGGACTTTCAGCGGTGCCGGGAGGGAGCCATCCGACATGTTCCATAATACCGCATTCCTGGGGTGGGGCAACTGAATTCCTCAGCGCTGCCCCACCGCCAAAAGTGCAGTTCACATGGCCTTGCGGCGCTGTGCCGCGTGCACGGAGCAGGCGTACGCAGCACGTCTTCCGCCCCTGATGCGGGGGAAAGTGGTCAACTGCTCGGTGCAGGGCAGGCCGCATTCGACGCACCTGCGGTCTCATCAGTCGCGGGGGCCAGCGTGGGCGGCTGGGACAGTGCGGATCGGGGCATGGCGGAGCCTCTTTCGTCTTCGGGACTGTGGGAGTGCCGTACGCGCTCTGCGCGGGCGGGTGTCGGCGGTTATGCGGGTTCGCCGCTGGTGGCTTCGCGGCGGTGCTGTTCGGCGAGCGCGCGAGCGCCCAGCTGCGATTCGGCCGTCACTCTCCAGCCGCAGGAGCAGGACGCGACGGTGGAGCCGTCGTACATCTGGCCGCCCTTGCGCTCGCGCCCCAGCCCGGTGGAATCGCTGCGGTCGAACGGCCGGTGCCACCCGGACGGCTGGCCGGTGCGGGTCAGGTGGCGGGCCTCGGGGGCGCACAGTAGACGAAGACCTGCGTCCGCCACGGCGGCCACCTTCCAGGAGTCCCACTCGGAGCCTTCCAGTTGGCCGGCCAGCTCCGCGCCGGTGGTGCTGCGCAACTCGATCCGGCCGTCCGGCCACACGCGCGCGGACACGCCGGGCATGCTCCAGCCGACCGAGCCGTCCAACTGCCGGGGGATGCCGTTGCGGTGATCCGGCGTCATCCTCGCGAGCAGCCGGACCGAGGACATGGCGGCGGACGGGTGCCGGTGGTCGGCCGCCTCCGGCGCGGCCTCGGCGATGGCGGCCAGCCAGGCCGGGGCGAGCGGGTACGCGTCGGGGCGCAGGGTCAGCAGCGCGGAACGGTCCCGGCCGTTGCGGGCGCGCACGGCGGCCTGTACGAAATCCGAGGAGTGGGCGTACCTGCGCACGATCACCGGGCCGTGCCCGGTGGTGAACCGGGCCTGCTGGCGGTCGGCGAGCGTGGACAGGTCTGCGGTGTCCAGCGGGGTGTCTGCCTGGGGCACGGCGGCGGTCCTTTCGTGTGCGGGATCTCCCGGAACGTCGGGTCAGTGGTGGGGGGCACCGGTCGGCGAAGTGCCAGGTGAAGGTGCGTCCCGAGGTCATGCCGTGGCTGGGGCAGCCGGGGGCCAGGACGGAGCCGCCGCAGCGCAGGAGCGTGCAGATGCAGCGCGGGTCGGCGTCCAGGTGGGCGTGTACGTCGGGTTCGGGGTCGGGGAACACAGGGGCCTCCTTCGCCTCGGGCTGGCTTGGCTGGGGGCGGTGCTCAGTCCTGGACGGGACCCTTCGCCTGGTTCTCGGCCCGCCACTGCGCCAGCTGACGGACGCACGCCGCACTGTCGGCGAGGCAGTCATCAGCCGTGTCGGGGACGGGGTGGCGCACCACGTCGATCGCCTCGCCTGACGGGTCGTACAGGCTGGCCGACCACCCCCGGCTGCCCCTGCAACTTCCGTGGTCCTCCGGCGCGTGCTCGGCGGAACCCGCGTCGTCGACCTCGATCCTCCAGCCGTCGACCAGGGGGACGAGTACGGCGGTGCGGCCGGTGCCCGTGCTGGTGAGGCTGCATCCCTGGAACGTCGCGAGTTCCAGCCCGCAGATGAGGACCTCGCGCGCACAGGCCGGGATGTCGCGGGCGGCCACCGGAACGGCGTCGAGACCCTCGCGGAGGGCGGTGATCAGCTCCAGCGCGGCCGTGGTTCCGGCCGAGAGCTGCACGCCGGTGGAGCCGTCGGAGAGGCGGGCGTGCAGCTCGGCGAGCACGGCGGAGGCCGTCGCAGCGCCGGGCAAGTGATCGACGATGTTGGTGTGGAGCAGGAAGAGCCGTGCCGCCCAGTGCCCGGCCGGGCGCTCGGGAGTGCGCTCGGGGAACTCCGCGCAGGTCAGGTCGTAGGCAAGCGTGATGCCGTCGCGGGCGAGGGTCCGCAGGGTGCGGGCGGCGGCGACCAGGCGCGCGGGGTCGGCGAGCGGGAAAAGATCGCGCTGGCTGGTGCCGTGGGCCTCCCACAGGACTCCGTCCCACAACACAGCCAGTTCTACGGCGCGTTCGGCGCGGTGGGCGAGACGGGCGAGGCGCCGGGGGTCGCTCTGGGTTCCCCGGGTGAGGGCGGCGCCGGCCTCGCGCTGGAGCGTGTAGGCGTGCTGCGCGTGAGTGGTGAGCAGTGCCGCCGCGTTGGGCACGTCCACGGGAGATCTCCTTGCTCGCTACGGTGTGACATGTTCCATAATACCTAAAATAGAGAGTGGGGCAACCGAATTTCTCAGCGCTGCCCCACCGTCAACGGCGCAGTTCAGAGCGGCAGGCGGCGGGCCGCACGCACGGAGCCCGGCACGGCGCGCGCTCAGGCGTCGCGCTGGTCCCGTCCGCTCACGGGATCGGCTCCGCCAGGCTGCGCCTTCTCCTCCGTCTCGGCCAGCGCCGCCCGCATCTCTTCGGCGCTCACGCGGCCGGTGACCTTGTCGTACGGGAGCTTCCCGTTCCAGGAGTACTGGCGGTTGGCCTCCGACACGATCGGTCCGGCCTCCGGCCCACCTGGCACGGTGACCGTCTTCTTGTTGACCCGCAGGATCTCCAACAGGCGGCTGCCGGAGCGCACGAAGTCGCCCGGCTCGAAGTCGCCCGGTCCCCACAGTTTCACGCCCTCGGCCTCGGCCTGCACGATGACCCGCTCCCAGTCGCCGATCTCGTCGCACAGGTCGGCATGGTCGGCGTCGAGCCGGATAAGGGCCGCGATCAGAGCTTCAACGGTGAGCGTGCCCGCCTCCGCGTCCTCGACCGTCCGGGCCTGCTGACGCTCGACTCGGCGCCGGTCGGCCTGCAGGCGCTCAAGGCGGCGCAGCGTCACCCCCGGGTTCCTTCTGTGTTGCTTGTAGCGCTCGACCGTGACTGCGCGGGCCGCGCAGCGGTCGGCCTCCGCCTGCTCCTGGACGGATTTGCCGAACAGGCGGTGCGCGTGCTCCAGGTCGCGCATGTGGCGGTTGGCCGAGTAGTGGTCGACCTTCACAGGCTCGCCCGCGTACCCGCGCGTGATCTCACGCCCGCGCTCCCACTTCGCGTCCGACGACGTCTGGTAGCGCTCGGCCCGAGCCCCGAAGTACTCGGCTCGTCTGGCCGCCCGGTCTTCGCGGTCCTCCTCGACCTCGGCAAAGGCCCGGCGCTGGGTCTCGTCGATCTCGACCGTCACCTGGTGGCCGGCCTCCCGCAGGGCGTCGGCCGCCTGGCTGATCAGATACAGGTCGGCACGGCGGTCGCGGGAGCCGCGCAGGTAGATCCCGATCGAGGGAGAGGCCCGGAAGCGGAACGGCCGGAGCAGCTCGTACGTGCCGTCGCCCTTCACCGAGCCGGACAACAGGGTTCCCTCGGCGCGGCTGTGGGTGAGGGTCAGGGCTGCCTTCGGACGCCCCTGCGCTTCGAGGTCGGCGACAAGTTCGGCCGACGGATATAGGACTGCGCTCCAGCAGGTCGGATCGGTGCAGGTGTACCAGGTTCCGGTGAAGCGCTGTGTGGGGGACTGGGTGCCGGTGTGCAGCGTCATGGGGCCGTGCTGGCGGCACTCGGGGGTGCTGGGCGCGTCGGTCACGTAGGCGTCCTCTCTCGGTGCGGGTGTGGTGGCGGGGAGGGGGCCCTCCCGTGGCGCGGGCGCGGTGCAGTCCGCAGGGCCTGTCCTGTCTCCCGCTTCATGTTCCATAATACCTACTCAAGTGGGTGGGGCAACTGATTTTCATGGCGCTGCCCCACCCCGGAACGCGCGGATCAGGGCTTGGTCGGCGGGGCGTCGTACGTGACCTGGATGCCGTCCATCATGACGGCCACCGTCCGGCCTGGCCTGGCCAGGAGCTGCGCGTAGGCCTCCATGTCCTGGTCGTAGCGCTCGACTTCGCGTTCGGGCGCCTCGAAGCGGGCACCGGGCCGGATCGCCCCCCAGGGTTCCAGCAGCCGCGCCACCTTGGCCTTGCCTGGCTCCGTGCTGGGGTAGATGTGGAATCCCGGCGTCTGCGTGTAGTCGATGTCGGTCAGGCCGTAGGGCATGTGTCCGGCGGTTGCCAACTCCATGGCCAGGGTCCGGAATTGCTCGTCCTCGATCAGGTCTGCAGACAGTCCCGGCAGGTCCATGGATGCAACGTGGGCGCGCCGGGCGGCGTCCTCCTCGCCGTTCGCGCTCTCGGCGATCCCCTGGGCCCACTCCCGGTTGTCGTACGTCCGCACGCACGCGCCGGTGAACTCGTCGACCAGGTCCCACCCTTCGCCCTCGGCGGCAGGGGCGATCCGGAACCGGGTGTCGGACGGCTCGGCCGGGGGCTCGGCGAAAAACACGTAGCCGCTGCCGTGCGGCTCCGTCGTCGCCAGTCCGGCGCGGCGCAGGGCGTCGGCCATGAACGGTGCCACCGCTCGGGAGGGGCCGTCGAGGGTGTGCCACCAGGCGACGGCGCACCGGGCGGTCAGCCCCAGCAGGCGGCGTACCGGCTGCTCGGAGATCGCCACCCCGCCCCGGGGGCGGTCGAGGAATCCGGCAAGGGCGGATTCGGCACGCTGGAGCGTGGCCGCCTGGGGGGCGGTGCGCTCGCGCAGCTCGGCCAGTGCGGCGGTGTGCGCGGGCAGCAGCCGCTGACGGATGTGGTCGGCCGTGTGCCGCGCGGTGGCCTTGGCCTGGCTCTCGCTGGGGCGCGGGCGGGGCAGGGCGGTGACTGTGATCGCCTTGACCTCGATGCCGTGCGCGGTGGCCTGTTCGGGCAGAACGGCGGTGACGGTGATCCGGGTCCGGGGGCGGTTGGGGGTGAGTTCCAGGGCGCGGCCGTCGGCGTAGACGACACGCACCCGGCCGGTGTCACCGTCCTTCTCGGTGCGGTCGGCGCCGAGCTGCTCGGCAACCGCGCGTGCGAGGGACTCAAGGCCGGCGGGGGTGGACAGTTCCATGAGGGGTCTCCTTCGGGAAAGGTGGGCGGGGGAGTCGGGCGGTGCGCCTACGACGCAGGGGGCTTGGCGTCGCGCTGGGCGGCGTGGCGCTCGGCGTCGGCGCGGGCGTCGTCAGCGGTGTATCCGGTGTCGCACCAGGCGTGGCAGAGCTGCCCGGGCGGGGCGAGACAGGTCTCGCACCGCTCTTCGAAGTCCTCGGGCCTAAACGGCGGCGGTGGGCTGCTCATGCCGGGACCTCCTTGATGCGCTCCGCCACCAGGCGGGCCGACAGCACCGGGGACCTCGTCATCAGGACCACGCAGCTGGCCTGCCAGATCTGCCCCGGACTGGACGGAGAGATCTGGAAGTTGGTGGCCGGGCTGACCTGCCACGTGCGTCCGTGCGGGTCGGTCACGGTGTAGGTGAGGAACTGCGGGTCGTCCTGGCAGCCGTTGTCGCTCCAGCCAAGGCCGGCGGCGGTGAGTGCGCGGCCGAGCTGGGCGCAGCGTTCCGGGGTGGCGTGCGCGAACGTTGCCACGGGTCGTCTCTCCTCGTGATCAGGGGCGGGGGCCGGGGCGGCCTGGCGGTAGGCCACCCCGGGGAGCGGGCTCGTCGGCCTACGGGCGGGTGAGCTCGCGGTGGATGCGCTCGCTGGTCTCGCGCGCCTCCCGGCGGGCCTGCTCGGCTGCCGCTTCCGGGCTGGCGGCGTAGACGATCTCGACGCTGCCGAACGCGTCTTCGGCGTCCACGGTGTGCTGCTCGCACAGGTCGGACAGTTCGCCCGGATCAATGGGGGCCTCCTCGACGTGCCAGATGTCGACGTCGCCCCCGCCCTTCCACTGACCGACCACGAAGTACGGGCGGTCCTGGCTCTCCGGCGCGGCGGCGGGCCGGGCCAACTGCTCGAACTCCGACCGGAAGAGCGTCAGACGGCGGCCCTCCTCCTCGGCTGCGCGCGTGCTGATCTCGGCCCACTTCGGGAGGTATTCGGCGCGGTGGGCCAGGCTCTCGCGGCCCGGTGCCAGCAGCAGCGCGAGCATCAGGTGCGGACGGGCGGTGAACCAGCGGGCCAGCGTCCACCAGGCGGCCATACTGCGTGCGGCCTGGGCCCGGTGGGCCTCAGCCTCTGCCTGCCAGCGGGCCTGCGCCCGTGCCGCGTGCGAGATCATCGCGTCCAGCCACCTCAGCAGCTGCGGGGTGTCGTGGAGGCGGGCCGCGTGCTGGAGGCTGGGGAAGTCGCTGCGCGCGGCGTAGTGGCCGGCGCACGCGCGAAGGATGGCGGTCAGCGTCTGGCCGGCCTGCGGGGGCGCGGGCCGGTCGGCAGTGTCGGTCAGGTCGCGTTCCAGCCATCCCCAGGGCACGTCGGCGGAGTGGGCGAGCACCCGGAGTGTGTTGCCGTGGTAGGCGCGGCCGCGGATGCGTACCAGGGGCTCGGCGGGCAGCTCGCGCGCGCTGACGGATCCGAGACTGGCGCGGACGGCGTCGAAGCGGTCCCATCGGGCGGGGCTGCTGGTCGCGCTCACGTGGACAGTTCCCGTGGCCGCGCCGGTGAGGGTGTAGAGCACTACTCCGGTGGCGTCCGCCTCGGAGGCAGCGGCGCGGACGGTGCCGGACGGGGTTGCAATGATGATCACGGGGTGTCTCCTCACAGGGTGTACGGGGATGGGGAGTTTGCGGGCGGCCCGGCTCCCGCCGGGCCGGGCGGGGCCTCAGCCGGTGACGGACGGGTCCGGCAGGAACGGGGCGGGGTACGCGCGGGATACGGGCGCTGAGCTGCCCCCGCACGGCCGTACGGCGGTCTGCACGGCGGCGGGCTTCATGCCGTGCAGCCATCCGCGCTCGATCCGCCACCCGCAGACAACCGGGTCCGGTTCCTGGTCGGTCTGCACGACCAGGGTGGCCAGGACCGTGCAGCTGCCCTCCAGGGCGGCTGTGGCGGCGGCCTCGATGGTGGCGAACTCGTCCGGGTCGGCGTTCAGGTGCCATGCGGGGGCGGTCGTGACCGTGACGGTGGCGCTGGCCAGGCGGTACCGGCCGTCAACGTCCACCGCGGCGTAGTGCAGGCGGTGCCGTCCAGCCCCCAGGGCGGTGAAGAGCTGGGCGAATGCGAGGTGCGCGCGGTGGCGGGCGGCGGTGATCGCTTCGTCTCCGGGGTAGGGCAGGCTGCGACGGTCGGCGCGGTCGGGCTGGTCGGGCTGCGAGTTCGGCATGGTGACTCCAGCGGGGCGACGGGTGGGGGCCGGCTGCGCGCGGCGGCCGGGGGTGTCCCGCGCGCTGTGGCGAGCGGGACTCGGTCAGATGACGGGGCGGCGGCGGCCCAACGTGTCCAGGCGGCGGATGTCGGGCGCGGGCTCCCGGAAGTGGCACCAGGTGCGCCCCAGGAAGTCCTCGGCGGTGTAGAAGTGCACCGTCCGGGCCCGGCCGCTTCCGCCTGCCGTGGTGTAGGCGGCGGCGTACCAGTAGCCGTTGATGCGGAACGGAACGGCGTCTGCGGGCCACTCGTGCGGGATCGGGGTCAGGTGCGCTCGGCGTGCGTGGTGCAAACGGCGGTCGGTGGTGAGGTCGACCGCCATGAAGTGGTCCCGCTCTTCCGGGTGCTGCTCGCCGAACTCGTCGTCCTGCTCCCAGCAGGCGTCGCAGTGTCCGAACCACGTGCACGGCAGGAGGTACAGGGGGCGGTCGTGCATCTCGGTGATGCCGCCGTGGTAGGTGACGCGGCTCCCGATGAACAACCTGGGTGCGGGGGCGCTCTCAGGCATGGGCGGCCTGCCAGGCCTTCGTGTTCCACTCGCGGGTCAGTTCGTCGGCGTATGCGACGTCACGCGCGGCCTCGGCGTCCAGCGCGGCCACGACTCGGACGCTGCCCCGGATCTGGTCCGCGCGGCGCTGGGCGGCGGCGGCCTGCTCCTGGCGCTCGGCCTCCTCCTCCGGCACGCGCCGCACGAGGTAGATCCGCTCGTCGCTGGTGAAGATCACGAGGTAGCGGCGGAAGTCCTCGATACGCGCGGGGCGGGCCGGGCCGGTGGTGGTGTCGGCCAGCGTGGCGCGGGCCTTGTCCAGCAGCTTCGCCACTTCCTCGGTCGCCTTCACGCCCGTGTCCCGCTGGTGCTGGTTGCGGCCGTAGTAGACGCGGGCCTTGTCGCGGACGGGGGCGAACTCCACCGGGGCGTAGATGCTGATCATCCGGCGGGCGTAGTCGTCGCGCTGGTCCCGCTCGGCCTGGGCGGCGCGCGCGGTGTCGGTCACCTTGCCCTGCGTCCAGCTCAGCGCGGTAGCGGCGCACGACGTGCCGTAGTACACGACGTCTTCGGCGGTGCCGTCCTCGTTCCCGTCGGCGTCCAGCGGCATGAGCGCGACGGTGCGCTTGAGTCCGCGGCGGCCGCAGCAACCGCACGTGTCGTAGTCGTCGACGATGCCTTTGATCGTCCACTTCGGGATGGGCATGAATGGCCTTCCGTGGGGCGGTGGGTGGTGTGTGGACCTGCTGGGCGTCCGCCGGCGCGGCCTGGGCGCAGGAAGCGGCGGACATGTTCTTGCGCGCGGTCTGCTCCGCAGACGCGACGCGCTGCCGCTACGCGGCAGGGCGGGCCGGGGAGCGCTCCGCGCCCCTGTGAGGTGGGGGAGCGCTCCGCGCTCGGGCAGGGCGGCCTGTGCGGGCCTGCGGGGCCGGGCGGGCACCCGTGGGGGAGTACGGGGCCCGCCCGGTGTTCAGGGGGTCAGACCGTGGTGAGGGCGAATGCCTTTTCCATCAGGTCGTTCGCCGCTCCGCTGATGACCCGCTCGGCGCGGGCGCTCGCCTTCTCGGCATCGTTCTTGCCCAGGGCCGGGGCGACGTGGTTTGCGTACTCGGTGAGTGCGTTGTATCCGGCCCACCGCGTGCCCCGGATACCGGCCTGGGTCTCGGCGTGCTCGAACAGATTCGAGATTGCCCCCCACCGCTGGCGCTGGTTGGTCCGGGCGCGGGGGCTGTCCTTCTTGACCGGCCAGAGTTCGTCGACGACCGAGCGCAGCTCGTTGAGCGTCATCTCTTCCTGGATCATCCGCTGGGCGGCCTGCTCGAACTCATCGGCGTACTTGAACGTCAGACCGAGGGCGGAACGGGCCTGCGCGATGCGGGCCTTGGCTCCAGCGGTGTGCCGGACCACGAACGAGGAGCGGGCGCCGTGGATGGCCGCGCGGAGCGTGTTCGCGCACACGACTCGGACCGGCGTCACGATGATGCGGAACGCGCTGCCTCCGTCGTGGCTGTTGGAAGCCGCGATGTACAGGTCAACGTCGTCGTTCCCACCGATCGTGAGGGTCTGGGGCAGCTTCATGGTCAGGAACACCTGACGGCCGTCCTTGAGTGATCCGGCGGTCTCGAAGTGCGCGCCGGACTCGTCGGCCAGAAGGTTGAGGAACTCGGCGTGCTCCTCGTTCTGAACGGGGTAGTAGTCGCTGCCGACCACTCCGAGCGTCTGCGTGCGCCCGGTCTTGGGGTGCGTGCGGGCGGTCGCGAAGTGCTGCGGTACCTCCAGCGGCGTGGTGCCGTCGGCCGTGATCTCGGTCGCGGTCAGGGGGAGGAGTCGCACGTTCCAGCCGGACAGAGACGCGAGGCTCATGGCCTCTTCGGCGGTCATCGCGCCGTCGGTGACGGTGCCGAGCTTGTGCCAGGCGCTCGTGTTGGCGGAGGCGAAGGCGGCGGTGCCGTCGGTGAACTGCTCGATCTCGTGAGCCACTTGGGGCTTCCCTTCTGATGACGAACTTTCGGCGAGTCCGGTAGGGGGCCAACCCTTCCGAACGAGTTCCATAATACCTTACTCCGGGGGTGGGGCAACCGATTTGCGGCTGCCCCACCCCAGGCGGGACCGTCTACCAGTCCCCGTCGAACGCTTCAGGCTTCTCGTAGGCCTCGTGCATCGCCCATACCTCACTCGGGGTCAGGATGCCGCACTCCGGCAGAGTCCTGCGCTCCTCGACCGACAGATGCCTTCGGTCCCGGACACACACCATGCGTCCGTTTTCGCAGACGTGACAGTTGCTCACAGGGCCTCCCGCTGCCAGTGCTGGGGCAGTGCCGTAACGCTCCACGTGTGGACTCCGGTCAGTGCGGTGACGAACGCGCCGTTCCGGTACTCGCTGAGGCGGTAGAGCGTGGACTCTCGTCCTCGGCGGTCCAACTCGCGCTCAATGCGAGTCACCCAGTAGCGGCCGTGGCAGCACTCCTGCGACCCGTGGTAGCTGACCAACTGCCCGATGCTGGGGCCAGTGTCCGCGTGTATGGCGGCGGACAGATTGGACAGGGCGGTACCGAACGTGTGGGGCGGCAACGGCAGATCGGCCAGCGCGGGCCCGGTGTGCCCGGTCCGCACGCCGAAGATCCATCCCACCTCGAACAGGGGCCGGGCCACCTCGCGCACATCGTGCGGGAAACCAGTGTTCTCGGGGAGCTGTTCCAGTGCCGCCCGGAAAGCGGTCTCCATCTGCTCTCGCTCAGCCTAGGACGCCGGAACGGCGCGGTGGGCGGGCTTAATGCTCGTCATGCTCACAGTGACTTTCCCTCCGGTTGGTGTAGGTGCGGGGATTGTCCGGGGGGCCTGGGCAAACCAGACCCCCCGAAATTGCCTCCTACTTCAATCCGCGCGTCCGCAGAAATTCACTGATGCGGAATGCGATGGCTCGCACCGAAAGGGATGCTCCTCGGAACGTTCCGAGAATTCGGGGACCGGTTTCGCTGTCATGGATGATGTGGAACTCAAACCCCTGAGCGATCGGCAGGAGGATTCGGATGGGCCCGGCCGTGGTCTCGAACCGAATTGACGTGGTGCCGTCGTCCTGGTTGTGCTCGATGATGGCGTCTCGGAGGAGCTCCGGGCGCGGGAGAAAATTGGCGATGCAGCGCGCTTTTGCGGCCTGGTGGGTCGTGATCTCGTCCGTGGTGGGAGCCACCTTGCCTCCGCTGATGACGATTTCCACGCTTACGCCTTCCTGTTGACGAACGTTCGGCGGTGCCGGTTAGGGGGCCACCCTGTCCTGGCAAGTTCCATAATACCTTAAATTTGATCTGTTGCATCACCTCATGCGCAAATTCCTGCGCCATCTCCTGCGTTATCCCCTGCCCTCGACCAGCGGCCGGCCTCGCTAACACCCCAGGTCAGAGAGCCTCTTACGCGTGGTCGGAGAAGCTGACATCCCCTCTGCTGCCGCTCTCCCTGCCCGAATGAGAGAAAGGTGGGGGCGGGCTGGGGCGGCGCGGCGGCCTCGGGGATCGGGGGCGGAGAGTCTGAGTTGCGCGTCGGCGGGAGCCTCCGCGCTACGCCGCTCGCGTGCTGAAGCTGCCGGAGGCAGTCCTCAGTGCCCCTGAAGGTCCTAGCGCGGAGGCGCACGAGGCCGGTCGCGCAGTCGCAGCCGGGGGGAGCTGCCGGAGGCAGTGAACCCCCGGGCCGTGCCGGGTGGTTCGGGTCCCGGAGGGGCCCGAACCGAACCCCTCCCTTTCTCGTATTCCGTGGTGTAATCTTTTTCCACGGAATACTAATCACGTCTTTTCCGTTTGAAGGAATCGGAGATTCCCAACTCCCTCCCCACACAAGGGAATCGGAGATTCCCGCCACCCCCACACACCAAAACCGGTCCCACAAACCGGATATGACACACCCTCAACTCAATTCCCAACTCCCCACCCACAAAACCAAACCAGCGTCTTTCGTGCCGGAGGCACGCACGTTATGCAATTAAGGCCGGAGGCCGTATTGCATAACGCCCCGCCGGAGGCGGGCAATTCGCGCGGGGACGCGCGAAACGAGCGCAGCGAGTATTCGGCTGCCGGAGGCAGAGCGAAG
>NZ_JBIWOE010000070.1:0-30220 GCF_044767585.1 Streptomyces sp. NPDC101225
TCCATGCCCACGATCTGGGGTCCGTCGTAGGCTTGCTCACGGTCCATCAGGGGCCTCCTGCCTGTGGACGGTTACTTCTTCTCCTGGACCGAGCAACCAGCCGGCACCAGACGGCCCACTGATCCCAGCACAGCGTTAGAACGATCTACCTGCCTTGATCGCTTTGACAGGTTCCGATCGAGGTCAAGGACGATGAAGCGGATGCTGTTGAGACGGTGCGAGCGAGATTTGGCGGCACGTCAGCACATCCAATGGAGCACCTGGGCGAGGCGGAAACGCTGCATGTGATCCAGACGCGGCGTGAGTTCAAGGGCAATTCGACGTGGATCAGCGACGACAGGATCACGCTGTCCTTCGCCCGTGCGAAGAACATCAGCGTGATGGACACGATGGACCTGATGGCTCAAGGGTGTGTTGCCGGCGACGTTATGCCTGCGGAGGCGAAAAGACTACTTGAGGAGATGCGGCCCCGGGAGCGCACGGTCCGCGTTCCCCTGTCGCCGGATGAACTCATCCGCTGATCCGCCCACAGTGTCGAGCCAGGTCTTGCTCGGAGCAGTGCAGGGACTGCTGGTTGGTTCGGCTCTGAATCAACCGTGGTTGTACGTACGACGCAAGGCGGTGCATCCTCATCAACAAGAACGCCGACAGGCGCGGTGTCCTGCAAGCAGCCGAGAGCGATGATTCGTCCCTTCTCCAGGTGGGCAGACTGGCGTCCAAACCAGTGATGCTTCCGGGGGACTGACGATGGCTTGTTACAAGTACGGCTACCTACACGTTGCCGAGGTTCAGCTACTACCCAAGAAGCGTCGTCAGCCCGCCGAGCGCCAGGTCTGGGCGTGCCTGCTCACAGCAGGCGCGCCGCTGACGTGGCAGTGCAACACACATATAGGCGCGCTCAACGCGGTGGGTAGCCAAGGGTGGATAGCCGAACGCGGAGTGCAGTCTGCTACGCCCGAGCGGGTGCATCAGGCCATCGTCGCGAAGACAGGCGAAGCGCTCGTATCGAGCATCTCCACGCAGCATTTCATGCGCATTCGAACAGCCTGAGGTTTTGCGGCAGCGCACGGGACGGGAGAGGATTTGAGAGCTGCTTCCGTGCTCCCGGCAGGATTGCCGAAATCCGAAACTCACCAGGTCACGGACGATGTCGGAGGCAGGGCGGCTTCAAGTTCCCGAAGGGCGGGGGTCGTCGGGGATGCCGAGGATCTGGGCGGCTCGTTCGGGTAGGTCCCGGATGGCGCGGGTGGTCTTGGCGATGTTGGTCGCGCCGAGTTGCTTGAGCCGTCCGATGGCCAGGTTCCGGAGGCATGCCATGGCTCGCGGCGCGTTGCCGCTGTGGACGGTCGAGGCATCCTCGGCGAACGTCACGTCTCGGATGTGGTGCAGAGACTCCACCGTCCAGTGCCGACGCACATGGCCGGCCAGTTCGTGTGGTCCGGCCTGATGGCTGTCCAGACTGGTCACCGCGTACACCGTCTCGCGGGACTCCTTGTCCCCGGTCCGCTTGCGGCGCCGGTGGATGCGCAGGGCCAGTCGCGCCTCGGGGAAGGCGATCCCGCCCAGGTGGTCGGCCACCGCGAGGGTCTTGATCGACCGGGACTCCCGCCGTCCGTGTCCGGCTTCCGACGTGCTGTGCTGCACCGCGGTCTGATCCCACGGCAGGGCTTTGAGCTGCGCGTATGCGGTCGGCTGGTTGCCCTTGATCACCGCGATGTAGTGCGCCTTCTTCTCCGTCACCAGCCAGCGCACGGAGTCCTGGACGCTGTGCAGGGCGTCGAAAGTAACCACGGTGCCCTCCAGGTCCAGCTTCTCCAGCAGCGGCCGGAAGGCAGCGGTCTCGTTGGTCTTGGCGTCCACCTCCCGCTGGGCCAGAGTGATCGCGGGGGCGTGCGCCACGGCCGACAGCAGATGGCGGTGGCGCCGGCCGAGGCGGGCGGAGCCCTTCAGTGCCTTGCCGTCGACCGCGATCGCCGGCCGGACCGCGGGGCCGGGCCGATGTTCGGCCAGGTAGGCGCCGACGGCCGCGTCCAGGGCGTCGGCGTCCACGGCCGCCAGGATCCGGGTGAGGGTGGGCTGGGACGGGGAGCGGTAGCGGCCGGGCACATGACGGCGGAAACTGAGCCGGTCCAGCAGGCCCAGGGCGGCCCGCTGGCCCCACTCGGCGATCTCCTCGACGGTGCGGGCCTGGGACACAGCGGCGCAGGCGCACATCAGCAGCACGCCGACCAGGGGATACCACCGCCCCCGGCGGTCACGGGGATCGGGGACGCGTTCCAGGTGGCGGCGCAAGCGGTCGGCGTCGTCCTGGTCCAGAGAGCCCAACTTGGCCAGGACAGCAGGGATCGGGCAGGATCGGGGCACGGGCACGGGACCTCATCGTGATCAACTGGCGTAGACACCCTGATGATCACAGGTCTCGTGCCCGCTCTGCTGCGGCGCCAATTACCCCACCCCGCCGGACGATCTACGCGATCAGGGAACCTGAAGCCGCCCTGTGTCGGAGGCGAACCCGGTTTCGGATCAAAGTGAAACCACCGACAAGCTAGCGGATGGCCACCTCGGACGACTTCAGCACTACGTCACCAGTTGCCGTTGGCCAGGATCTCGCCGTCCTTGTCATAAACCGTCACCAGCCCATTCTCGGACTGGTAGCAGGACGCAAACGCCGACGCGATCAGCTTCCCGTCGCCCTGGTGAGGTCCGAGGAGGCCGCCCGTGTAGTTGGTGAACACCTCAGCGGTGTCGGCAATACTGCTCCGTTTGTCGGTGCCGGTGACCTTGATGACGTGCTCGGCCGCGATCTTCTCACCAGGCGTGCCGTCGGCCTTCACGCAGGCCTGGAATTTCTCCGCCTGCGTCTGCGTGGCTTCGGCGAGCGCGGACGGATCGGCGGCGATCTCCTTGGTGACTGCTTCGATCGCGGCGTCCATCTCGGCCGGTGACAGGTTGCCGCAGACCGCGTACCCGGAGGCGGCGTCGATGCTGTCGGAGCCGTCCTGCAGTTCCTGACGGATCCACTCCCAGCACTCTGGCGAGACCGTGGCTTTGGCGCTCGGTTTGCCCGCGGCCGGCGCACTGGCGGCAGACGTACTGCTCGGGCTGTGCCCGTCATCCTTGATGAGGATGGCGATGCCCCCGCAGATGAGGAAGGCGGCGACGGCGCAGGCGGCCACGATGGCGATCCACTTGCCGCTGCTGGACCTCCGTGGCGGCTGCGGCGCGGGCGGCCCCCAGCCCGGATGCGGTGGGTAGTGCGGCTGGCTCATGAACCCCCCTGGAGGTGCGCGCTGCAGAGAGCATCATCTGCGACGTGAGGGAGGCGTGTGGGATATGTGTCCGCATTGTGACCCTTGGGTAGGTGACGCTGCGGGCTCCCTCCGTCGTACCGTGTCGCACTCACTCCGTACACCTTGGGAACGCAATGAAGGTCTTCTGGTTGCTGCTCGCTGGCCTACTCACCTGTCTCACCATCGGCGGGCTCATGAGCGCCACGAAGCGCACTGACGGCCCGTCCGTGATCGGCGACCTTGTCATCAGCTCGGTACTTGGGCTGGGTGCAGCGGCCAGCTGGAAGCGCGTCAGGTCCTGAGCTTGGCGTTTAACATCGCGAGTCACTCGTCCTGCTGACCTGCGGTTCTTCCCGCCCTGGTCGACAGCATCACGTACGAGATCGCGCCGGGCGACAACCCGTCCGAGATTGTGGAGAAGGTCAGCAAGAAGCTCGCCCGCACCCACCAACTCCGCGCCTTGACTGACTACCTCGTCCAGCTCGCACCGATGTTCCGCATGCACCTCACAGTTGCATCGGTCCGGGCGGCTGAAGCGCTGTCTGGTGGTCGGTGACGCGCAACGACGCGGCCATGAGGTAGTCCCGATCTGGGGAACCGCAGCGGCCCTGTAACCCTCGGTCCGCTCCAACGCACCGAGGTAACCCCTCGATGGCTCTCCCACCTGACCGACGCTCTCGTAGAACTCGACACGCACTCCCAGGTTGATCATCCTTGGATCCTGGCAGGCCGCTCGCGAGCACGTCCGGCGAATGTGGCCGATCGGCCGGAAGGTATCCGGCCGCCTCTCGTGCACCCCTCCATCCAAAAGAGCATCGGCCTGGTACCGGCCCACGCAGCGCCTTCACCCAGCATGGCGCGGGCTGGGGGAGGGGTGGCTGCGTGGGGTGACGGTGCGGTGCCGGCGTGGGTTGCAAGGAGTGCCCCCTTTGGCTGGGGCGTCTCGGCGCTGCGCGGCCTGCTTGACGCGTTGGCCGCCCGAGGCGGCACCGGGCAGTGATCGCCCGCTTCGCGCGGAGTGCCGGTGTCAGCAGGTGTAGGTCAGGGCGGCGATGGCGTCGTGGCTGTGGATGCTTTCCAGGTTTTTCGCCCTGACTGTGTGACTGATGCCCTTTTGTCGACATACATGGCTTATGTCGCGGATGATGTCTTCGACGAAGACGGGGTGGTCGTAGGCCTGCATGGTGATCACGCGTTCGTCGGGCCGCTTGATCAGGGGGATGACGGGGGCGGAACCGGTGTTGCGTAGCAGGTCGATCATTTCGTGGACGGGCAGGGGGTAGGGGGTGTCGGCGGTGCCGGTGACGTGGAGGGTGATCTCGCTGCGCTGGTTGTGTGCGCCGTAGTCGGAGATGGCCTTCGAGCAGGGGCACAGGCTGGTGACGTGGGTGGTCACGGCGGTGGTGACGGTGCAGCCGTTGGTGTCGATGCGGCCGGTGAGGATGATGTCGTGGGTCTGCCAGGATTCCTGCTGGCTGGCGGGGGCAGTGACGGGGGTGGCGAGGGGGAGAGCGAGGGTGAGGGTGAGGGCGGGGGCGTCCAGCAGGGTGAGGCCTCGCTTGAGAGCGAGGGGCAACTCCTGTGGAGTGAGGGTGGCGACGTCCTCGTGCACGAGCGCGATCATGCGGCTCATGTGGGTGCCACGCCGGTCGGCTTGCAGGGCGACGGTGACGCTGATCTCGGCGATGCCTTGTTGACGGGTGTGGCCGTCGTCGAAAGTGAGGGGGTAGCGCAGGCCGCTGATGCCTACCTCGTCGATGGCGATGCCGCGGCCGTCGGGCTCGTTTTGGATGTCATGCATGCCTTATTCGCCTCGGTAGGTGCAGCCGGAGGTGCAGGTTTCACGCACGGTGATCGCGGACAAGTCCGGGAGTTCAGTGATCACGCGGTCCCAGATCCAGCGGGCCAGGTTCTCGCTGGTGGGGTTCTCCAGGCCCTCGATGTCGTTGAGGTAGTAGTGGTCCAGTCGTGCATCGATGGGCCGAAAGGCTTGCTTGATGTCGCCGAAGTCCATGACCCAGCCCAGTTCTTGATCCACGGGTGCTTCGACGTGCACGGAAATCTTGTAGGAGTGGCCGTGCAGGCGGGCGCATTTGTGCCCCTCGGGCACGCGCGGCAGGCGGTGGGCTGCTTCGAAGGTGAACTCGCGAAAGATTTCCATTACTGAATTCCCAGATACTTGTGCGTCTGGAGGGACAGCGTCCAGCGCGGGTTTTTCATGCAGTACTCGACCGTTGCGCGGGTGTGCTCTTCGCGGTGGGCGTCGTCCAGTGGTTGCAGTCGGAAGTGGCGGAAGTCGAGGTGCTCGAACTGGGCCGGGTCGCCGCCGGCTTGGGGGTAGACCAGTTTCAGTTCGTCGCCATGGGTGAGGACCAGGGTGGAGCCGATCTTCGGGCTGACGCACAGCCAGTCGATGCCGCGGGGGGCGGGGCGGGTGCCGTTGGTCTCCACCGCGATTTCGAAGCCGCGCTCGTGCAGGGCGTCGAGGGCGTCCTCGTCCAGCTGCAGCAGGGGTTCTCCTCCGGTGCACACCACAAATCGTCTGTCGTGTTCGGCGGTGGGCCAGGCGGCCTCCACCGCGTCGGCCAGGGCAGCGGCGGTGGCGAAGCGGCCGCCGCCTTCGCCGTCGGTGCCCACGAAGTCGGTGTCGCAGAACTGGCAGATGGCGCGGGCGCGGTCCTTTTCCCGGCCGGTCCACAGGTTGCAGCGGGAGAAGCGGCAAAAGACGGCCGGCCGCCCGGCGTGGCCGCCTTCCCCCTGCAGGGTGTAGAAAATTTCCTTGATCAGGTAGGTCATGTTCAGGCGCTCTGGTACCGGACGGGGTCCGTCACGCCGGCCTCGGCGAAGCCCTTCAGGCGCAGCAGGCAGGTGTCGCACTGGCCGCAGGCTTGGCCCTGCTCGTCGGGGTCGTAGCAGGAGGAGGTCAGGGAGTAGTCCACGCCCAGGCGCAGGCCCTCACGGACGATGTCGGCCTTGGACAGCGCGATCAGGGGGGAGTGCAGCGTGATCTTGGAGGTGCCCTCGACGCCCGCCCGGGTGGCCAGGTTGGCCATGGTGGCAAACGCCTCCATGTACTCGGGCCGGCAGTCGGGGTAGCCGCTGTAGTCCACGGCTGTCACTCCGGTGAAGATGTCGCTGGCGCCGACGGTCTCCGCGAAGGCCAGCGCGAACGACAAGAAGATCGTGTTGCGTGCGGGCACATAGGTGATCGGCACCCCCGCCTCCTCCACGTCCGCAAGCGTCTCGTGCTTGGGCACCTCGATGTCAGCCGTCAGGGCGGAGCCGCCGAAGACCCGCAGATCGATGTCGGCGATGACATGCCGGGCCACGCCCTGCGCCGCCGCGACGCGCTGCGCGGCCTCCAGTTCGATGCTGTGCCGCTGGCCGTAGCGGAAGCTGAGCGCATAGGGAGTGAACCCCTGGTCCTTGGCGATGGCCAGCACCGTGGTCGAATCCAGGCCGCCGCTCAGCAACACGATCGCGGGACGGTCCATGCTGTCACTCCCTTATCCGAAGGCTAGTTGCCTCAGTTGAGACAGGTGCAGCCTACCCCGCTAACTACCGGCTACAGTAACCACAACAACAAACGAGTTACGGAAGCCAGAGGTCGAGCCGCAGTGAACGAGTTGCCCATCGTGGTCACGTGCACGGACCGGAAGGCCTCGCCGCCCGCGGCCGACCTGCACGCCCGCGCACTGCCCGCGGGAGGGATGCCGCAGCGCGCCGCGGAATGGGCACGCCGCCTGCGCACCGCGCCGGGCCAGCGGCAGCTCGAAGAGTTGTACCAGGGAGATCAGTGGAGGTGCGCTCTCGCGCTCACCGCCACCGCCTCCCAAGCGGGCTTCGCCCCCCGCCTCTACGTGGCCTCGGCCGGCCTGGGCCTGCGGCCAGTCTCCAGCCTCGCTCCGTCGTATGCGGCAACTTTCATGCCCCGACACGCAGATTCCGTGGTTTCCTCCACCGACCAGGCAGCCCCCTGGTGGGATCATCTGCAGCGCATGGACGGCAGTTACGGCCTGTCCCAGATTGCGACGACCGCCGGCCGGGCGCTGGTGGTGCTGTCGCAGACCTACGCCCAGGCCATGCATCGCGAGTTGCTGACGCTTGCCGCCACGGGCGCCGACGTAGTGCTGATCGGCGGCGCCCGCGATCTGGACGGGGTGCTGCGCGTGCCGGCCAACGCCGCCCTGCGCCACGCCCTGGGCGGCACCCTCACCAGCTTGAATGTCCGCACGGCGGCCACCTGGCTGGAGCACTGCACTCCGGGCCGCCTCATTACCCCCGCCGCACAGGCGCGTTGGGATGCCTGGGCCACCCAGGCGGCTAGGCCCGAGCGCTACACCCGCACCCCCGTCTCGGACGAGACGGTGATCTCCTTCATCCAGGAGACCAAGCACCTCCACCCCCACGCCTCCCGCACCCGTCTGCTGCGCCTGTTCCGAGACAAGGGGATGGCCTGCGAACAAAAGCGCTTCGCGGACCTGTACACCCAAACGATGGGACGCTGATGACTTCCACTGTGCTTAAACGCCGGGCCCTGCGGATCGAGCAGCACCCCACGATCCCGCTGTACGTCTTCACCCTGGCGGCCGAGGAGGTCTATCAGGTCGCCGACGTCGCACGCATCTCGCGCAACGAGGCCGGCAAGCTCATCGGCTACCAGCGCCCGGAAAAAAAGCAGCACGTGAAGCAGATCCTGGAGTACCTCGACAGCGACGAGGTCCTCTTCCCCAACGGCCTGATCCTGGCACTGCCCTCCACGGTGCGCTTCAAGTCCAGCCCCGGCCCCGGCAGCAGCGACGGCCTATGCACGTCGGGGACGCTGGAAATCCCGCTGCCCGATTCGCCCGACGCCCCCCGGCCGGCCTGGATCGTCGACGGCCAGCAGCGCAGCCTGGCCCTGGCCCGCACCCGCAACACCCGCCTGGCCGTCACCATTGCCGGCTTCGTCGCCGAAGACCTGGAAACCCAACGCGATCAGTTCCTGCGGGTGAACACGGTTTCCCCCCTGCCCACTAACTTGGTCACGGAACTCCTCCCGGAGGTCGGCACGGCCCTGCCGACCAAACTGTCCGCCCGCAAACTCCCCTCCGTCCTGGTCGAAGCCCTCAACCACGACAAGGACTCACCGTTTCGCGGACTGGTGCGCCGCCCCTCCACCACCGCCGAACAAAAAGCGGCCGCCGTCGTCACCGACAACAGCCTCACCACGGCCATCCAGGAATCCCTCAACTCCCCGTCGGGAGCCTTCTTCCCCTACAAAAACCTCTCCAACGGCACCGTGGACACGGCTACCATCCGCCAGATCCTCGTCGTCTACTGGACCGCTGTGCGCGACACCTTCCCCGAAGCGTGGGGACTGCCCGCCACCCAGAGCCGACTGATGCACGGGGTGGGCATCCGCTCCATGGGACGCCTGATGGATCGGGTAATGATGGCCATCGACCCCGCCTCTCCCCACGCCGTTGAGCAGGCACGGGCCGAACTCGTCCTGATCGCCCCGCACTGCCACTGGACCAAGGGACGCTGGCCCGACCTGAACATTCCCTGGAACGAACTCCAAAACAATCCCCGCCACATCAGCACTCTGTCGAACTACCTCCTCCGTATCTATGTGCAGGAAAAGGCAAAAGCCGCGTGAAATTCTATTTCCCTGACAGTCAGGACCTGGTGAGCCCCACCTACGACTTCATCAACGACGAGTACTCGCCCTACCGAGTACGCCAACGTGATGACGTCTACGCCCACCAGGCCGTGACACCGATCCCCTATGACGGGATCCTCGTCAGCAAGGCGGTGGTCGACGGGTCCATGAAAGGCGCAGGGAAATATTCTGCCCCGCAGCGCGAGCGCTTCTACCGCCTGGGCGTGAAAAACTTCTTCCGCCTGCCCGAAGTCTGCTCCACCATCGGCGACTGTGGCGCCTTCAACTACATCGACGAGGAGCACCCGCCCTACGAAGTCGACGAAGTCCTAGACTTCTACGGCCGCTGCGGATTCGACGCCGGCATCAGCATCGACCACATCATCTTCGGCTACATCCCACAGGAATCCGACGCGGAACCCGAAGCCGCATGGATCAACCGCCAGCAGATCTCCCTCCGCCTCGCCGAAGACTTCATCACCACCGCCCGCACCTCAGGCGCCCGGTTCGAACCGGTCGGCGCAGCCCAGGGATGGGGCCCCCACAGTTACGCGCGCAGCGTCCAGGAACTGCAGAAAATGGGCTACCGCAGGATCGCCCTGGGCGGCATGGTTCCCCTCAAATCCCATGAAATCCTCGCCTGCCTGCGTGCCGTCGACACCGTCCGCGCCCCCGAAACCGAACTGCACCTGCTCGGCATCAACCGCGTCGACAGCATGGAACAGTTCGCCCGCCACGGCGTGACCAGTTTCGACAGCACCTCAGCCTTCCGTCAGGCCTTCATGGACGACCGCAACAACTACCACACCGCCACCGACTCCTACACGGCCATCAGAGTCCCCCAGGTCGACGGCAACCCTGCCCTCAAACGCCTCATCCTGTCCGGCAGCGTCTCCCAGGCAGAAGCAATCATCGCCGAACGTGCCTGCCTGGGCGCCCTGCGGGAATTCGACCGCGAAGAAACACCCCTCGAGGACGTACTGACCGCCCTCGAAACCTACGAATCCCTCGTCCTCGGACCGAAAAAGAAAAGCTACCTCGAATACTACGAACGCACGCTGAGTGACGCACCCTGGCGCACCTGCCCCTGCGCCCTGTGCAACAAACATGGTATTGAGATTGCGATATTCCGGGGAACCGAGCGCAACAAGCGCCGCGGATTCCACAACCTGACCGTACTCGAGGCCAAAATGCGCTCCCTCACCTTCGGATAAAACGCACCACCCTCTTTTTCTTTTAATCACGTCAGGAGATGCGATGGCCGACCGATACGAACTCAGGCTTCCGGCGCTCGAAGTCCGCCAGGGTGACAGAAAAATTTACTGCTTTGCCGTCGATGGGAAGAAACTCCACAGCTTCGCCGCCGTCTCCCGCGTCCGCCGCGACGAGGGCAGCAACCTCCAGGGCTACCAGCGTCCCGAAGTTCTCAGCCACATCCGCGGCATCCGCCGCTACCTCGAATCCGACAACGCCATGCTCCCCAACGCCCTGGTGCTGGCCTTCGACGAGAGTGTCCGGTTCGAAACCACAGCACGCCGCCGCGGCGGCGTCGACTACTCTGTCCCTGGCGAACTGATCATCCCGGTCGACGAGTCCCTGACGGACCAGGACAAGCCCGCCCTGATCGTGGACGGCCAGCAGCGCAGCGCCGCCATCCGAGATGCCGACCTGGCCGAATTCCCCGTCGCCGCCGTAGGCTTCATCGCCGACAACCACGAAGACCAGCGCTCCCAGTTCATCCTGGTCAACTCCACCAAGCCGCTGCCCAAGGGCCTCATCCACGAACTGCTGCCGGAAACCAGCGGCCATCTCCCGCCCGCCTACGCCCGCAAGCGCCTGCCGGCCCAGTTGATGACCCGCCTCAACACCGACGGCCAGGGCCCCTTCTACGGCCGCATCGCCAGCCCCACCTCACCCCACGGCAACATCAAGGACACCAGCCTGCTGCGCATGCTGGAACACAGCCTCTTCGAAGGCGCCCTCTACCAATACCGCAACCCCGAAGACGGCTCCGGCGACGTCGAACGCATGCTGACGCACCTGCGCTCCTACTGGACCATCGTCAAGGACACCTTCAGCGACGCCTGGAAACTCCCGCCCCGCCAATCCCGCCTCACCCACGGCGTCGGCATCCAGGCCATGGGCTTCGTCATGGACAGCCTCACCGACGGCATGGCAGCCGAAGACGTCGACGGCGACCAGGTCCGCAACGCCGTCCTGGGACTGATGCCGATCACCGCCTGGACCTCCGGCATGTGGCGCTTCCCCGACGGCGAACAGCGCCGCTGGAACGGCCTGCAAAACACCCCCAGCGACATCCGCCTGCTCACCGACCTGCTGGTGCGCGCCGTGCGCAGCTGACCTGTTGGTTCACCGTGCCCGCTGAGGGCACGGTGAACACCGGGCCTGCGGCGATGGCGTTACCTACCGCGCCCGACCACGTCCGCGGAGGACTGAGGGAGGTGGGCTCGAGCGGGCGCGATGCTGCAGTTCATCGACGATGGCGCGCACCACCGACACTGACCCGGCTCCCTTCGGATACACCACCGATGGCGTGTGCTGGCTGATGAAGTTCGTAGCGGCATGGGTGGCGCACTGAGTGATCAGCACACTGAAGTCCGCATGGCGTGCCACCTCCCGCAAGCGGCTGGAGCCCACCTTGTCATCCGATAGTGACACCTTCACCTGGGGATAGCGCTGTGCCATCCATTGCTGCACCCGGTCCAGCACGCCCGCATCCATGCCGTACACCAGCACGTGAGCACCACCGATGGTGACGGCGACCTCGCCGCTGTCCGACTGCTGCCAGACGGGCCAGTCAAGGTCCAACTCCAACTCGTGCGTCAAGGAACGCGCCGAGGTCAGACAGGCCTCATCTAGGCGCTGGGCATGCCGATGCAGCGGGGTCAGCAGTTCCAGGGCTGCCTGCGCCCGCAGTTGGTGGTTGGGGGAGGCGAAGGCCGCCAGGCGGTC
This sequence comes from Streptomyces sp. NPDC101225, assembly GCF_044767585.1. Taxonomy (NCBI): domain Bacteria; kingdom Bacillati; phylum Actinomycetota; class Actinomycetes; order Kitasatosporales; family Streptomycetaceae; genus Streptomyces; species Streptomyces sp. NPDC101225. The sequence continues at coordinate 11,908 of NZ_JBIWOE010000070.1, forward strand.
GACGAAGTCCAGTGCCTGGCTGGCTGTCTCCGAGGCGACCCACTCCTGCACCCGCATGGTCAGATGCTCGAGGAACTCGTCGTAGTCGTCCGCGGAGGGAGAGGTTCGCAAGAACAACTCCAGCAGCAGATCCAGTACGGCCAGGTTTGCCGGGTCGCGCCGCTGGCCGATGCTGCTCGCGGTGATCTGCGCCAGTGTCAGCGGCAGTGACAGTCCACTGCGGCAGACCTCTTGCAAGAACGGCGACAGCGCATACCGCCACACGTTCTCGTAGCCGGCGTCTCCCAGACCGGACAACAACTCGGCCAGCGCCGCATCTGTATCGGCATCCGCGGCCAGGGGCACTTCGGCTGCACCGTCCGCCTCCATGTCCCGGCAGACGCGCACGGCAGCCTTGTCGCCCTCGGCCACGGCGGTGAGCAATTCTTCCCAGGTGGCAGGCCGCCAGGCCCCATCAGCGTGGGCTGCGGCATCAGGTGCGCGGTCAGCGACGGTGCCTGCATCCGCCACTGCCACGTGCGCGACCTTGACGCGGTAGCCGTCCAATGCCGCCGGTACGGCCGCCGAGCGCTGCACGCCGTCCAGGGCGGCAATGGCGCTGGCCAACTCCGTTTCCTGCCCGCGCGCCAGCAGGCCGACCAACAGGGCGGCGGCCGCGGCATCGCTGAAGTGCAGCGGGTCCTCTTCGGCTAGCAGCGCGATCGGTACCCGTGGCTGCGCCAGTGCCACGCAGGCCTGGGCCAAGGAGTTTTCGGCCAGCGGGGGCTCGATGCAAGTGGCATAGATGGCGCTGAGCACCATGTCCTTCACCGCTCGCGGAGGATCTTGCAGGAGCACCTCGCGCAGCCCGGGCAGGGCAAGCAGCGCGCGAGCCTGCCCCATGACCGCCAGTCGTTTGATCTGCAGATGCTTGAGGTTGGCCACCGACAGTCCGCCCTGGTGGCCGATCTGATCCAAGAGTTCGGCAGCCACCTGAGAGGCGCCGCCGATCAGGGCAGCCTCAAAGTCCGTCAGCAGTCGGCCCAACGGCTTGGGCGCCGACCACGCCCTCTGGGGGCTGTGTTCCACCATGCCCAGCATGCGGGTCAGTGCAGCGTGCAGCTCCTTGCGCTTCTCGCGCGGTGCACGCAACTTGAACGTGCTGGCCGGTCCGAAACGGGCCGCGATGGCGGACTCGATGACATCCCCGCCATCCAAAAGGACGGGAATGTCATAGCCGACCTTCACCAAGGACGGGCCAGCAAAGGCGACCAGCAGATCACGTACCACTCCCGCCTCGTTGGGCCGGCGAGCGATCACATAGTAGGCGGACTCATCCGCCGCCTCCCACACGCGCGGCAGGACCACGGGAGCGCGCTTGGCCTGTAGGGCGCTGCGACGAAATGGCGCGCACCACTCGGGATGCTTCCCGGCAGCGTTGTGCCGCGGGTCCAGAAATAGATCGACGAAGGTCTCCAGCGCTTCGGCCTGGCTTGGCTGGGGCTTGTCCGTGCCTGTCACGCCTGCCCCCACTCGTGCTGAAACTCCACCAGGGCCTGCGCCGCACTGCGCTCGTCCATGGCGTACGTGATCTGTTCCTTGTTGCGCGCCAGGCCATTGCGGGTGAAATTCATCGAACCCAGGAAGATCCATCCCGGGCCCACCAGGCACTTTTCGTGCACGGCATCGTCCTCCACGACCCGAAGGTCACAGGTGGCGTCCGCACCCGACCGCAGCCGTTGCACGAACGCATCATTCGCCGCGGCAGACCGGGTCACCACCCGTACTTTTGTGCCGGCCCGCGCCAGCAGCAGCAGCAGGTCCGACAATCGGCAGCGCTCGGGTGGGTCCTCCCCGAGCAGGTAGTCGAAGCAGCCGTTGCCGTTATCCACCAACTCAACGTCACTGATCCACGCGGACACCAGCCACACCTCACCGCCGCCCGCAGCCAGTTGCGCCAACAGTGCGGTGCGGATCAGCGAGTCTGCGCGCAATGCGCTGCGCGCATTGGTGCGCAGCGTCCGGCTCGGCATGCTCACTGCTCTGACTCCTTGATCACAGCCCGCACCAGAACCCACTGATGATCTCGGCTTACCTGCACGACCTCGCCGAACAGACGCATCACTTCGCGGTCCACGGCTATGAGCGGTACCTGTAGCAGCACGTTCCGCAGTATCTCCGGCTGATTGAGCGGCAGCGCCAACTCCACTTCTCGCCCGTGGGTCAGCACCTTCTGATAGTGAGTGATCCAGTCCTCAGCCGTGGCGTCGATGCGCGGAATGTCGTGCGCATGCACCATCGCCACCAGCAGCCGATCCAGCACCGCGGGCTGCTCACTGTCCCGGTAGGGTTGATACGACTCCAGATGATGGTTGCGGGCCTGATCCCCGCGCGGCCACAGCATGCTGAAGGCCTGATCCGACGTTAGCGGCCGAGGCAGCGGCAACGCGCCGGCCCCGGCTGTATAAGCCATCACACGGGCGTCCACCTCGATGCCGAGAGTCTCCTCCAGACCGTCCCACGCTTGAATAAGCGCCCACGCGGCCGAGTCCGTCGTCCGGTCTGACCCCGGGCGCAGCAGTCGCGTCGCCAACGCCGCGACGTCAGCATGCCGGGGAGTGCCGTCCAACGCCGCCCATGCCGCGCGGACCTGCCCCAAAGCCGCGGTCGCCTGGCCGGCCGAGGCGGCAGCCCGCACCTGCGCCATCGCCTGGGCCAACTCCCCGCCCGGCTCCTCCTTGATGACATGCCGCAGCAGATCGGTCAGCCGTCGATCGGTGTACTCGTACGCGTTGGGCCGCAACGCAGCCGCCACCAGCGTCCAAAAGCGGGCGGGGTCTTCGCCATAGCGGTAGGCCACCGCCTCGACAATGCCCAGGCCACCTTCTGAGGTCTCACTGATCCACAGGGTGTCGACGCCGTTGCTGCCGGCCACCACGTCGATGGTCAGGTCACCGTCCTGCGCATCGGGACAGGAACGCAGCACCGCCTCGAGGAGCGCCGCCGCCAACGTGTCGCGATAGGCGCGACGAGCCAAAGCGGCGGTGGTCGCTTCGACGTCGGCAGCAAAGAGCAGCATGCCTGCCTCGTCGAGGGCCTGCACTACCCCGTTTTGCTGGCTCAGCGCCACCAAATCGGCCGTCACCCGGTCTGCAACCCCCGCCTGCGCACTACCGGTAACGGGATCTTGCCGATACAGCATCTGGATCACTTGCGGGACGTCCTGGCGCCACGCCCCGCCCGCCAAAGCGGCATGGATCGTCTGGGGCGTGTCGTCCCGCATGCCGCGCACGGCGAACGCGGCCAGATAGACCAACGCCAGCCAGCCTCGCTGAAAGACATTAGCGTGCGCCGTGATACGCGCATCCTCGGCGACCACGCGCGTGAACGCCTTCGTACGCCATTGCCGTGAGCGAAGATGTTCCACAACGCCCGGGGCGGTGACCTCCAAAGCAGCGACCTGCACCTGCAACGCGTCGACGGAGGAGGCAAACCCCATGGCGGCGGCATCGCCGTCCAACCTGTAGCGCACCGACACCTGCTCTCGCGCTGCCGGTGTGCCCCGCGCAATGTCGCACGCGGCACCGTAGGTCATGCGGCGTACCTCAATCGGGTTTCCCGCCGCGTGGGTGGCGAAGCCCACCTGCCGAATCCGGTCCTGCCAGGCCGCCAGATCCGGCACTGCAGCCGCGGTGGTGCCCGACCGGTTGGGCACGAACTCACTAGCCCACAGCGGACGCGCCTGGGAATGGCTGGCCACATCTTCCGGTGGCGCGGCCAGACGGATCACTTGAGGCCGCGTGACCAGGACCTGCCCCACGTCCGCGCGGTCGCTGTCCCATCGGCCTTGGGGAAAATCACGCTCGACGAAGTCCTGGAGGTCAATCGTGACGTCCGTCGCGCCTGTCGGCACCTCCAGCCAGGTGCGGTCGCGGTCGCTCTGGTAGCCGTAGCGGCGGCTGACGCGCCCGGGGACCGCTTCCGCCAGTGCCCTGCCCACCGGGAGGCGTTCCTCGCTGCCGGTGGCGAAGGGAAGGGTGAACTCCACCTCCGGCAGGTTCAGCGGATCGAACAGCGAGCGCGTGATGAACTCCGGCAAGAACGCAGACGGGCCCGCCCCGGCATCGTTGTGTACGGCGTCACGGCCCACTTGAAGGCGCCGCAGGATGGTCGGCACCACGGCCAGCATCACTGACCGCGGCTGTTCCCACAGCAGCGCCAGGACCCCGTCCTCATCCAGGGCCAAGGAGCGCTGCAGGTGCACGGTCAACTCGGTCAGCAACCCCTCGTCACCATCCAACAAGGCAGCAAGATCCGTGCAGATCTGCTGCCGCGCCCGCACGTACTTCTCACGCGTATCCGGATTGGCGGTTTCGGTCAGCAGGTGACGCGCATCCACCCCGATGCGACGTTGACGCAGCCGGATACCCAGCCAGTCCACCAGCGCCTGCGCGCCTTGGATCTTGACGATGTGCCGGTTGCCCAACGGCAGGGTGCGGGCGGCGATTTCCGGTGAAAACAGAGCGTCGTAGCCCTGATAGGCCAGTCGGTCTCGGCCGAAGTCGGACAGGGTGACCACCGTGAAGGGTCGGGTGCCGCGTTCACGCCCGGCCCGGCCACGCCGCTGCAGGAAGGAGGCAGCATCGTGCGGGGCCTTGTGCTGAAGCACCAACCCGACGCGGGGATCGTTGAAGCCCACCTCGAGTGATGCGGTCGCCACGACGAGGTTGGCGTCCGCGTCCACCCCGGCGTCCTGCGAGGATGTCCGCCCGATAAGCAGCGGCCGTTGCGAGAGGTCTTGGCTGAGGTGATGCCCGATGCGCTCTGGCAGGTTCCACGACTGGCCCGCCTCATAGCGCGCATCCTGCGCCGGCAGATCCGGACTGCGCAGCGCCGCCAGTACCGGCTTGTCGCGCTTACGCCGCCCCTGACGGCCAACCTGGCCACCTTCCGCGTCCCGCAAGTCGTCATACAACCGATTGGTGACATCCAGGTCATCCGTGAACAAGAAGCCCCGGCTGCCGAACAGAGATTGCTGCAGGGGGAGACCATGGTCGAGGAGGCGGCCGTGCAGCATGGACGTCTGGATCGCCACCGACAGCAAACTCACCCCCGAGACCGGATCGCCCCGCAGTGCCAGCGCATACTCGCGCCCCTCGCTCTCCATGTCCGCCGGATGCGGTTCGATCAAGGTGACCTTGTCCGCCTCCAGCCCGGTCAACTGCGCCATGAACTGATCCGCCTGGCGCAGCGTTGCGCTCAGGCCCACGAACGTCACCGGAGTGCGTCGGGCATGGCGCCAGCGCCGCAGCAACAAGCCGGTCTGTGCTCCTGTCGAACCGGTGTGCGTGTGCACCTCATCCAGCAGCACCACCCGCGGCCCCGCCCCCGCAACCCAACCCAGAACGCGACCCAAGGCCGAGCCGGCGCTGGCCCGGTTGAGCATCTCAGTGGTGGTGAAGAGCAGTTTGGGAGCGTCATTGCACAGCGACTGCCGCGTCAGTGCCACCATCCCGGCAGGCAAGGCGCGCCGGCACTGCGCACACTGCAGCACTTCCCGCTGCTGTTCGACATTGCGACGCGACCACACCAACTGGCCGCCTTCGCACGAGGGGCACCCGAGATAGGGGCAGACGAACCCGTCCCCCAACACCGGCCAGGTCGTCCCCGTGCGCCGTGCGCTGGGCGCCGTGAGGTTGGTCCCCTCCCAGGGGGTGCTGGCATACAGCACCCCGATGCGAGGCGCGCTCAGGCCTCGCTCGATCAGTCGAAGATTTCCTGCTACGGCATCCCGCAGCTGGTCGCGCAGCAGCTCCACGCGCGGATACAGCGCCAGCGTGTGCACGGCGTTGGCACGCCGGTCGTGGGCCAGGGCAGCGAAGTCGGGAAGGTAGAACGCCAGTGTCTTACCACTGCCGGTGCCGGCACTGACCACGACGCCGCGGGAGTCGGCTGCCCGCAGCCCCTGCAGGACCGCTTTGGTGGCGTCGACTTGGAAGCGGGACAGTGCGTAGGTGCCGATCTGGCTGCGCGCCACCTCGGTATGCAACTCGCTCCACCCGAGAACCTGCGCCAACTCGGCGATCGCCTCGACGGCGGGAATGTTCCGCATCGGGTAGCGGCGTTCGGCCACATGCAGGCGATAGTCCGCCACCAGACGCCGGCCCTGCTCCCACCACCGGTTGGGCAGTGCCGCCCCGGGCCGGTAACCGCGGGGGGCGAAGGACTGCCGCAACGTTGCCGTCAATCGCACGCCTTCAGCCAGCCGCGTGCGGTAACGCTCGGGACCGCCTGGCAGGCGAAACAGCAGATGACGCTGCACCAGGGCCGCGAGTAGCCCCTCACCCCCTACCTCTGCGGCCTCGGGGTCGTCCTCGGCCAGCTTCCACAGCTCACGCACCACTTCGTCGCGGGCGAGCGCTCCTTCTGTCACCCCCCAGGACAGCAAAGGCAGCTCAAGGTTTTCCAGCGCCGTCAGCGCCCGCCCAAGCAGAGGGCGAGTGAGAAGTGTCTGCGAAACCACCGAGCGTCAGTCCGCCTTCCGTGTGACAGAGATCCAAACATCTTGATCGTATTCACGCAGCAACTCGATGTCAGCCGAACGTAGATCACGCAGCGTCAGCCCGCCCGCGTCGATCCGCTCGATCAACTCAGTTAGTTCCGGGGGCACTTCGCTGGGGGCGTGCTCGACCAGGCGCTGTATGTCTGCGTAGGCGGTGAAAAAGGAGCGGATGACGGCGCCGTCGATGATCCGGCGCTCGAGGTGTCCGCGCATGTCCCGCAGCAACGCCTCCGCCTCCCGACGCTCCGCCGGAGCAAGGGCTACAAAACGCGCTGATGACACACTGCTTACCCGCGTGCGAGCCCACTCCGCCCAGACGTTCCGGATGGCGGCGGCGATGTCCTTGGCGCAGGTCTCAAGCGCCTTTTGAGCCTCAGTGAACACGCGGTCGACCGGAAGACCACCGCGCGACTTACTCTCGAAGCGCTCATACGCCCTCACCAACCCCGTCATGTCCACCGATAGCCCGGTGCGCTCGCTGAGCAGCCCAGCGATGCCCACCTGGCCGATGGCCTTCTCCAACGCGCCGCGGACTTCATCGATACGCCGAACCACACGCTCTTGCTGCGCTGCGTCCTTTTGCGCCTCAGCAATGTGCCGCGCCTGATTCTGCAGTTCGCGTGCCTTCTCCAACACCGATGTGCTCACGCTTGTCCCCCCGAAGCGTCCTGAGCGAGTTGCTGCCAGGCGTCCTTCAGCGCTCCCATTTGCTGCCTGGCGGTACTGGCCGCTGTCTGCCCGCGCGCTTCGGCGGCCTGCAACGCATCGCCGAGGAACGCATCTGCCGACTGCAGCAGTTGATGCATGCCAGATAGATGCGGATTTCTCAACGGCACGGCGCCCTGCAAAGCGGCCGCCAGCGCGGCAGGCCCCTCAAGGTCGTCCGTGAGCTTGGCCAGGTCGCGTTCCAGCGCTGTCAAACTGGCCCAGTCCGCGTCCTCGATCTGCCCCATGAGAGCCCGAATGGCCACGATGCGGCTGCCGCCTTCCAGCCCCAACTCCGCCGCTACCCGCAGCGCAGCGTCCAATTGGCTGAGCAGGTCCGCCGAACGCTCGCCCCGCGGGAAACACTGTCGAATGTCCTGCAGCAATGACACCAACTGCGCATGCTGGGCTGGCACCAGCACGTGCCAGCCTGCCAGCGACTGCGCCGCATCCTGCGCCCACCGGGGCAGGGCAATGCCGTTCAATTCCCACTGCTCGGCGGCCCGGCGCAGCAAGGGCAACGCCCGCGCTGCGTCAATGACCTGTACCGCGCCCATGCCCTGTCCCACGCCGAGCGCTCCGCGCAGCGTGTCGATCAGAGCCTCGCGCTTGGCCAGATGCGCGTTCAGGCTTCGCTGCCACATCTCTGTACGGGAAGAACTGTCGGGGCGCTGCCAGGACTGACCGAGATCGAAGGCGGCAGCGTGCAACTGCTCCACCGACATGTGGGGGTGGGCGTGGCCGGCGAGCGCTGCTCCCATCAGTGACACGCGCAAACCCGAAACAAGGTCGTCGTCACTCAGTTGGGCTTGAGCTGTGACCCGTTTGCGCAATACCTGCGCGTAACGGTCGGCCAAGCTTGCCAAGCGCACGACGTCCTGAGAGCGCACAGCCGTAAGAGTCTCAGCGTTCAGCAGGATCAGACTCTTGAAGAATTCAGAATTGGCGGCGGTGCGTTTGAAGATGACAGGTGAGTCATCCCCTGCCAGTGCCTGAGCGGCAGCTCCTTCAATGGAGACGGTGTTGGCGCGGTTCCCCCATCCTGCCTGCCCAGCGTCTGATACTCCGAGCGGCTTCACCGGCGGGTTGAGCCAGTCCTGACGGTAGACGGCCGCGCGTGATATTACTGAACGCACCGTCGAGGCTTCCGTTGTGGGCAGGCCATCACCTGTGCTCCAACTCTCCACCGCGTCCAAACGCTTCTGCAGGCTTCGCGATACTTCCGGCTCTCCGCGCCCTTGGGGGCGGTCCACCGCAGGCTCTGTGGGGGACGTTGTTCTGGCTGTCTGGGGGAGCCGTTTGGCGCGATCGGCGTCGATAGAAAGAGCAGGCAGGGAGAACGCGGTGGCAATACCGGGCTCCAGGTTGACGAGTTCGGTGGGGCTGTCGGCCCAAAATTCCAGGAGCTTTTCACGGCGAGCACCATCGGCCTGGTCGAGGTCATCGATCTGTTCGCGCACTCGGCCAGTGAGAGGAGGATCACCGGCGTCGCGATTGCTCTTGAAACGACCGCGGAACTCTTCGTCGGGGAACGAGCCCTCTTGGATGCTGTCGTAGCCTTCGGTCAGGACCGGAATTAGAGCTCGGCTGAGAATGGTCCGTGGCACGAAGGCGTGCGGTTGATCGGCAGGAGCGACCGCGTGGACGGTCCTGCGCAGAGCTGGTTGGTTGAACGGATAGAGGCCGTAGCCTTCGGCGGACGTGCCGAAGGCATCGTGGCATGCGGCCCGGACCGGGCACTTGTCGCACTGGTTGGGCACCTTCCCGGCGTGAGCCTCCAACTCCTTGCGGCCCACTCGGGCGGCGTTGAGGTAGCGGCCGGCGAAGGAAGCGATCGCCTCGATGCCGTCATCCTGGCCGTTCAGGACAAGGTCCAGGTTGTAGACATGCCCGCCGGTGGAGGCCTCGATCCGGGTGATAGCCGTTTCCGGCAGGTCGTGGAAATAGCCGCTGGTGATCGCCATGAGCGTGCGCATGGGGGCGAGTACGGTGCGGCCTTCGCGCTGCGATGTCTCGGTGATGGCGTCCAGCAGGTCGCGTTGGACTCCCTGGATCAGAGCGAAGTCCTCGATCAGCAGGACGATTTCTTTACCCTGCCGTGCATAGATCTCACGGACTTTCTTCATCGCATCCAGGATGCGTCCGCCACCGAGCGATGACGTGGCCTGCACGGATTTTTCCCAGTACTCGTTGAGCATACCCACGGCTACATCACGCATTTCTGGCTTGGACAGGAGCAACCGCAGCATGACCCGGGTGGGTGCGGCCACTCCGTCCATCGCGGACGTGACATTCAGTGGGAGGTGATCAACGGTGAAGTGGGCGGGGCGCTCGTCGTCCGTGTCGCGGTCGCTGAGCATGTGCTCGGCGAAGCGGGGGATGAACTCTTTTTCCTGCAGCATCTGATCTTGCAGGACGGGGTCCTGCAAGATCAGAGCCAATCCTTTGGGGCCGGCCAGTTGCCGCTGTCTGCCCCGTAGTTCGGCGGAAGTGGTCCCTGCCAGGGCGATCACCAATTCATTGACGAGTCGCAGAGCCAAGGCGGAGGCGTCGGTGCTGCTGGTGGACGCACGTACATCCGCGCGGACTTGGGCGACCTCTTCGTCGTCGACACCCTCCAGCAGCGACTCGATCACATGCCGCAGGCTGGTCTTGGACTTTTCAAGGTAGATCACCTTGCGCTTGTCCGAGGCCGGGAGCTTTTCCCGCACCCAGCGGACCAGATGGGACTTTCCGGAACCAGACTCGCCGACGACCGGCATCAGCACGGTCCCCGTCGCGGTCTTGCGCCGCAGGAAATCCTTCAGGACGTCCCTCTCACTGACCATCTGGCCAGTGTTGTTGAACGACCTGCCATCAATCTCAGCACGCTGGATCTGGAGACGCGTGTGCGTGGCCAGGAACACTGCAGAGGAGGCCACGACCGCTTCGGTCTGGATCGTTGAGATGACCCGCTCGATGTCCCAGCAAACGTAATCGCGCAGCTCAGGCATCGTCGCCCTCCAGCAGGGTGATGGATGAACAAATACGTGCGGAAGACCATTCCGGGTCATGCAGGTTGATCACCACGGAGGCGTCCGAGTCCTGGCCCAGCAACAGCCACCCCTCGTGCTCGCCGCGCATCAGGGCAAAGGAGAGGGCAGCACCTACCGCCTTGGGTGTATCAAGGGGGTAGCCCAGTGATGTAGCCAGTGCCCCGCCGGCCACCACGGGCAGGTGTCGGCGTAGCAGTTGCAGAACGCTCATGGAGTCGGTGGAGCGGCCGCGCTCGAGTCCATCGGTGAGCACTTGATGTACGGCGCGTGTGCAGTCCGGAACATGCCGGTTGGCGGTGTACGGCGCTGGCGCGATCAATCCCAAGGCGGTGCCCCACGCAGCAAAGGAGGGCCAGCGGGTGTCGTTGGTCAATACCAGTTCGCCATCCGGGGCGGAGCGGTTGTGTAGTTGATCGACGGTGACCCAGTTGAAGGACTCCTTGAACGGGTCCCTCGTCAGTATCCAGACAAGGACGCGGCGCATGTCTTCCGGCGGATCTGGCACCTCGCCCTCAACTCCCAAGACCGCCGCACGAGCGAGTCTCTGGAATTTGGCGTAGTCGTCAACGGTGATCTTTTCCAGCCCGCCGGCCAGTGACCACGTGCCGTCCTCGGATGCGACAGCCAGTCCCAGATCCCTCAGCGTGTTCAGCGCATGATGCACCGGGCCGGAGTTCTTCGCTTCTTCTCCGGGCTCCAAATAGACAGTGATCGTATTCTTGGGAAGAGATTTCCCTGTCGAAGCAAGGAAACGCACCACCGCCCAAAGAATGGCCGGGGACGGAGTGGGAGTATTGAGCAACTGCATAGTCAGAGACCTTTTCTCGCATGCTGCAGAGGAAGCGCGGTCACGTGCGTGTCGAGAAGAAGACGGCCGGGCCGTTCAGGATCTTCCGCCTGTTCGGGATGCAGCAGATAAACGGGCTCGCCCTCGGACAGGCGCGTCCACGCCTCGCTATCCACAACGGCTGCGTCTTCCTTCTCCACCCACACCATCAGCCCGCGGACCTCGTGCACCAGGCTGCCGTCGTAGTCGAATACGACGGCTGTCGATCCGGCCTCTTCCTGGATCGCGCACGCCTGGGTCGGGCTCAAACCGGGACCGCCGAAGTAGGACACCCCGACCCGTGCCAGGCGCACCAACAGGGGCATCAGTTCCGTGCGCCGCTCGTCGTCGCTGCGCCAGTACAGACACAGGCTCGGGCTGTAGGGGTGCAGCGCATGCAGCGGGGCGTCGCTGCGCGCCCACTCGGCGATGTCCGGGTCGGGGGACAGGGGCGTGCGATATAGCGTCCCGGGGCCTGCGGGCGGCAGACCCTGGCGGCGGCAGGAAGGGCAGCCGCGACATGCTGGCATCGTGAAATAGTCGTGGACCGTGTAGTACTCCACCAGATCATCGGCCAGGCACCGCCGACGCAAGAGCAGGCGCTCCATCAGTTGCAACGCGCTGTCCTGCGCCGTCTTGATGTCTTGACGCACCCTGTTGATCGCGTCGGCGAAGTAGTCGGGATTGTTTGTCTGCCCGTCCTTCAGAGCAACATCGACGAGATCGGGAGCCTGCTCGTAGAACGCGCTTAGACGTCGGTCCCACGTCTGGTCGTCCTCACCCGGCGTGCGCCGCGGGGGCGCGGGGGGCAGAATCTCGATCAGGCCGGCCCGTACCATGAAGTTGAGGATCTGTTCGTTCCAACTGCGGTGCCGCTTGTAGCCCTCGGCCAAGCGGGCCGGCCGGTGCGTCATGTCCAGCCGATACAGGGCGCTGTCGTTGCGAGGGCGCTGGAGGAACATGCCATCCCACCAGCGCTCCCACGCCGTGGGCGCGGAGATGAGTTTCTGCCGATTCAGGCTATGGGCAATGCCTCGGTCCGCCGGAGCTGTGGCGAGGTAGGCCAGGGAGGGGCTGCCGTCCCGCCCGCCGCGTCCGACTTCTTGGTAGTAGCGGTCCACTGTTTCTGGGAGGCAGGCATGGATCACCGTGCGCACATCGGTGAGATCCACTCCGAGACCGAAAGCTGACGTGCCCACGATGACGTCGAACTGCGTGGCAACGGGGATATCGTCGCTGCGGCCCGCCCACCCGGTCAACGCGGTGCGCCGCTCGTCTTCGGTGGAATCACCATGCACGGTGGCCACGCGGTGCAACCCGGCTTCACGCAGATGCTGTAGCCACAGCCTGGCGTCCTCACGCCGTGCGACATACAGAGCCATGGGCTTGGGCAGACGAGTGACTGCTTTCAGCACGGCCTCGGCCCGTTCCTCCTCGCCCGGGAAGGAGTCGATGAAGTAGGCGGGCTCCTGCCGCAACTCCGACGCCCACACCAACTTCGCCTGGCGCGGCCGGGCGAAAAGGTTCTCTAAGGTGTTCACCTGCTGCTGCGTGAGGGTGGCACTCATGGCTACGGTGCGCGGAGCCCGCCGTCGGCCAGCTGCGCTGATCCAGTTGCGCCGCTGCGCGGCCAGAGACTGAAACGCCGTGCGGAAATCGTTGCCCCACTGCTCGACCAGGTGAGCCTCGTCCAGAATCAGGTAGTGCAAGTGCCCTGCGCTGGCAGCCTCCAGCAGGGCTGCCTGCAACCCCATGGTCACGGCTTCTGGGGAGGCTACTACCAGGCCTTGACGTCCGGAGACGATGTCGTCGCGGATTTGCTGCTTGGTGGCGTCATCAAGCGAGCCGACATAGGCGTACCGGCGCTGGTTGGCCTGGGGGTTGCTGCGGCCGAGCAGGCTGCGGATACGGCGTTCCATGTCAATGGCCAACACCACGGTGGGAACCACGAGCACTGACACGCCGCCGTGGGCGCCGGCCAGCAAGCACGCGGCCAGAGCCACCGGTGTCTTGCCGTGCCCGGTGGGAAGACAGACGATCACCGTTTCCCCCGGCGGCATCATCGCCAGCGAACGCGCAGCCTGCTGCTGCCCCCGAGACAGGTAGTGGTGGTAGCCACTGGCATGGGTCCAAAAAGGGTCGGCGGGTGTGTGGTCCAACGCTCGCCGCATCTCAGAGTCGGTCCCCAAGACGGCGTGACGCACCTGGTCCAGTGCTGCCTTTTCGGCTGCAGTAGACTCCTGTGCCGGTGCCCACGGCACGCCGCGCAGCAAGACCCGCTCGCCGTCGAAGACCACGTCCAAGCCACCCTTGAGCCATTGCTCACGCGTCGGCAGTCCCGCCCCCAAGGGGACGGGAAGCGGATTGGTGTTGCCCAGTGCCTGGGCTCGCAGCAGGATTTGATGCGTCAACGTGACCACATCACGCCATCCGCACGCGCCGCTGCCCAGTCCGGCCAGTGCATCGCCCAGACGGCGCGCTGTGCCCTGGGCCTGCTCTGCACCTGCTGCTGGCCATGCCGCGAACAGGCGCCGAGCCTGCCCCCACTCGTCTGCGCTCATGCCTGCACGTACTCCAAGCCGCGCCGCACGACACACACGGCCGCGACGACACGGATCACGGGACGGGACAGTCCCTCGGCCAAGGCCTGCAAAATGGCTGCATCGGTGACCAGGCCCTCGGTGTCTCCCACCAGGTGTCCCGCAGCGCGCCGCGCCCCGCACTGGGCGTTGAGGACGGCTGCCACCTCCAACGCCTGCTGCTGGGCTTCTTCGCAGGTGGCCGCCAGATTCGTGTGCTGGTGCAAGAACTCCAGGGCCGCCTGCGAAGCCTCACGGGCAAAGGAGGAGGCAGCCTCCTGGCCGCCGAAGAGGCCGAAGTACTCATCAGCACGGGCGCTGTTGTAATTACGGTCACCGTTGTTCTTGTTGTACGGCTCGTTCAGCCACGCCAGTTGTGCCCGATTGGTCACCGTCCGGTTGGTACCTCCTTCCACCCAGATGCGGCGCACAAAGGGAGCCAGGATGCGGTCTGCCTGCCGACGCAGCGCACGCCCTGCGTGGGAGCTGTTCTCCACGCAGGACAGGGCGGTGGCAATATCGGCTTCGATGAGGAAGTCAAAACCGTAGTAAGGCTGAGGCTCCTCACCACGCGGCATGCGACGATCGATGCGGCGAAAGACTGCGCTTTGCCCGAGGTCGTCGTTGAGGATTGCTTCACTGAGCAGATCCACCAGCGGATTGCCCAACCGGAACAACCGGGTGCCAGGGTGGCGCAGCGCGGCGGAACGGTTGAACAACCCTGACGCCAAAGCATCGTCGGTGATCCGCTGCTGCACCCGTTGCCAATGCCGGGGCGCCAGCAAGGGATGTGCCGAGCGCACCGCGAATTGCACCGTCGGCGCACCATGAACCGACCGCGTCACGTGGGGAAGACGGATGCCTCCGCCGTCCTTCTCGGTGTAGTGCAACAGCGCCGACTGGAACTGCTTCCAGCCTGTCTCCGCATCGATCAAGGACGCCGGCACACTGCGCAGACCCTGGCCCGCGGCGTGGATGGACTCTAGAAGATCCATCTTGGCGATCTCCTGCTGCTCTGCCCGCAACTGACGCCGCACCTCTTCCCGCTGGACCAGCAGCCCTTCGGGCCCTTCGGCGAAGGCCTTCTCCCACACCCCGCCAAGGGACTGGGCGATAGCGTCCTGCAGCGTGGAGGTAGAGGTATCAAAGATCTGGTAGCCCTCGGTTAGTAGCGTCGCCCACGCCTCGGTGAAAGAGGCATCGCTCCCGTTTTCGTCTGCCAGACGGAACTGCCCTGCGGGCACGTCCTGTGCGCTCCCCTGCGGGCCGGGGTAGCGATCGACGCGCCCCAGTCGCTGCTCCAACTGGTTGGCGGACCAGGGCAACCGCAGATGAAACACACCGTCGGCCACCTGCAGGTTCAAACCATCCTCTGCGGAATCGTCCGCAACAAGCACCGCCTGCCCCGTAGCACCCGACCAGGCCGTGAGCGCATCCGCCGCATGCCCAGGGTCTTGGCGTCGGGTGTGCTTAGCCACTGTCAGACGACCAAAACGGCTGTCCAGATACGCGGCCAAGCGAGCGGCCAACTGCCCCGGACCGCAGAAGATGACCGACTTCTTCAAACGCCGCATCTGCGGCAGCAGGGCATCGACGAGCCCACGCAGGTCTTCCCGCGTAGGGGAGTGCTCTCCTTCTTCCAGGCCACTCAGCAGACTGCGCTCGACGGCCACCGCCGGGGCCGCGGCCAGCAGGGCCACCTCGTGCACGCTCAAACCGGCACGCTCTGCAGCCGCGGGGTCTGCATGCACGCGCCACCGCAGCACATCCACGACGTCGACGGGGTGCACCATCGCCCGCGCCGCCAGGACTGCCAGGACCATGCCGTAGGCGCTACTGCTGCCCGTGGCTGCCTGGTTGTCCAGGAGGTCGCGCACCTGACTCCACCAGTGCAGTACCAACTCGACACCGTCTTCGCCAGTACCCGAGGGAGCGGGGACGAGCGTGGGACGGGCCCGGCCGCGCACCGCATACGCCAGCCCCACTACCGCGGGATCGCTGCTCTCCCGCAGTACCGCCTCACGGCGGTGGCGGATCACACGGCGGTGGATTCGGTATGTCTCACTGAGATGAGCACGTACCTGCGCGACCCGATAGCTGAACTCGCCCTGCAACGAGGCATCCACCAACTCGTCCTCGTCATCGAGCAACGCCACGACACTTTGGGCGAGTTGATGGAAGCGCGTATCGGTGTCCGGGAGCAGCTTGGCGATGTCCTCCAGGCTGTCGCGGATCACGTAGTTCAAATCCGGATCCAGTGATTGGACACTGTCTGCCAGGGCCAAGCGCATCGCATAGCGCTGCTCGAACTCGGCTTGCTGGTCCCACCGGTACAGCTCAGGATCCAGCAGGTGCAGCAGTCCCAAATTGGTTAGGTAGTGCGACGTGGCGGGCGTCGCGGACAACAGCAGCAAACGTTCGGCCGAGTGCGCAAGCACGCACAGTTCCCGATACGGCGACTGCCGCGGGCCCGACTGCGCCAAAGCGTGCGCCTCATCCACGACCACGAGCGCAAACCCCTCATAGGCCTGCCACTTATGCGGAGTCTCATGCGAGGTGACGACCAGACGCTCCACCGGGAAGTCTCCAATATGGAACTTCTCCTGAAGTTCTTTCAGCCACTGCCGGCGAAGCGCCGCGGGGGAGACGACTGCGACTCGCGCAGTGGGATCGTCCAGCAGTACCTGCCGGATCACGAAGCCCGCCTCGATCGTCTTCCCCAGGCCCACCTCGTCGGCCAGTAGATACCGCTGGACGGGATCGGACAACACCGTCAGTGCAGCCTCTACTTGATGCGGGTAGAGTTCCACCGAAGAGGACAAGAACGCGCTCATCCCGGCGCATGCGCCACGTTGGCGCACCAAGGTGTGCAACATCGGCAAGCGGGCGTCACGGAAGGGTGCTGTGCTGCCCCCGCGCACCGCGAGATTGGCCACCGGATCCTGCACCGGACGATCCCAGCGGACATAAAGATCGTCCACGGGAACCGGGAGATCGTAGTCCGCGTTGGGGAACCGCACGATGTACTCGAGCGCGCTGGCATGAACGACACGTCCAGCATTCCAAGCCCCGCTGCGGCTCTTCCACCAGATGCGCTCCTCTCTGTCGAGGACCACCGGCCGCGCCGCGGCAGTCGCCTCCCATTGCGAGTGCGCAACCATAGTGATCGGCGATTCGAAGTAGTCGACGCGAAGGCGTTCTCCCTCGATCTCTCCGATCTTGCCGATCCCCGGTCCGCCCTGTACCCGGATGAAAGCCCCACGCCGGAAACCATTCGCGTGACCGATGTTCATGCTCTTGTCCCCCACCTACAGCGCGGCTCGCCCCTGGCGCAATGCCCCCAGATGCTATAGCCGCATACCCTTCACTATTTGATCACATTCTCTTAGGTTGTTGAACCCTTGAGGAGGTATTGATTCCGGCAGGGGTATAGGCGCCCAAAGGTGTAGCGTGCAACGGATGATAGGGGATGGAAACCCCCTCTCGTCACGGTTCCTGCAGGTTGGACGCCGCGGGGGCAACGCACCCCCGTCGGTAGGGAGAGGCGGTTCGTTCCGCGCTTACCTGGCCCGCGCCGACTACGCCCGGCCTACTGCGAGAGGTTGTGCCGCCCCGCCCATGCCTGTCGCTCCTCTGGAGTGGTGTGCGTAGCTTCCGTTGCCGCGGCGGCCCTCGAGCAGGCGGAGCAGACGTTCCAGGCCGCCGCGGCAGTAGGAACCGCGACGCGTCCCATGCAGGTCTTCTACGGCCTCAGTCAGGTCGGCCGCTGCCTGGGCCCTCAAGGGCGAGGACTGAAACCTCACCTCCCACGGGATCAAGGCCACCGGGTTCCACCTGTCCTTCCCCGACATCGAGATCCGCACCGACCCGCCCGGCACCCAGGGCAGCTTCGTGAAGGTCAGCGAAGTCCTCGACTCCCCGGTGTGGGTGAAGGACCCGGTGCGCCTGGAGGACGTGTGGGACCTGCTGCCTCTCTCACCGGTGCCCCTGCCGTCGGCGACCGTCGCTTGCCGCTGCTCGTGCTGCCGGAGGGCTTCCCCGTCAACCCCATCACCCTGACTGTGATCCGTGAACGCGCCCGGCGGAGGGGGCTGTTCATGAGGCCGGACACGGACCCGGTGGAGATCGTCGACATCGAAGAACTGGAGATGATCGAGGCCTTGCAGGAAGCATCCGGTCCCAGCCTTCTCGACATCCTGCGCAGCAAGCAGTCCGACAGCTTGCGCAACGCCGCCGTACGCGACCACATCCTGCACGTCATGCGAGTGCACCCCGACGCACCAGCCCGACACGGCGGGCTGCTGGACAGTGCCCTCAAGCCACTCGTCAACGCCCTGCCGCAGCCGCATCAGAGCCCATCCACGAGCTGATGGTCGGTGCTCCTGCGTGGCCTGCCGACCGGTTCGCCGCATGCTTCTCGGACAGGGACTTTCTGGCGCCGCTCACTCGCTCACGATCTCGATGAAGGACGGAGTTCTCATGGCCGCTTCCACCACAGCGTTCGGTGTTCCTGATCGATCTTTGTCGCCGTTAGAAGCCGTTGTCTTTCCGGATGTGGTCGTTGAGTTTCCGCTGATCAGGCATGGTGTCGGCATTGTTGCGGGAGAGTTCGGGCGTCTGGTTCGGT
>NZ_JBIWOE010000071.1:0-30161 GCF_044767585.1 Streptomyces sp. NPDC101225
TGTCGATGGAAGGCGCCGCACCGCCCCTGCCGTGCAGGCAGTAGTCGAAGGCGGCGGCCATCTCGTCCTCGCGCTCGACGCCCGGGTACACGTCGGCCAGGGCCCGCATCCGGTCCAGCCGGAGCACCGCGAGACCGTTCTCGGTGAGCGTGCCCAGGTCGCCGCCGGAGCCCTTGACCCACATCAGCTCGACGTCGCCGCCGGTGACGGGGTCGGTGGCAGTGCCCTTCGCCGAGGCGTTCCCGCCCGCGTAGTTGGTGTTCCGGGGGTCCGAACCGAGCCGGTGGGAACGAGCGAGAAGAGCGGCGGCTTCGGGATGGGGTGCCATGATCGGATCGCTTCCTTACTGACAGACTGACAGGGGGTTGGGGACAGGTCTTCAGGGACGCGGGCAACTGCGCGACCAGCCACAACGGACCCGCAGTCCGCCCACGACGGGCGTCGGCAGACGTCTACGCACCCCACCCGGCCTGCTGCCCGCCAACTCGCTCAGCCGCGATCTTCTCGGCCCACCCGGATCGCCGGTACGCAGCAACCGGGTTCGCGTCCAGCCCCATCTCCTCCCGCACCTCACCAAGCAACGGCCGCACATCCGTGTTGTACGCGTCCATCAGCACCGCGTTCGCCTCCAGGACGTCACCGTCGCGCTGGGCCACCCTCAACGCCTCCCTGTCCACCAGCAACGCCTTCGCGGTCGCTTCCTGTACATTCATCACCGACCGAATGATCGCGGGAATCTTCGCCTCGATGTTGTGGCACTGGTCGAGCATGAAAGCGACGTCAGGCGTGAGCCCACCCCCACGCACGACCTCGTACATGATCCGGAACAGCTGGAACGGATCCGCCGCTCCCACCATGAGGTCGTCGTCCGCGTAGAACCGCGAGTTGAAGTCGAACCCTCCCAGCTTCCCCTCCCGTAGCAGCGTCGTGACGATGAACTCGATGTTGGTGCCCGGCGCGTGGTGCCCGGTGTCCACCACGACCTGCGCCTTCGGCCCGAGTTTGAGGCAGTGCGCGTAAGCGGTCCCCCAGTCCGGCACGTCCGTCGAGTAGAACGCCGGCTCGAAGAACTTGTACTCCAGGAGCATCCGCTGCCCGTCACCCAAACGGCCGTACACCTCGGAGAGACCCTCAGCCAGCCGGTCCTGCCGCGCCCGCAGATCGTCCTGACCGGGATAGTTCGTCCCGTCGGCGAACCAGAGCTTCAGATCCGTGGATCCGGTTGCGTCCATGATGTCAACGCATTCCAGCAGGTGATCGAGCGCCTTCCGACGCACTGAGGCATCCGGATGGCAGATGCTGCCGAGCTTGTAGTCGTCGTCCTGGAAGGTGTTGGAGTTGATGGCGCCCAGCTTCACGCCCTGCTCCTCGGCGAACTTCGCCAGCGCGGCGTAGTCGTCGACCTTGTCCCACGGAATGTGCAGGGCGACCGTCGGCGCGACCCCCGTCACGGCGTGCACTTGCGCGGCGTCGGCCAGCTTCTCCTGCGGCGTCCGCGGCACTCCCTGTTGGGCGAACACCTTGAAGCGGGTCCCCGAGTTCCCGTACGCCCACGACGGCGTCTCGACCGCCTGGGTTCTGAGTTCCGCCTTCACGGCGGAGACGTCGGTTCGGCTCGTCATCGTCAGTGCTCCTGTATGCCATGCGGGTGGTGGTCAAGAACGGCGCTCACCGGAAGAGCCGTCAAGCATCTGTGAATCGTTTCATCATCGTGAAATTAGGTGCGCCCGGCGGGGCTGTCAAGAGGGGTAGAGGTAACGAAGCTGTCGTTGAAGTGTCGTGACCCATCTGCAAAGAGTTACGGGTGTAGGCCTATTGACTTGGCGCCGCCGTCACGTCTAGCTTCCGTGAAATCTAGTTGAAACCTTTCATGACGTCGAGCGGTCATCCTTGGCGTCGAGGAGCTTCCATGAACGACCGCGACGTGGGCCCGGCCCCAGTGCTGGCAGTGGAGGACGTGTCCAAGTCCTTCGGCGCCGTACGAGCCCTGCAGGACGTCTCTCTGCGGCTCTTCGCCGGCGAGGCCCACGCACTCGCCGGAGAGAACGGCGCCGGTAAGTCCACTCTGATCAAGACCCTCGCCGGAGTGCACCGGCCCGACACCGGCCGGGTCTTGCTCGACGGTCGGGCCGTGACCTTCCATGGCCCGGCCGACGCCCGGGACGCTGGAATCGCCGTGATCTACCAGGAACCCACCCTCTTCCCGGACCTCTCGATCGCGGAGAACATCTTCATGGGCCGCCAGCCCCGCCGGGCGCTCGGCCGCATCGACCGCGGGGCCGTGCGCGTGGCCACCGCGGAGCTGATGGCCCGGCTTGGGGTCGGACTCGACCCGGACCGTCCCGCCCGGGGGCTGTCCATCGCCGACCAGCAGATCGTGGAGATCGCCAAGGCGTTGTCATTCAATGCCCGCGTCCTCATCATGGACGAGCCCACCGCCGCTCTCACAGGCAGTGAGACGGCGCGCCTGTTCGCCGTCGTTGAGACGCTCCGTGCCGAGGGTGCGGCCGTCCTGTTCATCTCCCACCGGCTGGAGGAGATCTTCCGCCTCTGCCAGCGCGTCACCACCCTCCGCGACGGACGCTGGATCTCCTCCGAACCGATCGACGGCCTCACCGAGGACGATCTCGTACGCCGTATGGTCGGACGCGACCTCGACGAGCTGTACCCCAAGCAGCCGACCAGGATCGGAGAGGTTGCGCTCTCCGTGGCCCGCCTTACGCGGGAGGGCGTGTTCACCGACGTGTCCTTCGAGGTACGGCGCGGCGAGATCGTGGCCCTGGCGGGACTCGTAGGCGCCGGCCGGAGCGAGGTCGTCCAGGCCGTGTTCGGAGTGGACCGCGCAGACGCCGGCGAGGTATGCGTGGACGGCAAGCGGCTGGTGACGGGCTCGCCGACCACTGCCATGAACGCGGGCGTTGCTCTGGTGCCCGAGGACCGCAGGCAGCGCGGGCTCGTGATGGAGATGTCCATCGAGCGCAACATCGCGCTGACCGGCCTTGACGAACTCGGCCGCGGCGGTGTCATCCGCCGTGCCCTTGAACGGGGACGAGCCGCCGACTGGGCGATCCGACTCCAGCTCAAGTACAACAAGATGTCCGATCGGGTCGCTGTCCTGTCCGGCGGCAACCAGCAGAAGGTCGTGCTGGCCAAATGGCTGGCCACCGAGCCGTCCGTACTCATCGTCGACGAACCCACGCGGGGTATCGACGTCGGCACCAAGGCCGAGGTGCACCGGCTGCTGTCCTCGCTCGCGGCGGAGGGCCTCGCTGTCCTGATGGTCTCCTCCGACCTGCCCGAGGTCCTCGGCATGGCCGACCGCGTCCTCGTGATGCACGAGGGCCGGATCGTCGCGGAAATCGACCGGTCCGAGGCCACCGAGGAATCGGTGATGGCCGCCGCGACGGGACGCACTCAGGAAGGCAGGGCAGCATGACGACGGCTCTTGAGAAGCCACCGGCCGTGGCACGGGAGAGGAGCGACGCCCGACGCCTCGTCGACGCGGTCTTCCACGCCCGTGAATTCACCATCGGGGGTGCGCTTGTCCTCCTCGTCCTCGGTACCTGGCTCACCAACCACTCCTTCCTCGACGACCAGGGCGTCAAGGACCTGCTGCTCAACGCCTCGATCCTGGTCCTGCTCGCGGTCGGCCAGTCCGTCGTCGTGATGACCCGCAACATCGACCTGTCAGTCGGCTCCGTCGTCGGTCTCACCGCCTACACCTGCGGCGACCTCGTGTCCGGCAGCCAGCATGGACCGGTCGTCGTCGTCCTTGTCGGCGCGGCCCTCGGAGCCCTGTGCGGCCTGGTCAGCGGCGCCCTCGTCAGCGTCGGCAAGGTGCCCGCGCTTGTCGTCACCCTCGGCATGCTCTACGTCCTCCAAGGCGTCGGCTACGCCCTGGCGAACGGCGGACAGATCAACGCCGTCAACCTGCCCGACTCCGTACTCGCCCTCGGCAGCGGCAGCGTTCTGGGCATCCCCTATCTCCCTCTGATCTCGGCCTTCGTGCTCGCCGCCACGGCCTACTACCTGCGCAGTTACCGCAGCGGCCGTGAGCTGTACGCGATCGGGTCCAGCCCGGAGGCGGCCCGGCTCGCCGGTATCCCGATCCGCCGCCGGGTCTTCGCCGCCTACGTCTTCTCCGGGGCAGTGGCGGGCCTCGCCGGAGCGCTCTGGCTCGCCCGCTTCGGCACCGTCGTCGCCAACGCGGCCGGCGGCTGGGAACTCACCGTCGTCAGCGCCGTCGTCGTCGGGGGCGTGGCCATCACCGGCGGCACCGGCTCGGTGTGGGGCGCGGCGCTCGGCGCGCTGCTGCTCACCACCATCTCCGGCGCCCTGGTCGTCCTCAGGGTCGACCCCTTCTGGGAGCAGGCCATCACCGGAGTCCTGCTGATCGCCGCGATCACGACGGACCGGATCGTACAGGTGCGTACCACCAACGCGCTGCGCAAGAGGAGCAGGCGATGAACTCACTGGGCAAGTACCTGCGCTGGGACAGCGTCGTCGGCGTCCTGCTGATCGCCGTGTTCCTCGTCGGCACCGGCACCACCGAGGGGTTCGCGGACACCGCCAACCTGTCCGCCGCCCTCGACGACACCGTCGAGGTCGCCCTGATCGCCCTTCCGATGACCCTGCTGGTCGTCGCCGGCCAGGTGGACCTGTCCGTGGCCTCGATGCTGGGCCTGTCCAGCTCGATCGCCGGCTCGCTGTGGAACGCGGGCTGGGCCTTCGAGATGATCGTGCCGCTCTGTCTGCTGGTCGGCGCGGTCGGCGGACTCCTCAACGGCTGGCTCGTCACCCGCGTGGGGCTGCCGTCCCTGGCCGTCACCATCGGCACTCTCACGCTCTTCCGGGGTCTCGCGTCCGTCGTGCTCGGCACCGACGCCGTCGCCGACTTCCCCGACACGTACGCCCGGTGGACCACCTACACCGAGACCGTCCCCGGCACCTTCGTCCCGTATCCGGTGGCCCTTTTCGCCGTGCTCGCCGCCGTCACCGCGGTGGTCCTGCACTGCACCGGCCTCGGGCGCTCCCTGTTCGCCATCGGCGCACAGGAGGAAGCCGCGTACTTCGCCGGCATCCGTGTCAAGCGCATCAAGCTCGCGCTGTTCGTCGTCTCCGGTGTGGTGTCCTCCTTCGCGGGCATCGTCTACACCCTGCGCTACGGCAGTGCCCGCGCCGACAACGGCCTCGGCCTCGAACTCGTCGTCATCGCCTCCGTCCTGCTCGGCGGCATCGACTTCGACGGCGGCAAGGGGACGCTGGGCGGCGCGATCGCCGGCGTCCTGCTCGTCGGGATACTGCGCAACCTGCTCACCCTCAACGACGTCTCCAGTGAGATCCAGGTCGTGGTCACGGGGCTCTTGCTCATCTCCTCCGTACTGACCCCGCGGGTGGCGTCCGTCCTTTCCGAACGCCGGCAACGGCGTACCGCTCCTGCCGCCTGAGGCCCTCACCGCTCTCCCGTACCCGTACGTACACCGTCGTACGAACCCGAAAGGCACCCTCATGCACCTCCACGCCCGTTCCAGAGGCCGTGTCCTGGCCGCCGCCTCCGCCGCCTGTGCCCTCAGCGTCACCCTGGCCGCCTGCGGCGGCACCACGAAGGACTCCGCCAAGAGCGACTCGGCCGCCGCGGCGAGCACTGCCAAGGCCAACCCCGACGCGGCGCTGAAGAAGGGCCTCAAGCTCGCCTTCCTGCCCAAGCAGATCAACAACCCCTACGAGAAGATCGTCGACAACGCCGGCATCGCGGCCGCACAGGAGACCGGCGGCACCGGCAAGGAGGTCGGCCCCTCCGACGCCAGCGCCTCCTCGCAGGTGTCGTACATCAACACGCTGATCCAGCAGCGCCAGGACGCCATCCTCATCGCGGCCAACGACCCCAACGCGGTGTGCACCCCGTTGAAGAACGCGATGAAGCAGAACATCAAGGTCGTCGCCTACGACTCCGACACGGCCAAGGACTGCCGCCAGCTGTTCATCAACCAGGCGAGCACGGAGGAGATCGGTCGCAGCGAGGTCCAGCACATCGCCAAGCAGCTCGGCTACAAGGGTGAGATCGCGATCCTGTCGGCCACCCAGAACGCGACGAACCAGAACGCGTGGATCGGCTACATGAAGGACGAGCTGAAGAAGCCCGCCTACAAGAACATGAAGCTGGTCAAGGTCGCCTACGGGGACGACGACGACCAGAAGTCCTTCCAGGAGACGCAGGGCCTGCTCAAGGCGTACCCGAACCTGAAGGGCATCATCTCGCCCACCACGGTCGGTATCGCCGCCGCCGCGCGTTACATCAGCTCGTCCTCGTACAAGGGCAAGGTCGTCATCAACGGGCTCGGTACCCCGAACCAGATGCGCAAGTACGTCAAGGACGGCACGGTCGAGCAGTTCTCGCTGTGGGACCCGAAGAAGCTCGGCTACCTCGGCGCGTACGCGGCGGCGGCCCTCGCCTCCGGGCAGATCACCGGGGCCCAGGGCGAGAAGTTCAAGGCCGGGAAGCTGGGCGAGTACACGATCGGCAAGGACGGCGAGGTGATCCTCGGCCCGCCGACCGTCTTCGACAAGAACAACATCGACGACTACGACTTCTAGGAGCCACGAGCGGTGCAGCGAATCTGCTTCCTGCTGAAGGTCCGCCAGGACCGGCTGGCCGCGTACCGCGAGCGGCACGCGGCCGTGTGGCCCGAGATGCGCGAGGCGCTCTCCGCCGCCGGCTGGCACAACTACTCGCTGTTCCTGAGCGAGGACGGCCTGCTGGTGGGCTATCTGGAGACCGAGGACTTCGCGGCCGCCCAGGCAGCGATGGAGGCCACCGAGGTCAACACCCGCTGGCAGACGGAGATGGCGCCGTTCTTCGAATCACCGGACGGCGCCCGGCCTGACGAGGCCCTGACGACCCTCACCGAGGTGTTCCACCTCGCCTGACAGCCCAGCCCCCGCCCCGCTCGACGATGGAGCCCCCTCTGATGAAACGACGCACGCTGCTGGGTGCCGCACTCGCCTCCGCCGTGGCGGCTCCCGGACTCGGTGCCGGGACCGCCCTTGCCGCCGGTCCCGGTCCTGCCGTCACACCGGCCGGCACGAGCACGCTCGACGACCAGGCCCTGTTCTTCGTGTCGTACAACGGACTGGTCAACAACTGCTCGTTCCAGAAGAACGGCCTGCTGACCTACAACGGCTACCAGTACGCCGCCTGGTACACCTCCACCGGGTACGCGGTCGTCGCCCGGCGAGTGGCCGGCGGCTCCAGCTGGTCGACACTCACGCTTCCCCACCAGCTCAAGAGCGACGACTCCCACAACGTCATATCGATGGGCGTCTCCAAGACCGATGGCCGTCTCCACATCAACATGGACTCGCACAGCGACGGGTTCTTCTACGTGAAGTCGGTCGCCGGCCTCCTGGACAGTCCCGGCACCACGTCCTGGACGTCCTCGGTCCTGGGCTCCGTCCAGACCTCCCTGGACGGACTCGCCCTCACCTCCCAGTTCACCTACCCCCAGTTCGTCTCGACCCCCGAAGGCGGACTCCAGCTCAGCTACCGGGTCGGAGTCTCCGGAAACGGCCGCAACGCTCTCGCCGAATACGACGGTTCGGCCTGGACGGCACTGGGGGAGTGGACCAGCTCGACCGGCACCTACACCAGCTCGCACGGCTCCAGCACCGTCCGCAACATGTACCTGCACGGCATCGACTACGACGGCAACGGCCGACTGCACTCCTTCTTCACCTGGCGCGAGCAGAACGGCGCGGTGATGTGCTCCTCCGGCGGCATCACCAACCACGACACGGGTTACGTCTACTCCGACGACAACGGCCGCACCTGGCTCAACGACGCCGGGACGGCCGTGGCGACGACGGGCGGTTCCGACACGGTGTCGGTCACGGACTCCGGCCTGGTGATCGACTCCCTCAACCCGGACCACTCCCTGATGAACCAGGAGAGCCAGTTCACCTCCTCGACCGGACTGCCGCACGCGATCATCAGCTACGTCCCCGGCCGCTTCGGCCAGTGCACCACGGACTACGTCGCCGACCGCACCGCGAACGGGCGGGCCTTCCACGTCCGCAGGAACTCCACGGGCACCTGGACCAAGACGGAGATCCCCGTCGCGCTCGGCTCCAGCCAGCGCACCAAGCTGGCCCTCGACAAGTACGACAACGCCTACGCGATCCTGCCGTTCGGACGGATCGCCGCCGCGTCGAACTCGTCCGGGTACACCGACTGGGCGCTGCTGTACGACGGCGGTGACCTGAACGCCTTCGGCGAGGTCGTGCTCGACGAGATGCGGGTCCGGGAGGACAACGTGCTGTCCTTCATGTACCAGGAGACGTCGAGCGGCACGACCCCCTCGGCCCTCCACGTCGTCGACTTCGCGCTCCCCGCGTGACCGATCCCGAGGACTGGAAGACCATCATGACTGCTGTACGCACCCCGGCCGTCGCGCGCAGGCCGCGCATCGGTCTCGTGGCGGGCGGACTCGGCGCCTACTGGCCGCAGTTCCCCGAACTCCTGCCCCAGCTGCGCCGGTCCGCCGACCGGGTCACCGAGCGGATGCGGGAGTTCGACGCCGATGTCGTCGACGTCGGTTTCATCTCCGACGCCCAGGAGGGCGCCGTCGCCGCGGAGAAGCTGCGCGCCGCCGACTGCGACCTGATCGTCGGCTTCCTCACGACCTACATGACCGCGACCATGCTGGTCCCGGTCGCGCAGCGCAGCGGGGCGCCCGTACTGCTGATCAACCTCCAGCCCACCGAGTCGATGGACCACGCCTCCTTCGACACCGGGGCCTGGCTCGCCTACTGCGGCGCCTGCCCGCTTCCCGAGATGGCCAACGCCTTCGAGCGCTCCGGAGTGCCCTTCCGCTCGGTCTCCGGGTACCTGGAGGATGAGCGGGCCTGGCAGCGCATCGGCCGCTGGATCCGCGCGGCGGGTGTCCGCTCGGTGCTGCGCCACGGCCGGCACGGGCTGATGGGGCACCTGTACCCCGGCATGTACGACGTCTCCACCGACCTGACCATGGTCGCCGGGAACCTCGGCGGCCACGTCGAGGTGCTGGAGTTCGACGACCTGCGGGCGCGCGTGGAGACGGTGGGCGAGGACGAGGTGGCCGCGAAGCTCGCCGAGACCCGCAAGACCTTCGAGCTCGCCGACTCCGTGGTGGCGGAGGACCTGGAGTGGGCGGCGCGCGTCTCGGCCGGGCTGGACCGGCTCGTCGCCGACTTCGACCTGGACTCCCTCGCCTACTACCACCGGGGGCTCGACGGCGAGGTGCACGAACGGCTCGGCGCCGGCATGATCCTCGGCTCCTCACTGCTCACCGCCCGCGGGATCCCGGCGTGCGGGGAGTATGAACTGCGCACCTCGCTGGCCATGCTGATCGCGGACCGGCTCGGGGCGGGCGGTTCCTTCACCGAGTTGCAGGCCCTGAACTTCCGTGACGGCGTGGTCGAGATGGGCCACGACGGACCGGGTCATCTGGCCATCAGCGAGCGCAAGCCGTTGCTGCGCGGACTGGGCGTGTACCACGGCAAGCGGGGCTGGGGGGTGTCTGTGGAGTTCGATGTCCGGCATGGTCCGGTCACCCTGGTCGGCCTGGGCCAGACCCGGGACGGACGCTACCGGCTCATCGCCGCCGAGGGCGAGGTCGTCGGCGGGCCGCTGCTGGAGATCGGCAACACCACCTCCCGCGTCGACTTCGGCTGCGACCCGGGTGAGTGGACCGACGCCTGGAGCGCGAGCGGCGTCGGCCACCACTGGGCCCTGGCCACCGGCCGGCTGCTGCCCGAACTGCGGGCGCTGGCCGATCTCACCGGCCTGGACCTCGTCGAGGTGACCGGTTGACGTCCCGTGAGGTGTGACACCCGCAGGAACAGAGGGTGATGGTTGGCGACTCGACGCCGGCCCGCGCGGCCGGAGACGACAGGGCACAGCACATGGGACAGATGGTCGGAATCAAGGACGTGGCGCGGCAGGCCGGGGTGTCGGTCGGAACAGTATCCAATGTGATCAACCGTCCCGACACGGTCTCCGCGGCGACCCGGATGCGGGTCCAGTCGGTCATAGACCGTCTCGGCTACGTCCGCAGCGAATCGGCGCGGCAGCTGCGTGCCGGGCGCAGCCGCATCATCGGCCTGGTCGTCCTCGACATGGGGAACCCCTTCTTCGTGGATGTCGCGCGCGGCGCGGAACGGGCGGCGCGCGAGGCAGGGTTCGGCGTCATGGTCTGCAACAGCGCACAGAGCGCCGAGGAGGAGGCCGCGTACCTGTCGCTCTTCGCCGAGCAACGGGTACACGGCGTGCTGCTCTCCCCGGCCGACGCGACCGGGCGCACCATCGAGACGTTTCGCCGTCGCGGGATTCCCTTCGTCCTGGTCGACCGGGTCGCGCAGGGCGCCGCCGAGTGTTCCGTGTCGGTCGACGACGTGACGGGAGGCGCACTCGCCGTGCGCCACTTGCTGGACACCGGGCACGAGTCCGTCGTGTACGTGAGCGGTCCGCCGGTCCTGAACCAGGTCCGGGACCGGCGGACCGGCGCGCTCGACGCCCTGGCCGAGGCGGGTCTGGATCCGGGGAACCTGCGTGAACTCGTCACCGAGCGGCTCGACGTGGCCGCGGGCCGGGACGCGGGCGCCCGCCTGCTGGGCCTCGCCGACCGCCCCACCGCGGTGTTCTGCGCCAACGACCTGTTGGCGCTCGGCGTGCTGCAGGCCATGTACGCGGCGGGCGTCGCTGTCCCCGACGACCTCGCCATCGTCGGCTACGACGACATCGAGTTCGCGGCGGCGTCAGTCGTCCCGCTCACCTCCGTGCGCCAGCCCGCCGTCGCGATGGGGGCACTGGCCGCGGAACTGCTCCTGGAGGAGGCGGACGCCCGCACAGGGCAGCGCAAGCACGACCACAAGCGGGTCGTACTCCAGCCGGAACTGGTGGTACGCCGTTCCAGCCTCCCAGCGCCCTGAGTTCGCTCCTCGTGCTCCTGCCCTGTCACGTTCGGCGACATCCCTGTGGGAGGCCGACCTCTTCCCTCAGGCCGTACCGGCTCGCGAAGTGTGCCGGTACTCCGTGCGGTGAGGTCCTCATAGTGTGAGGGTGCGGGCGCAGTGCTCCGACGTGGTCCAGAAGGATCCACGTTTATCGCCCGGGGTCTTCCGCCTCGTCTTTCGTCGATCAGGGACCCGTGGCCGCGGACACCGTCCGGAAACCGCAGTTGCCGGTGGAGGAGTCGGGGGTGTTCGAGGAGCGGGCCGCGACCCGGTAGCGGTTGCAGTACGAGTCATGGCAGAGGTAGGAGCCGCCGCGCATGACCCGACCGGACCCTGATTCAGGACCCCGCGGCTCCCAGGAGGGCGAGACCGCGTAGTAACGGGGCGAGTACCAGTCGGCGCACCACTCCCACACGTTGCCCACCGCCTGCCACAGCCCATATCCGTTGGGCTGGAACGAGCGCACGGGTGCCGTGGTGAGGAAGCCGTCCTCCAGGGTGTTGTGGTGAGGGAATCGCCCCTGCCAGATGTTGCACCGCCAGGTGCCCCCGGGGCTCAGGTCGTCGCCCCAGGGATAGCGTGTCCCCTCCAGGCCACCGCGCGCGGCGTACTCCCACTGCGCCTCGGTCGGCAGGGATCGCCCGACCCACGCGCAGTAGGCCGTCGCGTCGTGCCACGAGACATGGACGACCGGATGGTCGGGCTCGGCCTCGGATAGACGTCCGCCCGGGCGGCGCCAGTCGGCGCCCCGGACCCCGAGCCACCAGGGCAGCGCGGGGGACAGGCCCAGCACGTCCCGGTCCGGCGCCCGTACGGCGAGGTGGAACACGGCCGAGAACCCGCACCGTTCGGCGTCCGTGCGGTATCCGGTCGCCTCGGCGAACGCCGCGAAGTCGGCCACGGTCACCGTCGTGGCGTCGATGGCGAAGGCGGACAACGCAACCGTGTGCAGAGGCAGTTCCCCGTCCGCCGCCAGACCGTCACCCTGCCCGTCACCCATGGTGAACAGGCCGCCCGGAACGGCGGCCTGTTCCAACCGGTGGACGCCGCCGCGCGATCCCGTGGCGCCACGGCTGCCGGAGGGAATGGTCCTGCCCACTGTCCGCGGTGCGCAGCACGAGCCTGAGGGTGGGCCGTCCGTCACCTCGTGTGCTCCTCTCCCCGGTGCGGATCCGCGGAGCCGTCGCCGGCGGCGGCGGGACCCGCCGTCGCCGGATCCCCTTGCGGCGGCGCGGGCGTTCGAACTCCCGGAGCGGGCAGCCGTACCTCCGGGAAGCGGGGGTCCTCCTCGGCGGGGATGACGTCGGCGGTGTCCACCAGCCAGCGGGTCATCGCCTCGTGCATCCGGGCCACCACCTCGGCGTGTTCGGGCAGCGCAGCGACGTTGATCCGTTCGTGCGGGTCCTGGAGCCGGTCGTACAGTTCGGCCTTCTCGTACAGGCGCCACACGTAGGTCCACGCCCGGTCGCGGACGGCGACCGACTTGCCGACCAGCTCCGGCCGGTCGTGCTGGAGTTGTGCCTTGCGGTCGTAAGGAAGCGGGGCGTGCTCCAGTTGCGGTTCCTCCTCCACCGTGAAGCCGCCCTCGGTGAAGGCGTAGTCGCGGTGCGGAGCCCGTGGGTCCCGCAGCACGGGGAGCAGGCTGCGGCCGAAGTGGCGGTGCGGTGCGGAAACTCCGGCCAGTTCGAGGACGGTGGGCAGGACGTCGATGAGTTCCACCATGGAGTGGACGACCTGGCCCTGGGGCAGGCCGCCTCCGCTGATGATGAGCGGGTCACGGGTGATGCAGTCGTGCATGGCGGATGGCCACTTCTCGACGAGGCCGAAGTCGCCGAGGTACTCGCCGTGGTCGGCGAAGAAGAGGGTGACCGTCGCATCCGTCGCCCCTGCCCGGTCGACGGCGGCCAGTACGCGGCCGAGGTGCTCGTCCATCCGGGAGACCATGGCGTAGTAGGTGGCGATGATCTCGCGCCACACCTCAGCTGTGACCTCCTCGATGCCGTAGCGTTCGCGGACGGCCTGCATGAATCCGGGTTCCAGCCCGTCGTCGACAGGTGGGACGGGTTCGGGGACGGCGTCGCGGTCGTACTGCGAGAACCATGGCTCGGGTGCCTCGAACGGGCAGTGGGGAGCCAGGATCGGGACGAAGAGCACCCAGGGCCGCTCCGGTGGCGCGGCGAGCCACGCCTCCGCCGTGCGGATCGCTGCCTCGTCGAAGTCCGGCGGCTCCTCGGCGGCGGCGGGCTCTCTGCGTCCCCGGTAGAACAGCCGGGTCCAGACGTCGTCGGGCCACTCGCTCCCGAAGCCCGCGTGGGAGGGGGTTTCGCTGAACCCGTACTCGTCCACGCTGACCTCGGTGGCGCCGGGGGCGAAGGTGTCGCCCCGGGCACCCGCCCAGGTGACGTGGTAGCCGGCCTCCTTCAGGATCTTCAGGAGATTGGGCTCCGAGGGGCGCAGCAGGTGGGTGAGGCTGCGGTGGCCGGCGGTGTGCGGGTACCAGCCGGTGAGGAAGGAGGCCCGGCTGGGAGAGCACACGGGGTGCTGGACGTAGGCCTGCTCGAAGCGGGTGCCCCGGGCGGCCAGAGCGTCGATGTTCGGGGTGCTGACGTGTGGGTTCCCGAAGGCACCCAGGGCGTCGGCCCGTAGCTGGTCGGGCACGAACACGACGAAGTTGGGCCGAGGGGCCTCCGGCTCGGCGGGCGGCGGGACGGACACGCTGGTTTCCTCCTGGCAGCACTGTTGGACGGGACGGTGTCTCACGCGGATGGCGGCCTCATCTGACGGTGCGGATCCGCTGGTTGGCGATGGCGCCGAGCACGCCCGCCACGGCGCCGGCGATGAAGAACGCCGGGTAGTTGTCGCGACCGCCGCCGATGGCGAGGAAGGCGGGGGCGACTGCGGGCACGAGGGTCTGCGGCAGGACGTTGGCGAGATGGAAGACGCCCATGTCCTTACCCGCATCCGCCCGAGAGGGCAGCACCTCGGCGACCAGGGCCATGTCGACGGCGATGTAGCAGCCGGTCGCGACGCCCCCTATGACGGCGGCCACCAGGAAGACGGTGAAGGAGGCCGCGCAGGCCGCGAGGATGTGGGCCAGGGCCAGCACGATCGCGGACACCAGGACGAAGACCTTGCGGCGGCCGATCCGGTCGGACACCGCGCCGAAGACCAGACTCGTCGCCACGACTGCGATGCTGGTCGCCAGGAGAACCCGGAAGACGGCGGAGCCGATCGTCGCAGGGGTGTAGCCGAAGCGGTCCATCAGGAAGTAGGTCTGGTAGCTGGAGAGGGTGAAGTTGCCGGCCGTGACGAGGAAGCGGGACACCCAGGCCCAGGCGAAGTCGGGGGCCTTGCGGGGGTTCGTCCAGTAGGCGAGCAACAGGTCGCGGGCCCGCAGCGGCCTGCGCTCGGACCGGGTGAGCCGGCGGTCCTTGAGCACCGGCAGGAAAACCGCGACGGCGGCGAGACACACCACGCCCGGGAGCACGATGGCGAGGGTGAGATCGGGCAGCAGGAGCTGCACCAGGAAGACACCGCCGACGATGCCGAGCTGCTGGGTCAGTCCGGCGAGCGCCGAGACCTTTCCGAGCTGCCTGGACGGCACATGGTCGGGCAGGACGGGGTTGAGGCCGGCCAGAAGGACGTTGAACAGCAGCTGCACCAGGCACCAGGCGAGTAGAAGCATCCACACGGTGGACGCGGCGGCGAGTAGCACCAGACCGCCCAGGCCGAGCAGGGCCCCGCCCGCGATCCAGGGGCGGCGCATGCCGAAGCGGCTGGTCGTGCGGTCCGACAGGGCGCCAAAGAGGTTCTGGGCGATCAGCGCGACGGCCGCACCGACTGCGAGCACCATGGACAGGACCGAGGTCTTGTCGCCGGGCGCTATCTGCTGGACCCGCAGAGCCAGGGTGACGGTGGTGGAGGGGAGCAGGGCCAGCCATGTGCCGAAGAAGGCGATGGTGACCGTGGCCACGAACCGCTTGCCGACGGGCGTTCCGCTCGCGGGGAGGGCCGCGCCGCCGTCCGCCTGTGCCGCCTCCGGCGTTCCGGGAACCGGGACCTCGTCCTTCGTCACGTCCATGAAGGGGTTCCTCCGTACTTCATCGTGTTGAGGGTTCGGAATCACGCCACGGCGCGGCCGGTTTACACTGCTGTCACGTGTAAGTAGCCTCGATGCCGGTTAATGTGGCACGTGTAAGTGGGCGTGGCAAGGGTCCCGGCAGGAGGCCCCGCCGGGCGACGTATTCACAGAGTCCTCGTGCACGGGCGGCAAAGGAGCGATGACCATGCGGCCGACCAGCACGGACGTGGCGCGAAGGGCCGGGGTGTCCCGGGCCACGGTCTCGTACGTCCTCAACCGGCGCAGTGACCAGTCCATCCCCGAGTCCACCCGGCAGCGGGTTCTGCGGGCGGTCGACGAATTGGGCTACTCGCCGCATGCCTCGGCCCGCTCGCTCCGCTCCGGCCGTAGCAACATCGTCCTCATGCCGATGCCCGCCGAACCGGCCGGCCCGGCCATCGACGCCTTCCAGGACAGCGTCAACAGCGAGCTCGCGGCTCGCGGCCTGTGTCTCCTCCTGCACGGCGACCGGACGGCCTCGGGTGCCAGAGGCGCCCGGCAGTGGGCGGAGCTGCGGCCTGCTGCCGTTCTCGCCTTCGCCGACCGGTGCGATGCCGAGGGCGCGGACCTGCTGCGCACTGCCGGGGTCGAAGCGATCCTGCTGATCGGGCCCGCCCCTGTGCCCCACTGCCCCACGCTGCGCTTCGATGTCGCCGACGCGGCCACGGCCGCCACGGACTTCCTGCTGGACCACGGCCACCGGACGCTGGCCTGCCTGGTCCCCACTGGTCCCCTCGCCGATCTGGGGGAGAGACGTTACCGCGCGGTGGCCACCGCGGCCGGCGCACGCTCTGCGAAGGTGCTGCGCGCAGACTGCGACCTCTCTGACGGCTCGCTTGACCGGCTGGCTGCGCGCTGGCGCGATCCGGCGAGTCGGCCTGACGCGGTCTATGCCTACAACGACGAGTTCGCCCTACTGCTGATCGCCGCCCTCAGCCGGCAGGGCGTCGCGGTCCCCGGCGACATCGCCGTAGTGGGGTCGGGCAACATGCCGTTGGGTGCGCTGCTGCGTCCCGGGCTTACCTCGACCTACTTCGACATGCCCGCCATCGGGTCGGTCGTGGCCGACTCGGTGGCGCGGCTCCTGGCGCAGGAGGAACTGCCCGAGGAGGCGGGTACGGTGGCCCGCCCCCGTCTGGTTCGCCGCGAATCAGCCTGACCTCCGCCGCGAGCCGGAGCGTTGCCGCAGTGGGCGACTCTCCTCCGAAAAGGAACGGTCGTGGTCAGAGAGGTGTGATCAACGAGGTCCGGCTGCCTCGACGGGGTCGAAGCGAACGGTGAAGCCGAGGGCGTCGGCTTTGGCAAGACAGACGGCGCATCGCTGTTCGGGGGTCGATGTGGGTGAAGTGCTCGCCGCCGAGGCCTTGGCAGGCGACGACGTTGGCGCGTAGGTGCAAGACCGCGGTCAGGGTGGAGTCCTCGAGGCGCGATGACCCTGATCGGCCGCGGCAACCCTGCAGAGGGTTGACTGGTCAAGGGCGTGAGACAGCGGCACTCGTCGGGCTGAGGACGGTGGTCCACGGCAGGTCGCGCCGGATAGGGATCTTGACGTGGTCGATGGTGCTGGGGCTGCTCGTGCGGAGGGTGGCGAAGATGCTGGTGTGGCGTCCAGGTGGGCGTCACATCTGCCATACCCCCACCTGATCGTCATGGAGCGGATCGACGGCGATGTGGGCTCCCTAGGGCAGGGCGATCTCCCGGCGCTTGGTCGACGGGCCAGACATGACGATGAGCCCCTGCCCCGGGCCGCCAGCATGATCACGGCTCCCAGGCCCACCGGACGGGTCCCGGTCACCAGCCCCCCGGTCGCCCTGCTGTGCACCGGAGCGCAGAACGCCGTTCACTCCAGTGGCCAGGGGCTCTGTCAAGGCTGCGAGGACCGGTGAGACACGTTCAGGGATCTTCAGATGGCCGTAGGCCCCGATGACCAAGCGCTCGGAGAGCCCTCCGGGGCAGTCGTTCGCGTAGCCGACAGTGTGGGTCTGGCTGGTGGCTGTGCCGTCGCCGACACCAATCCGCTGAGCTTGAACTCGGGGTGTCGCCGTGCAGTGTCTGCAGGGGATGGCGAGTCCTGCCACCGCGAGGCAGTCGTCTCCATCACGGCCCCTGCTCACGGCTCGCGGCGGACGAGGCCGTGGGAAACACGTTGGGGCCCGCCGCCCGGGCGTATGGCCTGGAGGACGCGCACTCTGTCGGGACCGAATCCGAGGGAGCCCACTTACGTCGTCGGCCGGTACCGCAACCTTGTCGTCGCCCGAGCGGCCGCACTCGTCGCCTCCGCAGTTCTCGCCGTCCACCGCCGCCCGGTTTGGCGTAATGCCCGCAACAGTGCGGGAGCCGCGACGTGGGGCCGTGGCTCTTGCGCTCGGAAGCTTCAGCGACTGCGTCCCGGTCGTGACGGCAAGGAACTCAGATGGCGCGCGGACGCCACAGCGCCGGAATAGGAGGCGACGCCCTCACGGACCCGGGTTCCTGTTGTCCAGATCGAGGGCCGTGACGGCGACGTGCAGTTGCGTTCGGCGGGCGCCACTTTCCAGGTCGGTGGCGAGGAGCCGCTCGATGGTGTGCAGGCGCTGGTAGAACGCCTGTCGGGACAGGCCAACCTGCCGTGCGGCGATCGACTTGTTGCCAGCGGCCTGAAGGTACGCGCGCAGCGTCGCCAGCAGATCACCGCCGTGCCGGGCGTCGTGCTCGACGAGACGTCCGAGCTGCTGCTCCACATAGTGCTGAATCCGAACGTCGTCGCGCAGCGAGTACAGCAGCTCGGGCAGACCGACGTCAGAGAGCACGTGGAACGGACGGATCGGCGTGGCGGGCCCAATCGCGTCGGCGACCTGCTCGGCCTCCCGGAACGACCGGGTGATGAGGGTGAGATCGGTGACGCCGGGGCCGACGGCCACGACCACGTCCTCGCCGAACCTCTCGTGCAGGTGCCGGCCGAGGCGTTCCACGACCGGCTGCCAGGCGGTGGCGCGGGCGAGGGCGAGCAGCACTCCGGTCCGTCGTGCCCTGAGGTCTCCGACCAGCCCCTTGATCCCGGCGGTACGCAGTTCGTCGGCGAGGTGATCGGACAGCGATATCTCTTCGGAGGACGCGGTCCCGCCGTCGATGACGACAGGCACGAGTCGGTGGCCGGTCGTCGGCAGCCCCAGCGCCTCCGCCCGCAGCCTCGCCTCAGTGTGGCTCCGGTACCGCCAGTGGAGCAGGTCGAGCAGGACGGAACTGTGCGCGCGCCGGTCCCACCGGGGGCGGCCGGTGAGCCTGAGAAGGGTCAGTGCGGTGACGGCCTGTTCCAGGATCATCGTGTGCTCGGGGCCGAAGCGCGGCCCGTCCACCAGGGGTAGCATCACCAGCCGTCCCCGGCGGGTGCCGCGTTCGTCGACGGGGGCCACCAACCAGCCCTCGGGCCCGCAGACGGCCGCGCGGTCCGGGGTGTCCGCGGTGCGCGACCGGCGCGGCCACGCCTCCAGCACCTTCTCGTCCGTCCGGCCGGGCGTTCTGCAGATCACCGCATGATGAACCAGATTCTCCAGGATCACCGGACAACCGGCGAAGTCCGCCGCGGCCTGCACTATCTCCTCGGGCTCCGCGCCGCGCAACGTGAGCTGGGTGCACTCCTGGTACACCTGCTGGGCGCGGCGCAAGAGTTCGCCCTGCGCGTCCAGGATCAGCGCGTGCACGGTCTGGGTGACCTCGATGAAGCGGACACCCCGGGCCAGTACGATCAGGGGCAGGTCCCGTTCCCGGCAGGCCGTGACGAGTTCCTGGGGCGCCTGCCGGTACCGCCGGCCGAGTTCGACGACGAGCCCCGCGACGCCCACGTCGGCCAACTGGTCCACATAGGCGCGCAGTCGGGCGGGGTCGGAGGGATGCGGCATGCCGGTGGTCAGCACGAGTTCGCCGCCCTCCAGGAAGGAGGCGGGATCGAGGAGTTCGGTGACGTGTACCCAGCGCACGGCGCGGTTCAGCTGGCCCTCACCCGCCGCCACGCTGGGCAGGCCGGCCGCGAGAACGGGCAGCCGCAGCACTTCTGCGACGGTGAGGAAGGACATGGCGACAGGCTCCCGAGAACACATGCAGGGCGGTCCGGCCTATGGACCATCACCACTCTAGGCGGCGCGGGCGTGGCCTAAGCGACTACGATCCGTGTTATTCAGAGCGTTGCGGCTGGTCGGCGGCGGGCGCCGCGGGACGTGACGGCGCGTCTGTCGGAGGAATTCCGCCGACAGACGCGCCGGCCGGACGTCACGGACGGCGTGCGACGAGGTCGGCGAGGGTGGCTATGGGAGACGTACGGCTGCGCCCGCCCGCCTCATGGCGGTCCGCCAGCCGGTAGGCGACGTAGAGTCCCCGTACTCCGAGCCACCGGAACGGTTCCGGCTCCCAGGTGCCCGGGCGGTGCCCGGTCCAGGGCAGCCGGGTCAGCCGCGACTCACGGCGCAGCACCAGGTCGGTGAGGGTGCGGGCGGCCAGGTTCGTCGAGGTCACGCCATGTCCGACGTAGCCGCCGGCCCAGCCGAGCCCGGTGACCCGGTCCAACCCCACCGTCGCTGACCAGTCCCGGGGCACGGCGAGCACCCCGCACCAGGCGTGCTCGACGCGCGCCCCGCTGGTCTGCGGCAGCACCTTGTAGAGAGTTTCCGTGAGTTCCTGGACGGTCCGCTCGGCTACCCGCCCGTCGGAGTCGGTGCGGGACGCGAAACGGTACGGCACACCACGGCCGCCGATGGCGATGCGGTCGTCCGGGGTCCGCTGGCCGTACAGATGCCCGTGTGCGGTGTCGCCCAGGGTCTCCTGGCCCGCCCAGCCGATCTCCTCCCAGACCTCCTTGGGCAGCGGCTCGGTGACCACCAGCGAGCTGTTCATGGGCAGCCAGGTCCGCCGCAGCCCCTTCAGGGAGGCCGTGAACCCCTCCGTCGCGCGCAGCACGACGGGAGCGTGTACGGTGCCGTGCGCGGTGACCGCCCGGCCCGGCTCGATGACGGTGACCGGTGACTTCTCGTGGAGGGTGACGCCGAGCCGCTCGACAGTCGCGGCGAGCCCCTGCACCAGCGAGGCGGGCTGCAGCCTGGCGCAGTGCGGGGTGAAGGCCGCCGCCGTCATCCCGTCGATACGGATGCGTTCGGCGGCTTCCGCGGGGGTGAGCATCACGGCGTCCGTGACGCCCCACTCGTGGTCGGCCTCGGTCTTGTGCCGCAGCCGGGTGGCCTGCGCGGGCGTGCGGGCCACCCGCAGGGTGCCGCCCTTGACGATGTCCGCGTCGATGCCCTCGCGGTCGGCGACGGCGATGATCTCGTCGACGGCCTCGTTCATCGCCCGCTGGTAGTCGAGCACGGCCTCCCGGCCGTACTGCTTCGCGAGCCGGTCGCGGGCGCCGGGGACCAGGCCGGAGGCCCAGCCGCCGTTGCGGCCGGAGGCGCCGTAGCCGGCGAACTCGGCCTCCAGGATCGTGATCCGCAGCGCGGGGTCGGCCAGTTTGAGGTAGTACGCGGTCCACAGGCCGGTCAGGCCCGCTCCCACGATGCACACGTCCGCGTCGCGGTCGCCGGGCAGCGCCGGGCGGGGGATGGGGAGCTCGGTGAACCAATGGGAGACCCGGCCGTTGACCGGGCCGGGGTGGCGGAGCGTGCTGGCGCTCACGGGGTGTGTCCTTTCACAGCGGTGGGGGAGAGTCGCCCGAAGGCGGCGGGGCGCCCGCAGACGCCCCGCCGCGTATCAGACACCGAGCAGACCGGGCAGCTCGGAGAGGTCCTTGATCTCCTCGTACGGCTGGAATGCGGCCGAACCCGGGAAGCCGTATCGGTTGACCCAGATGCGCCGCATGCCCGGGTACCGCTTGGTGGGCATGATGTCGTACTCCCAGCCCTGGGCGGTGTGGATGATGTCCTCCGGGCCGCGGCCGGTGGCTTTCATCAGGTACTCGAACGCCTGCGGAAGCGGTTTGTAGGCGCCCGCCTGCTCGGCGGTCAGGACGTAGTCCCATTCCACACCCAGTTCCTCGACGGCGAACTGGATCAGGTAGTCCTCGCTGTTGGAGAGGATCGCGATGTCGTACTCGCTCTTCAGCCGACGCAGCGCCTCCGGGACCTCGCGGAACGGCTTGAACTTCTTGATCGCCTCGATCAGCGCCTCGCCGTCCTCGTCCCGGTACTCCACGCCGTGCAGCAGCATGACGTTGCGCAGGGTGCTGCGGACGATCTCGCGGTAGGGGCGGTACTCGTCGACGACGCCCTGGAAACGCATCACGTACGCGTCGTGGTGGAACTGATCGGCGTCGACGCCGGCCTC
The DNA here is from genome assembly GCF_044767585.1 of Streptomyces sp. NPDC101225. Lineage (NCBI taxonomy): Bacteria > Bacillati > Actinomycetota > Actinomycetes > Kitasatosporales > Streptomycetaceae > Streptomyces > Streptomyces sp. NPDC101225. The sequence continues at coordinate 21,398 of NZ_JBIWOE010000071.1, forward strand.
GGCGAGACGGTCCTTGACGATCTCGTGGGTGGCGGCGCGGGTGTCGAAGTTGATGAGGGTGCGGTAGCAGTCGAAACTGACGACCTTGCGCATGCGGTGACTCCTTGTCTTGGGGGATTGTTCAGGCACGCTTGCTGGCTTCGGCCAGGCCCAGGTTCTTGGTCTCGGGGGCGAGGAAGTACGACACGGCGAGGCCGACCAGGGTGATGGCGACCGCGACGCCGAGCGTGCCGCGCACACCCAGGTCGGCCGCGGCGATGGGGAGCAGGAAGGTGGAGGAGGCGGAGCCGACCCGGCTCATCGCGGTGGCGATGCCGACGCCGGTGGCCCGCAGGTCGGTCGGGAACAGCTCGCTCGGGTAGACGAACTGCAGCCCGCTGCCGGCCGCCTCGAAGAACTGGAAGGCGGCGAACAGGGCGACCACGAGGGCGGCCCAGTGCAGCGGCAGCACTGCCAGTGCGATCAGCGAGACGTTGATGAAGACGAACGTGCTGATCAGCAGCGGGCGGCGGCCGATCCGGTTGACGACCACGAGGCCGAGCGCGATGCCCAGCACGGCGATCGTGGTGATCAGCGCGCTGGCGCCGTAGGAGCTCTGTACGCCGAACGCGGACAGCATCTGCGGCTGGAAGGAGCGGACCGCGAAGGCGGGCGCGACCTGGCAGATCCAGAAGACGGAGCAGAAGATGACGGGGACGGCGTAGCCGCGCCGGAAGATCTCGACGAGGTTACCGAGCCCGGAGCCGCCGCGCTGTTCCTGCCGGGCTTCGGAAACCAGTTCGTCGGCGTCGATGTTGGGGCCGAGGTGCTTGCGCACGACGGCCTTGGCCTCATCGATCCGGCCACGCGAGGCAAGCCAGCGCGGGGACTCGGGGATGCCGGCCCGGAAGACGAGGAAGACCAGTGCCGGGACGGCTCCGGAGGCGAGCATCCAGCGCCAGGCGTCGTCGCCGAGCCCGGTCAGTGCCCAGCCCACCCAGTAGCTCACGCCGTATCCGACCCACCAGGCCAGCACCAGGCCGGACAGGGCCGGGCCGCGCAGCCGGCGCGGGACCAGTTCGGTGGTGAGTGCGGAGGCGATCGGATAGTCGGCGCCGATCGCGATGCCGATCAGCAGCCGCAGCACCATCAGCTGCCAGGCCTCGGTCACGAAGAACTGCAGTGCCGAGAAGACCACGAAGGTGGCCAGGTTGAGCACGTACATCAGATGGCGGCCCACCCGGTCCGTGATCGGCCCGAAGACCGCGCCGCCGATGAACACCCCGACCAGGACGGAGGCGGCCACCAGGCCGGTCCACAGGGTGTCCAGGTCGAGGGCCGGGGTGATGAGGGCAAGAGCGACGCCCATCACGCCGAGCAGGTAGCCGTCGCAGAACGGGCCGCCCATGGCGACGGCCATGATCCGGCGGTGGAAGGAGGTGACGGGCGCGTCGTCGAGCGACGAGCCCCCTGGGGTGGTGGATGACGATGTCACGGACATGCTTGAGGCTCCTGGGGGACGCAGGGGCGGTGAGGGAACCCGCGCCGGCAGGGGGACCGGGGCGGAGGAAGTCGTGCGTCAAGCAGTTCGAACGCGTACGACGCTGTACGCAGTGCGGAGGGCTCTGGTGAGGCCGTCCGGGTTGTCCATCACCCTTGTTCAGCGTGCGGCCACCGTCAATGAACACCCTGTTCGCTCGGGCGGCCCCGCGTGGACAGTTTGTTCCGGGTCGGCGGGCCGGTTGACAGACCGTCCACACCGAGTGGCTCGGCGGAACACGATGGCCGTTGACCCTCCGGTCGTGCCGCCCGCAGGGTGGCAGGTGTCCCCGCACCTTCTCACGCTGTCGGAGAGCCGTCGTATGAGCCACCTGTCCGAGCACCTGCGCCAGGCCACACCGGTCGTCGCCGAACGCGGCGAAGGCGTCCACCTGTACGGCGCGGACGGCCGCCGCTACCTCGACTTCACCGCGGGCATCGGCGTCACCAGCACCGGCCACTGCCACCCGAAGGTGGTAGCCGCCGCACAGGAGCAGGTCGCCACCCTGATCCACGGCCAGTACACGACCGTCATGCACCGACCGCTGCAACGGCTGGTCGAGCGCCTCGGCACCGTCCTGCCGGAGGGTCTGGACAGCCTGTTCTTCGCCAACTCCGGCAGCGAGGCGGTCGAGGCCGCGCTCCGGCTCGCCCGCCAGGCCACCGGCCGCCCGAACGTCGTGGTCTGCCAGGGCGGCTTCCACGGCCGCACCGTCGCCGCCGCGTCCATGACCACCTCGGGCACCAAGGTCCGCACCGGCTTCGGCCCCCTGATGGGTGGCGTCGTCGTCACGCCCTTCCCGCACGCCTTCCACTACGGCTGGGACCAGGAGACGGCCACCCGGTTCGCGCTGCGCGAGTTCGACCAGCTGCTGCAGACTGTCACCGCCCCCGACGACACCGCCGCGGTCTTCGTCGAACCCGTCCTCGGCGAGGGCGGCTACGTCCCCGCCGACCCGGCGTTCGTGCGGGGCCTGCGGGAGCGCGCGGACCGGCACGGCATCCTGCTGGTCCTGGACGAGATCCAGACCGGCGTCGGCCGCACCGGCCGGTTCTGGGGCCACGAGCACCTCGGGATCCGCCCCGACATCCTGATCACCGCCAAGGGCCTGGCCAGCGGCTTCCCACTGTCCGCGATCGCGGCGCCCACGGAGCTGATGAGCCGGGCCCGGCCCGGTTCGCAGGGGGGCACCTACGGCGGCAACGCCGTCGCCTGCGCGGCGGCGCTGGCCACCCTTGACGTCGTCGAGGAGGAGGGACTGGTCGCGAACGCCGCCGCGATGGGTGCCCGGCTGCGCGCCGGACTCGACCAGGTCGCCGCGAAGAACCCCGCCATCGGCGACGTACGCGGCCTCGGGCTGATGCTGGCCAGCGAGTTCGTGACGGAGACCGGCGAACCCGACCCGGCCGCGGCGTCCCGGGTGCTGGCGGCCGCCGTGGAAGAAGGCCTGCTCCTGCTGCCCTGTGGGCCGTGGGGCAACGTCGTCCGCATGATCCCGCCGCTGGTCGTCGACGCGGCCGCGGTCGACGAGGGACTGCGCGCCTGGGCGGCGGCCGTCGAGGCGGGCACGGCCGGATGAGCGAGGCATCGGCCCTCGTAGGCCTGCTGGCGCGCACGGCGCCGGGCTTGGAGGTCGACATCGGGGACGGGCGGCGTGCCCAGTACGCGTACGACGCCTCCAACTACCGGGTACCCCCGCTCGCCGTCGCCTTCCCGCGCTCCGCCGAGGACGTGGTCGCGGTAGTACGTGCCTGCCGTGACCTGGGCATACCGCTCACCGCGCGCGGGGCGGGCACCAGCATGGCCGGCAACGCGATCGGACCCGGCGTGGTTCTCGACTTCTCCCGCCACCTGGGCCGGGTCCTCTCGATCGACCCGGCCGCCCGCACCGCCGTCGTCGAACCCGGCGTGGTCCTCGACGACCTCCAGCGCGCCGCCGCGCCGCACGGCCTGTTCTTCGGCCCCGATCCCTCGTCGCACAGTCGCTGCACCCTCGGCGGGATGATCGGCAACGACGCGTGCGGGAACCACTCCGTGGCGTACGGCAGGACGGTCGAGCACGTAGAGGAACTGGAGATTGTCACGGCCGAAGGAGTGCGCGCCGTGGCCGGCCCCGGTGGCCTGCGAGCCCTCGGCGACGACCCCGACGCCCGTATTACCGCCCTCGACTCGGCGCTGACCCGGCTGGTCGACGACAACCTCGCGGCCTTGCGCACCGAACTGGGCCGCATCCCCCGCCAGGTCTCCGGCTACCAGCTCCACCACCTCCTCCCCGAGCACGGCCGGCACGCCGCCCGCGCCCTGGTCGGCACGGAGGGCACCTGCGCGGTCGTCACCCGCGCCATCGTGCGGCTGCAGACGAGGCCCGCGGCCACCACGCTGCTCGCCCTCGGCTACCGGGACGTGGTGGAGGCCGCCCGGGACGTGCCGGCGATCCTCGGGCACCGGCCCACCGCCGTGGAGGGCATGGACGAGGCCATCGTCGCCACCCTGCGCCATCGGCGCGGCCCGGAAGCCGTCACCGGACTCCCCGAGGGCGCCGCCTGGCTCTACGTCGAACTCGACGGCGCCGACCAGGACGACGCCGACCGGCGCGCGGCCGCACTGCTCGCCGAACTCCGGGCGGAGGAACGGATGGTGGCGGGCCGGGTCGTCGAGGACCCGGCCGAACGGCGCTCGCTGTGGCGGGTACGCGAGGACGGCGCCGGACTCGCCGCCCGCCTCGTCGACGGCGGCACGTCCTGGCCCGGCTGGGAAGATGCCGCCGTCGACCCGCACCGACTCGCCGATTACCTGGGCGACTTCCGCGCCCTGCTCGCCAAGCACGGCTACACCGGCGTCCTGTACGGCCACTTCGGCGCGGGCTGCGTCCACGTCCGCGTCGACTTCGACCCCGCCACCCATGAGGGTGCCGCCGCCATGCGGGCCTTCCTTGAGGAGGCCGCCGCCCTGGTGGTCGAGCACGGCGGCACCCTGTCCGGCGAACACGGCGACGGACGCGCCCGCAGCGAACTCCTGGCCGTCATGTACAGCCCCCGGATGCGCGCCGCGTTCGCCGCCTACAAGCGGTTGTACGACCCCGCGAGCGTCCTCAACCCGGGCGTGATCGTGGACCCGGCAGCCGTCGACGCCGATCTCGCGCTGTATCCGATCGGCCCCCCGGCACCGGGCGGTTTCACCTTCCCCGAGGACCCGGGCGGCTTTGCCGAGGCCGTGGGCCGCTGCATCGGGGTGGGGCGCTGCCGCAGTGACGCCGGCGGGTCGATGTGCCCCAGCTACCGTGCCACCCATGACGAGCGCGACTCCACGCGGGGCCGCGCCCGGCTGCTCCAGGAGATGCTGCGCGGCGGACCCGACGCCGTGGTGGCCGACGGCAGCCGCTCGGCCGAGGTGCGCGACGCGCTCGACCTGTGCCTGTCCTGCAAGGCCTGCGCCGCCGACTGCCCGGTCGGCGTCGACATGGCGACGTACAAGTCGGAGTTCCTGCACCGCCACTACACCGGACGCCTCCGCCCGCGCAGCCACTACAGCCTGGGCTGGCTGCCCTGGTGGTCGGCCCTCGCCCGCTGGGCCGCCGGGGCTGTGAACGCCGTACTCGGCGGTCCCCTGGGCCGGCTCGTCGCGCGCCTAGGCGGAGTCACCACCGAGCGTGCCCTGCCGGCCTTCGCCCCGCGCCGGGCCCTGCGCGAGCACCTGCCCCCGCAGCCCGAACACCCCGCCGCGGTCCTGCTCGTGGACTCCTTCACCCGCGCCTTCCGCCCTGACGTCGCGGGCGCCGCCGCCCGAGTCCTCGCCGACGCCGGACTCCCCGCGACCGCGCGCAGTGGACTGTGCTGCGGGCTCACCTGGCTCACCACCGGCCAACTCGGCATCGCACGGCGTGTGCTGACCCGTACTGTCGAACATCTCGACGACGGAGGCGAGCTGCCGATCGTCGTCCCCGAGCCGAGCTGTGCGGCAGCCCTTCGCCACGACGCGCCCGCCCTCCTGGGCACGGAGTCCGCCCGCCGGGTCGCCGCCCGCGTCCGCAGCTTCGCGGGCGCCCTCGCCGAACGCGCCGACCCGGCGTGGAAACCGGCCGTACCCGACCGTGTCACCCTGCAGACCCACTGCCACGAGTACGCCGTCTTCGGCGAGAGAACCCAGTCCGAACTGCTGCGCCGACTCGGCGTCGACCACGTCGACGAGGCGAACGGCTGCTGCGGACTGGCTGGCAACTTCGGCTTCGAGGCCCAGCACCACGCCACCTCGATCACCGTCGCAGGCCTTTCCCTGGCCCCGAAACTCGCGGCCCTCGAAGCAACCGACACCGTCCTCGCCGACGGCTTCAGCTGCCGCACCCAGGCGGCCCACCTGACCGGCCCCGACGGGCCGCAGGCCCGGCACCTGGCCGAACTGCTCGACCCGAACCCACCCGGAGGCATCTCCTCATGACCAAGGTCATCGACTCCGTCCCCAAGCAGTTGCTCATCGCCGGGAACTGGCAGGACGCCGCCGAGGGTGCCCGCTTCGCGGTGGACGACCCCGCGACCGGACAGCGGCTGTGCGAGGTCGCCGACGCCGCGCCCGCCGACGGTCGCCGCGCCCTCGATGCCGCCGTCGCCGCACAGGAGGCCTGGGCGGCCACCGCGCCCCGCGCCCGCAGCGAGATCCTGCGCCGCGCCTACGAGATCATCCTCGACCGGCGCGAGGACCTCGCGCTCCTGATGACCCTGGAGATGGGCAAGCCGCTCGCCGAGGCCCACGGAGAGGTCGGCTACGCGGCGGAGTTCTTCCGCTGGTTCTCCGAGGAGGCCGTCCGTGTCGACGGCGGGCTCACCCGCACCCCCGATGGCGCCAACCGCGTCCTGGTCATGCGCCAGCCCGTCGGCCCCTGCCTGCTGATCACCCCGTGGAACTTCCCGCTCGCCATGGGCACCCGCAAGATCGGCCCCGCGATCGCGGCGGGTTGCACGATGGTCCTCAAACCCGCCCCGCAGACCCCGCTGTCCACCCTCGCCCTCGCCGGCATCCTCGCCGAGGCTGGACTCCCGGACGGCGTGCTCAACGTCGTCACCACCACGGACGCCGCCGGAGTGATCGAGCCCCTGCTGCGCGGCGGCGGCGTGCGCAAGTTGTCCTTCACCGGGTCCACCCCGGTCGGACGGCTGCTGCTCGCCCAGTGCGCCGACACCGTCGTACGGACGTCGATGGAACTCGGCGGCAACGCGCCCTTCATCGTGTTCGAGGACGCAGACCTGGACCGGGCGGTCGACGGGGCGATGGTCGCCAAGATGCGGAACATGGGCGAGGCGTGCACCGCCGCGAACCGGTTCTTCGTCCACCGCTCGGTCGCCGACACTTTCGCCGTCCGGCTCGCCGAGCGCATGGCCGCCCTGTCCGTGGGCCCCGGCACGGCGCCGGGCACGCACGTGGGCCCGCTCATCGACGGCGCCGGGCGTGCCAAGGCCGACACGCTCGTTCGGGACGCGGTCAACCGCGGCGCGAAGATCCTCACCGGGGGAGAGGTCCCGGACGGGCCCGGCCACTTCTACCCGCCCACCGTGCTCACCGGGGTCCGGCCCGATTCCGACCTGATGTCGACGGAGATCTTCGGGCCGGTGGCCGCCGTCCTCACCTTCGACACCGAGGACGAGGTGGTCCGCGCCGCCAACGACACCGAATGGGGTCTGGTCGGCTACCTGTTCACCCAGGACATCGACCGCGCCCTGCGGGTGGGGGAGAGGCTGGAAACAGGCATGGTCGGCGTCAACACCGGACTGGTCTCCAACCCGGCCGCGCCCTTCGGCGGCGTCAAGCAGTCCGGCCTGGGCCGGGAAGGCGGACGGATTGGCATCGACGAGTTCCTGGAGTACAAGTACCTCGCCATCCCCGTGGCGGACGGCCGTGGCTGACCGGCTCGTCGTCCTGCACCGTGGCGTCCTGCCGCCCAACGCCGACGACATAGAACGCCTCGCCGACACGGTCTACGCGACCGAGGAGGAACTGCCGTTGCTCCTGCCCGGCGCGGACGCCCTGTTCTGCTGGCACTCTCTCACCGAGGCCGTCGCAGGTGCCTGGCCCAAGGACCCGGCCCGAGCCCCGCGCTGGGTCCATGTGGCCGCCGCCGGGGTCGACCCGCTGCTCTTCCCGGCGCTCGTCGACGACCCGGACGTGGTACTGACCAACTCCCGCGGTGTCTACGACGGCGCCATCGCCGAATACGTACTGGGCCTGATCCTCTCCCTCGCCAAGGACTTCCCCGGAACCTGGGAGCATCAGCGACGCCGCGAGTGGCGGCCGCGTGACAGCGAGCGCATCGCGGGCCGCACCGCACTGGTGTGGGGAACCGGCCCGATCGGCCGTGCCATAGCACGCATGCTGCGTGCCGTCGGCATGCGGGTGACCGGAGCCGGGCGCACCGCCCGTGTGGACGACCCGGACTTCGGCACCGTGTACGAGGGTGGGAACCTGCGCACCGGGCTCGCCGACGCCGACTACGTGATCCTTGCCGCGCCGCTCACCCCGGACACCCGGTGCATGGTGGACGCCGCCGTACTGGCCGCGATGAAACCCGGCGCCCGGCTGGTCAACGTCGGCCGGGGGGCTCTCGTCGACGAGGAGGCACTTGTACGGCACCTCGCCGCTGGCCGGCTGGCCGGAGCCGCCTTGGACGTCTTCGCCGAGGAACCGCTGTCCGCAGCCTCACCGCTGTGGGACATGCCCGGAGTGATCGTCTCTCCGCACACGGCCGGTGAGGTCGCCGGATGGCGTGACGACCTCGCGGGGCTGTTCCTCGACAACCTGGCTCGCCGCGCCGGGGGCCTGCCGCTGCGCAACGTCGTCGACAAGGAGCGCGGGTACGTGCCGGGCGACTGCCGCGGAGTATCCGTGCGCTGAACCGGCCGGGCACGCCGTGATCACGTGCGGACCGCATCCGGTCCGCGGCCCTCGCCCGGCGCCGACGCGAACGGGCGGAGACGGAGCGAACCGCGGTCGGACGCGGCGTGCCGTTCGCGATCGGTCCGGGTGTCATGTGGGGCCGTCTGAACAGCACCCGGCGCGCTCACCGCCGTGGTCCGGGCGTGGTCTGTCGCGGCTGCCGCCTGTCTCGGGTTCGGTCGTGCCGTTCCTCGCGTGTGACGTGTGCGGTGGACGGTTTGTCGGTGCGGGTGGTTCCGGGGGGTGGAACGGGCTGCTGCTGTGGGGGGTGGGTGGGGGGATCGTGGTGTGCGGTAGTGCAGGTGTGGAGGAGGAGTGGCCATG
>NZ_JBIWOE010000072.1:0-28825 GCF_044767585.1 Streptomyces sp. NPDC101225
CGACAAAGGGCACCCTCCGGGTCGCCCTACCCCACATCACCACGACTCTGACGCCGCCCTGCCCACCCATCACCACAACGAACGTCGCTCAACACATGGTCGCGTCATCGACGTCATCGCCGTCGTCGGAGAACAGATCGGGCCAGCTGTAGAGGTAGGCGAGTTTCTGCGCGATACGCACCATGTGACCGAAGTACTGGGCCACGTCGGCGGGCACGGTGGCGGGAAGGGCGAGGACGCCCGGGATCCCGGCAGCGGCGGAGAGAGCGCTGACCTTGCCGGTTTCGAAGCGGATGGAGTCATTGGCCACCTTGTCGAGAACCTCAACAGGGATACCCGCCGCGGCAGGGGTCTCTTCTATCGCTCTCCGGATGTCGTCCTCGGAGCAGTGTCGAGCCAGCGCACTTCGGAGGTACGTCTCCCGGTTGATACGCACGCCGGGCAGCTTTGCCGCCGCCAGCAGCACCGCGGAGAAGCGCGACTCGGGGTTCTCGATGCCTTTGCCCTGTTTCATAGCAGGAACTTACAGTAGCTCCGCGCTCCAAGAGCCGGACTTTGTATGCCCAGTTGTGGCCTGCTGATGTGGGTGTCGGTGGCGTGTGGGCGGGCTGGTCCATCACGATGTAGGTAGTCACCCGGGAAGGCGACCGCCGTCGCGAACCGAACGTCTCCGGGCGGACGTTGATCGCTGTGGCAGCCAGCGCCGGCTCGACACCCGATAGCAAGGCAGCGGGGCTGCTGAAATTGACGCGAAGACGGACATGCGCAGGGCCCTCGGCACATGCCACAGCGTCCCGCACCGAACCGGGTTCACCATGCCCTTCGCCTCAACGTCACGCGGGGCCAGCCTCGCCCGCCGACTCCTCGGACCAGCCGTCGCAGATCGAAGCAAGACGACACTCTTGACCAGGGTCGGTCACGGAGCGACGGCACGTACGAGGAGCGTCCCGATGTGCCCAGGCTGAGGCGCGTCGAGCACCCGTGCGTCGGCCGTGGCGAACCCGGCCCGGGTGAGCAGGCGCTCCCAGACGGCCGGACGGTAGCTGTAGCGGTAGGTGAACATCGCCTTTCCGGCGAAACCTCCCTTGTACATGCCCTGCGGCCCGTACGCGCCGGGGATGGCCGGCGGCTGCGAGAACACGAAGACACCACTGGGCCTGAGCCTCCGGCGGACAAGGGGGAAGAGACGGCCCGGGTCGGTGAACCAGGCGGCTCCGAAGATCGAGTAGACAGCGTCGTACACCTCCTCGCACTCGCTCAGGTACTCCAGCACCTCGGAACACACGAACTCCGCGCCGGTGTCGGCCCACTTCGTGGCGGTCTTCTCAACCATGACGGGAGACAAGTCGACACCCCGAGCGGCGATGCCGCGCCCAGCAAGGTGGGCGAGGGCGCGACCTGTGCCGCAGCCGATCTCCAGCACGCGGCGTGGGTCGCCCAGCAGCTCCGGGCCGGGTCCGTGACCGGCGTACTGGGTCCAGCAGAAGCTCGGCTCCGCCCCTTCCTTGAAGGCGGAAGCAGCGAAGGTGTCCCACAGCTCCGTCTCGGCGGCAATGTCGTGTTGTGCGGGCAAGGCGATTCCTCTTGGCAAGGGCTGGCCCCTGTCCTCCCGGAGGTACTGAGGCCAGGGGCCAGGGGCCAGGGGCCAGGGGCCAGGGGCCAGGGGCCAGGGGCCAGGGGCCAGGGTAGGGCCGTTCAGTGGCTGTCGGGGACCTTGTTGTCACATGGTGAGCAGTCCGTGCCGTCGATCGCCCACAGCTCCTCGTCGATGTCGAAGCCGATGGACTTCAGGAAGTCCGCCGTGCGCAGGCACAGGCCGTCACGGCGGCGCTCGATGAACGGGGCATGGTGCTTGTAGCGGCCCTCGTTGTACGCGTCGCAGAGGGCCCACCACACAGGTGTGTCGAGGATGAGCTGGTGAACGCCGATGTCGACGAGCTTGCCGACGCCCAGGTGGACCTCGGGGTGCTCCATGCAGCCGATGGTGTACATGACGGCGTTGCCGAGGATGCGTTCGGTCATGTCGCGGACCATCGTGTGGTCACGCAGCAGCAGGGCCACCTCGCGGTCCCAGAGGGTCATGCCGCCGTCCAGCACGTTGATCGTCAGGTGCTTGACGCGGGGCTGAACGGCGTTGAGGAGTTCCTTCGGATCCCGCGTGCGGGTGCTCGCGGGCCGGTCGAGGGTAGCGGTCATGGACTACTCCTTCGGAGAAAGGTCGTGCCGTATCGATGCGAACCCGTCCCGCCTGTCAGCCCCTCCTGGGCTGGAAGCGCGGCACGGGCGCCTTGCACATCCCGCTCCAGCGAGGGCTGGCGGCTGACCTGGCTGGAGCGGGCGACTTGGGTGGAGCCCTGACGGTTGTAGGCGTGACACAGACAGGTGCAGCGGCGCACGAGCAGGAGTCCGGTGGCGAAGGGAAGAGGAACGTCCTCGGTCTGGCGGCATTCAGCGTGCAGGTCCTCATAACCGGGGCGGAGAGCGACAGCGCACTCCGGAGACAAGGAGGCGGTCTCGGTGTCCGCAGCGCTCATCGGACTGCCCTCATGGCCCTGTGGTGAGGGCATGCGCAGGGGGAAGTCCTACCCAAGGCTTCTCACCGTCTCGGCCTCGCGGCCTTCGAAGCCGTGCGTCCCTGAGTCGCTCGTGATGCGGCCCGCGCGGTCCACGGTGGAGACCCGCAACGTCGTCCGGGGCGGCAGGCCGCCGTCCTCGCCAGGTCTTCCCGGGCTGCTCATTTCTCGCCGCCTTGCCGCAGCGCATCTGCCAGTCGCATGGCCACATCGGCGCGTACACGGCCCAGTTCCACGAGCCCGAGAGCGGGCGAACCGGCATCGACTGCGAGCGAGGGCAGCACGATGCCTGCCTGAGAGAGTGCCGCCTTCAGGGCCTCTGCGGCCGCGAGAGGGTCGATGTCCTGAACCTGTTGCGCTGTAGCCATGAACGAGACGTTAGGGAAGGGCAGGGATCAGGAGACAGGGAAGTTCCTCGAAGTTGCTTGACTTCGCGGAAGAGTTGCTCGAAGTTCCTCATATGGCCCGGCTGAACAGCGCGCATGAGGCGCCGCCCTTGGGGAGGCTTGACCCATCGGTCCCCCGCGAAAGGAACTACTCATGGTGCGACGGCTGCGCTTCAACGGGACGGGTAGCGGCGTCAATGGGTGTCCGTCTGTCCATGAGGACATCGACACGGGCGAGGTCATCGTGCACGGCCCGCCACTCACCGACCCCGAGGACATCGCCCGACTCCGGCACCTGGGCGAGGGCGAGGTGCCGGTCGTGGTGCCACGCGAACTCCTCGTGGATTGGGGGCCCAAGGACATGACCCGCAAAGCGAAGTTCATCGACCTCGACGAGTTCGACCAGCTCTTCACCCAGTTCGAGCACACAGCCTGGCGGCTGGAAACTCGGCGTCGCTACGCGTCGGACGAGGTCACCGAGACCTACGCCCAGTTCACCCGAGGTGAGCCGGTGTACTGGGACGACCAGGACTCGGAATGGTGTGCCAACCGGCGCGCACAAGCCGCGCTCGGCAAGCGAGTGGGACGGGTGCGCGTCGTCGACAACCCGCCCACGACAGGTCAGCTGTACTTGCTCGACAACGCACGTCGCAACAGCGCTGTCGGCGAGCGGATCATGAATCTCCGGCGCGTCGACGCCGACCGGCTGAACCTCCCCTCCGAAGACTTCTGGATCTTCGACTCGCGGATGGTCGCGTTGCTCAAGTTCGACGATGCCGACAACCTGGTGGGCGTCGAACTGATCACGGAGCCCGCCGAGGTGGTGCGGTACTCCATGGTGCGCGACGCGGCCATGCATCACGCCGTCCCGTACGAGGAGTTCGCGGCCGGCGTGGCCGTGAAGGAGTAACAGAAAACAGGTGTGTACCGGTGAGCACGGACTACCAGAAGGCACGCGAGGCCCTCGGGATACGCCTCCGGGAGCTTCGGCTGTCAGCCCCCAGCGGTCGTCTCACCGGTACCGAGCTGGCCGACAAGTGCGGATGGCACAAGTCCAAGGTCAGCAAGCTAGAAAACGGCCGAACAACACCAACGCCCGACTGCCTGCGCAGGTGGGCGGAGGCAACCGGCCAACCGGAGGCCTACGACGAACTGCTCGGGCGGCTGCGGAACTTCGAGTCGCACATCCGGTCGTGGCGGCGACAGCTGGCCTCCGGGCACAAGGCGGTCCAGGACACTCACCTGCGCGCCCACGCCGACGCCTCTGTATTCCGCGGCTGGGAGTCGTCCATGATTTTCGGGATTCTCCAGACGCCGGACTACGCGCAGTCGATCTTCACGAGATACGCGGAGCTACAGAGATCACCGCGCGACACCGAGCAGGCAGTACGCTCCCGGATGCAACGGCAAAAAACGCTCTACGACTCGTCGAAGCGTTTCCACCTCATCCTGTGGGAAGCCGCTCTGTACGCCCAGATCTGCCCTCCGTCGGTGCTCGCCGCCCAGCTCGACCGCCTCATGGGAGTCATCGGCCTCACCACGGTCGAACTGGGGATCATCCCGCTCTCCGCCGCCCTCAAGATCCCTCCGGCCACCGCCTTTTGGATATACGACGATCGCAAGGTGATCGTCGAAAACTGGCACGCGGAGTTGTGGATCGAGGACGAAGCCGGTGTGGACACCTATCTGCGCACCTGGAGGACACTCCGGGAGTCCGCGGTGTACGACGTTGACGCGCACCGTCTCATCAGTGCGGCGCGGCGGGCGTTGCACTGACCGATCCGGGCGGCAGGCCATGCTTCAGAGGAGCGACTCTCATCAGGTCGCGCACCAGCCCCTCCCCGGCGGGCAGCCGCTCATCCCCATAGCGGACAAGGGCCCGTAGCCCTGATGCCGAACGCGGGAGGGTCTGCCCCCTGCTGAGAGAAGCGCTGGGCCCTCAGCACGTGCACACCTACCGAGGGCCCAGCGCCTGTCAGAGTGCCGCGAACTCGACGAATGCGGTCCACGCCGTGGGTTCCACGGCTAGTGCGGCGCGGGTTGTGTCCTTCGAGTCGCGGACGTGAACCCTAGCCGGGGCAGCGGCAACTTCGACGCACTGACCGCCCTCAGCGCCGCTGTAGCTGCTCTTAACCCAGACAAGCGCAGGCGCGGGTCCGCGCTTTGCTTCAGCGTTCATCTCTCTCCCAACAGCTTCTCGATGAAGGCCAGGGACTCACTCGGGGTGAGAGCCTGCGCTCGGATAATCCCATAGCGTGCGGACAACGCATGGACCGCATCTCGCTCGGTGACCAGCGTGCTCCGGCCTTGAGCCTCCATGTAACCGACCTGTTGCCCCTGCCTCGGCATCAGCAAGGTGAACGCGCCATCCACTCCAGCATTGTCCTCCCGGTCCAGCGGCATCACCTGAAGCTCGACGTTCCGCTTCTGGCCGAGCAAAAGCAGCTGCTCAAGCTGTCCGCGCCATACCTGCTCACCGCCGAGCGGTCGCCGTACAACCGCCTCTTCCATGACGAAGCTCAGCAACGGGGCAGGCCACCTGTCGAAGATCTCCTGTCGTGCCAGCCGCGCTGCAACGCGCTGCTCGATGGTCGCCTCGTCCAGCAGCGGACGCCGCATCCCCAGCAGAGCCCGCGTGTACTCCTCTGTCTGCAATAGGCCGTTGACCACATGGGTCTCGTACACGTAAAGCTCGACCGCCTCGGCCTCCAACTTGGCCGCGTCCCGGAAGAACGCCGGATATTGAGCCCGAGCCACCTCCTCCTTGCTCGCGCTCAACACCCCACCCGCCTCCAACACTTCATCGGCCTGGTCGATGAACTTCGGCGGCGGAATACGTCTTGCCTGCTCGAACGACGCAATCGTCGAGGCTGAGTAGCCGGTCAGCGACCCGAACTTCGCGCGGTCCATCCCCGCCCGCTCCCGGAACAGCTTCAACTGCCGCCCAAACACGCAGAGAATGCCCGTCCCGAACTCGTTCTCCGGCTGCTGAACCTCGTCGTCCACGCTGCAGCTCCTCCCGTACGACCATCACGGTCACCGGACACCGTCCACCCAACGCACGGCCCGGGAACCAGTCACGCCCAACACCGCGTACAAGCGCACCGCCCACGCGTACAGCCCGCACCCGTCAGCGCATCACTCCTGTTCAACGCTACTCAGAGTTCGCAACCGTTGACCGCATGAAGTCACCAACTCCCCCGAACGGGCATATGCCACAGCACCCCGCACCCGAACGCGAGTTCACCATGCAGTTCACCTCAACCCCACGCGGTGCTCGCCTCGCCCGCCGACTCGTCTCGCACCGCCTGAACGACTGGGGCCACCCCTACACGACCCCAGCCAACGAGACGCTCACCCTCATCACGGCCGAACTCACCGCCAACGCCGTACGGCACGGCCACGTCCCCGGCCGGGACTTCCATGTCCAACTCACCCTGGCCGGGGGCACCTTCCGCATCGAGGTGACCGACACCCGCGCCGAGAAACAGCCCCCGTCCACTCCCTCACATCCCGACTCCGCATCCGAGTCCGGCCGCGGCCTGCTCCTCGTCGCCGCCCTTGCGGACGACTGGGGCGTCACACCCCGCCTGGCCGCCCCCGGCAAGACCATCTGGGCCGAGCTGCGCGTACCGACCGGCGGCCACCCGCCCACGCACCCAGTGGCCCTTCGTCCGGCAGACTCGGCATCAGCATTCGGGCACAACACCGAGTCATCTCCGGCTACTTCTTCACGACAGCGCGACGACCTCGGGTTGCGGCCTGGGGACGCCAGTTGCGGAGATCGTCGTCGGTGAGTCCGTGCTCGCCCTGCTGCTGCTGGCGGTAAGCGGCGAAGAAGTCCGCCGGGGAGCCGCTGTAGAGCATGTCGAACTCGTTGTGCCACTGGTACAGCCACGGCTGGAGTTCCAGCAGGCCGGCGAGGAACGGCGTGATCTCCTCAGTGGACAGCGCGGTGTTGGTGAAGTACGTGGCGAGGGCCTGCGCCTGCTCCCGATGGTCCCAGCCAGCCCACCCGTAGAGCTCGGGGGTGGCGGCGTTGGTCTGCCCGTACGAGATGAACCGCTCCTTGGGCACGTCGAGCTTGCCGCGCGCCTTCCAATAGGAGGGGCGGAGGAAGTCGGCCGAGGTGTACTTCGGCGGTACGGGAATGGAGTCCCGGATCTTCCGCTTGGCGGGCTCGTCCGGCGCGGCGTCCTCCTTGCGCTGAAGGTCCCACACCTCTTCCCAGTCGGCGCGCTTCTTCAGGCCGGAGGGCTTGTAGCGCAGGGCGGAGAGGAACGGCACGTGCTCGTCGGTGATCAGCTCGGCGACGACCTTCGCGAGTTCCTTACGGGGCGCGTAGAGCTTGGCTACGGAGACGAAGTCCTCGTCGCGGGAGAGAGCGTCGGCGAGGCGGGCGAGGGTGAGGACTGTGGGCTGGCCATTCTCGTCGAACCAGTGGTCGCGCTTCTCCATACGGTCGAGCAGCCAGGAGCGGAGGGCCTTGTCCTGGAGGACATCCCAGCCCTCGGTGGCCCAGCGGCGCTTGTACTCGGGGCGCTCGACCATGCTGATTGCGCGGTTCGACTCGATGGCGTCGATGCGCTTCTGGACGATCTCGCGGTAGGAAGTTGGCCAGTGCTCAGGAACCTCGGTGATAGCGGTGTAGCCGTGGTGCGAAAACCACTTTGTAGCAACCTCACCACTCTCGATCTTCCGGGCGAGGACAATCTCGAACGCACGCTGTCCGGGCTCAAGCTCAGGAACCTCGTCGCGTACACAACTCAAGTGCGCTGGGTGAAGTCCGTAGATCGAGTAGACCTGCCAATCCAGCTCCTCCTGAAAGGCGATCATTCGCCCACGGGTGGATTCCCAGCGAATCTTCCCTTCGCGAAGGGAAGGAGCCGTTGGGGTGGCCTTAAGCGCGATGGCAGCAGGGTTCACATGAGCCAACTGCTGAGCAAGGCTGTCGAGTTCCACGGCAAGTGCGATTGGGTACTCAGCTGGGAGCGGGAACTCTTCCAGCTTCGTCCCCGTGAATTCATAGTTCCAGGACCAAGGCTGGTCCGGCATGCCACTCGACGCCGTGGCGTTTCCTTTACTGTGGCTTACCTGCTTGAGCCAGAAGCAGGCGGTCGAGCTATTGAGCAGCCCGATTAGCCGCAAGTACTCCTCATCGCTCGCCCCCTCTCTCAGCTTGATCACCGGAGCGGACTGCTTGAATACCTTTCCACCGCGGTCCAACACGAAGTGATTATGCGTGGCAACGAAAGCAAATGGAATTTTAAAAGGCGCATTGTAACGCCCCCTGAAGAACATCGAGTACTCAAACCACGTCAAGCCGCGAGCAACTTGCGTCTTTCCAAAAGCCACTCGATCACGGAGCAGTCTCCTGTGCGGCCACAATACCTGCTGGACCGCGCTAGAAGCATTCGCTTCCAAGCTATCAGGTGAGTACGGCCACAGCGACATAGTGGCATGGTGGGCCACGTAATCGCGAATTTCGGTACCTTCGACGATGAACCGCTGATGCTCTTTCTCGATTCTCGCACGACGCAAGTGCCCCTGACCCAGCATGTACGCACTGTCTTCGCGCGTTACCGCACCCGTGCCAATCTCGTCAATTACTTCCGCAAGCTTTCCTTGGCTAGCTTGATTAAGCTGCTCAACCATTTCAAGCCCGCCATCGGTCAAAATCCATGGCTGCCGGCCGAAGTATTTCTTACGGTCCAGGTCATCCACGGAGACCCACTGGCTCACCGAGCCCGGTTTGTCGATCTGTTCGACAATTGCCTGCCAGACTAGGCCTTGCTCGGCCTTCACCGGCGTGGCGGGTTCTCCCTGCACGCTGCGAACAGTCCGAATAACTGGCAATCGCGCGTCCCCACCCCGCCGCCTACCCACCAGGATGATCGTCGGCGTACTGTGGCCCGGAATGTACGCACCCGACGTGTCAACGACCTCGGTCAACTCCACCGCGTGCCCGAAAAAGCCCTCAATGAGCTTCGTCCCGAACTCGCGCTTCAAGAAGGAGTTGGCAGTGATCTGCCCGACCATGCCGTAGTGTCTTCCCTCGGCATCCCCGCGCTTAGCCAGTTCAAAGAACCGCTGAGCGAACGGAACCGAGAGCGCGTACGTGCCCGCGCACGCTGAATACAGCTCTCGATATAGCTCGTTGAGCTTCTTGTCCTTCACAGTGATGTAGGGCGGGTTCCCTACCACCAGATGGTATCGCCCCGGCCGCAGGATGTCCGGATATTCTTGCACGTCCTCTGTGGCGTATTTGAACTCGGCCAGCTCGTCCACGAGGTCTTCATCCGCCTCCCCGAACAGGTTGCCCTGCTGGGATCGGCGGGACTTGATGAGCGAATCCCCCACCGCCAGGTGGATCGGCCATTCATATTTGGCTGCCTGGTTCAGCGTCCGTACGCCGCTCGTCGCCATCCCTGCAATCAGCAGCCGGAACCGCGCGATGGCCACCGCGAACGGATTGACATCCACACCGTGAACTGATTTCAGCGCGGCTGATACCCGCTCGTGAACGTCAGTCCCTGGCTGCCCCTCTGCCCACATCCGGACCAGCCGCCGAAACGCCCCCAATACAAAGTGACCTGACCCACAAGTGGGGTCGATCATCTTCAGATCCTCGTACCCGAACTCCCGCACCGCTGGATTCATGGTCCGGTCGAGGATAAATTCCTCCACGAATTCCGGCGTTTGCAGCAGCGCGTATGTCTCCCGCGCGGTCTCGCTCAAGTCCTGGTACAGGTCCCCCAGGAACCGCGTGTCCCACCCTTCCGTGCCGTCCTCGTTCAGTGGGTCGGTGAAGTCGTGGACCAGGAAGCCTGCCTCATCTCGCCGCCGCCAGAAATCAACCAATTCCCGCGCGCCATCGTGCGAAAGCGGGATCTGGTACAACGGGTTGTGGTTGCTGTCGAACAGCATGCGACCTGCCTGCCCGTCGCCCACCTCAGCAAAGGCTCGTCGCAACCAGCCGCGATAGGTTGGATCCTCGTCCGACTCCACATACGCGTCGTACCGAGACTCCGCCAGCTCTCGCCGGTCACCGTCCGGCCCCGTCAGGTACGGCTCCGGGATCAGCCGGTTGTCCTCACAGAACCGCACGAACACAGTCCCCAGCACCCACGCCACCGCGACCTGCGTGACCCGCTCGTCCAGCCACGAGGTCCACGTCGCCGCCGTACGCCCCAGCTTGCGCGCCTGGTCGTACTCGGCCTTCAGTCGCGCACCGACATCCGCCAGCGCCTTCACCTGGCGCCCAAGGTCGGTCTCGACCGCCTTGACCTGCTGCTTCAGGTCGTTCAACAGAGCCTTGCGGTCGATCACTTGACGTCTCCCTCGACACCACTGGCACTAGCCACAATCTCGCCGGACCCGCGATGGGCGTTGCCCACCCACGTGTCCGGAAGCTGAATCCACTCTCCCAGGCCGGCCTGGTACGGCACGGCCACCTGCCCGAGCCGGGGCTCGCGCGACGGGTCGCTCTGCGGGACCAGGAGCCACAGCCCCCGCCCGCCCCGCCGGGCCGCCGACGCCAGCCGGTCCAGGACGCCCATCGCGTCGTACCGCGCGAACACCCCAGCCTCCGTCAGCAGCACAGGACCAACAGGACCGGCCCCGCCGCCACCGTCACCCAGCAGCTCCGCGACCCGGGGCTCGACCGCACCCCACGCCGTCCGCACGTACTCCGCGAACCGCACCGCACCCTTCGAACCCGGCTCGGCGGCATCCGCCTTGAGTAGGGTCTCCCAGGTCGGCTTGGTACCAGGCGTGACCTGTTTGTGCAGGGCCTCCAGGAACAGCTCGGTCACCGACACCGCCTCCGTGCCCAGCCGCTCGGCACCCAGCTCCCGCACCGCGTCCCGCACCAACTGCTGCCGTACGGTCAGCACCCGGTACCCGTCCCGCCGGACCGACGCGAGCAGCCGTTCCTCCGCGCGTACCGCGCCCGCGAGCTGCGGGTCGTCGGCGTACCGAGTCACCGCACCCGTACGCGTCGACTGCCGCCACGCACCCGTCGTCAGATAGCTCGACGCGTCGTCCACCCGCGTCGGCAAGTAGCGCAGCACGCCCTCGCGCTCATGCATGCTCAGCGACAGCTCGAAGCCCGCGTCGCGCAACGCCTTGGTGAGCGGGCCACCCGTCGGCAGTTCGTGGTGCGTGCCACCACGCCCGTCCGGGACGACCATCTCCGGGAAGCGAGCACGGACCCGTTCGTGCACGGCCTCGCCGGTCAGGCCCGGCTGCTGCCCCTCCGGCATACCCGGAATCCAGCGGACGAGCCCGGCCTGGGTGAGGCGCAGCGCACGGACGAGCGACAGGTCGCGCGGGTAGATCTCCAGGCGCGGAGTGGCGGCAGCGTTCACGGAAGCCGCCGCCGCCAGCTCCACCATGCGCCGCTCGTCCCAGTTGACCGCGCCCGGCGGCACCGTCAGCGCGCCCAACTCGGCCAGAACAGTGGCCGCCGTCGGCAGGGTGTCCAGCTTGGCCAGCCGGTCCGCCGTACGGCCAAGACGACTCGCGTACTCCAGCAGGCCCGGCGCGGTCGGGGTGTCCGGGCCGTCGTTCTCCCGTACGTCGAGCGCGAGCAGGCCGGCGCCCAAGGACTCGTCCGTCGCCTTGCGGTTCGGCTGGTGCTGGAACTCGGCCTCCTGCGGCACCAGTTGCTCCACCTCGACCACGGCCCGCACGGCCGCCAGCGCCATCGCGCGCCGCTGCTCGCGCCCCGCGAGGTGCGTGCCGCGCCGCACCGCCAGGGCGTCCGCGATCTCCACCGCCGAGGCGACCCGCCCCATGCTCACGAGCAGGTCGATGATCTCCTCACGCAGTGCCTGGACGGCGGGCTCCGCCTTCCAGCGCTTGCGCTCCTCCTTGAGCATCTGCGGGATGCGGCCGTGGCTCAGGGCGAGCGCGTCGGCGACGTCCTTCTGCTTCGGCCAGACACCGATGTCCGGCAGCACGCCGTGCTCGTCGGGCAGGCGCAGCAACAGCCGTACCATCTCCGCCTTGTTGCGGTTGGAGCCGTTGTTGTTGACGGCGGGTACGAAGACGGTGGCGAGGGTGTCGAGGCTGACGGACCGCAGCGTGCGGGCGGGCAGCGCGCCCGCCGACTCGCCTGTCGCCAGGTGGCCCACCAATGCCGACTCGGCGGCCGTGAGGTGGTCCAGCTCCTCCTTGGCCTCCGCGCGGCCCTTCGGCGTCAGCGGCGAGACGGGGATCTCGCGCAGCCGTTCGCCCCACTCGCGCTGGCGCTGCTGGACCTCGTTGCGGGTCTTGGCGCCCAGGCCGGGGGCGTTGACGAGCTTGCGGCGGCTGTAGTCCAGCAGTTCGCCGACCGTGGTGATGCCCAGGCCGTACAGGAAGGACTGCGCGGCGAGGGTGAGGCCGGAAACGGTCAGCGAGGTGTCGCGGGTGACCTCGGCGGCGAGGCGGTCGCGCTGCTGCTCGGCGCTCTCGGGCTCGGCGTCCGCGATCACCGCGGCGGCGCCCTCGGCGGGCAGCCCTTCGCCCGTGGTCGTGGCCGCCGGGGCCGGGGAGCGGGTGCGGTGGCTGGACGGGACGGTCTGGGAGGCGTCGAGGAAGACCTTGCGCCAGGCGTCCCGCATCGGCTTCAGCTCGGGGTACCGCTTGGCCGCGTCGCGGTGCAGGGCCTTCTGGAAGAAGGCGACCAGCCCGTCCCGTACGGCCGGGTCGAAGGCCTCGGCCGCGATCGTCGGGTACGGCCACTCCTTCGCGTCGGTCATGCGGGGCGGGAGGCTGCCGTCGCCCCACTTGGGCAGTTCGCCGGAGGCCATCTGGTGCAGGGTGACGGCGACGGCGTACCGCTCGGCGTGCGAGTCGTACGAGCCGCGGGTGATGACGTCGACGAAGGGGTCGAGGTAGCCGTCGGTGCCCGCGTCGGTGTTCTTGGCCGGGTAGCCGGCGAGGGAGAAGTCGATGAGAACGAGTTCGCGGGTGCGGTTGGGGCGGATGCGGATGGCGATGTTGTCCGGCTTGATGTCGCGGTGCCAGACGCCCTCGCCCTCCAGGAAGTCGACGGCGCCGAAGAGGTAGTCGCCGTACGCCTCCAGCTGGTCGACCTGCAGGCGGCCGTTCTCGCGGAGCTGGCGGGCGACGGTCTCCTCACGGCGGCGCGGGCGTACCCCGGACTCGGTGCCCTGCCCGTTGTCGTCGCGCTCGTCACCGACGTACTCCAACGCCAGGACCGTACGGCCGGCGATGTGCAGCGGCTCCGGTTCGACGAGGCGGATGATGCCTGAGTGGGGGCGCAGGCGGCCCATGGCCTCGGCCTCGCGGGCCAGGATCTCGCCGCGGTTGTCGGAGAGGGCGACCTTCAGCACGGCCAGCGGGCGGGTCCTGCGGGCCTCGGCCTCAAGGTCGCGGACAAGGAAGGCGCGGCTGGTGGAGCCGGTGCCCAGGCGGCGTCGGATCTCCCACCGGCCGGCGAACACGTCACCGGCGACGGCCTCCAGCGGGTCCTTGTCGACGGGGGTCGTGTCCTCGTCGCTCGGCCCTTCCGTACCGGTGGCTGGCGTGGCCGGGGCGGTCAGGGAGTCCTCGACGACCTCGAGCAGCTCCAGGAACTCGTCCACGCTGGAGAGGCGTTGACCCGGCCGGTAGGCGGTGGCCGCCTGCACTAGCTCGTCGACGTCCTCCGACAGGCCGTCCACCAGGGAGCTGGGGCGCAGGCCCTCGCCCGCCTCCAGGCGAGCCAGTAGCTCGGCCTGGCTGGCGGCCGGGGCCTTGCCGGTGACCAGCAGGTAGGTGAGGACGCCGAGGCCGTACACGTCGAGGTAGACCGGGTCGGGGTTGAGGGCGGTGAGCTCGGGGGCGAGGTAGGCGTCGGCGTCGTCGGCCAGGTGCATCGCGGACAGGGCGGTCGGCGCGAAGCGGGTCATGCCCTGGCCCTGGGAGGAGTCGCCACTGCGCTGCGTGGCGATCTGCCAGTCGGAGATCTGCAGCTGCGGGGTGAGCCAGGCGGCCTCCTCCCCCACGGCCCGGCCCTTCCCGCCGCGCGGCCGGGGGACGACGAGCACGGAGCGGGCGGCGAGCGCCCGGTGGTGGATGCGGCTGGAGTGCGCGGAGCGCATGGTCTCGGCGAGCTGGCGGACCAGCGCCATCCGGCCGAGGATGTCCAGCTTCTCGCCGTACTGGACCAGGTACTCGTCGAGCTTCAGGGTGGCCGGGTGGTAGTCGAAGATCAGCGCGGGGCCGGCGGCGTGCCCGGAGGGGAAGTACTGCTTGAGCTCGACCGCGCCCGGGTGCTTGAAGCGGCCCAGCACCGCGGCCTCGCGCCGGGCGGCGTTCTCCACGGACTGGCGCAGGGAGGCGTCGGAGCCGCGCTCGCTGAGGTAGATGCGGACGCGGGCGGCCTCGGGCAGATCGCTGTGGCGGGCGAGGTAGTCCGCCCAGGTGGGCCCGGAGTCGAAGGACTTCCGCTCCAGCTCGTACGGGCCGACCTTGTACTGCGCGTCGCTCTTGCGGATGCCGATGTTCTTGAGGGCCGCTTCGATCTCGCGTGAGCCGATCGCCGTGATGCGGCGTCGCTCGTCGCGCGGGGGCTGCCCCAGCATCTCGACCAGCTGGTGGACGGTGTAGACGCCGTTCTGGTCGTGAGCGGGCAGCCGTACGCGAAGGCTGTTGTCCGTGAAGCAGACGGCCTCGGCGACCCAGACCCGCTTGCCGCCGGTCCCCGCGAGCAGGCCGGCCAGCTCCTTGGCCTTGCGGTTGACCAGGTGAAGAGGGTTGCCGTGCGTACGGCGACGACCGCCGGGTGTGGTCTGCACCCAGGTGCCGTTCTCCGAGGTCACCGAGCCGTGCCAGTCCTTCAGCTCGATCATGTACACGCCGCCGGGGGCGACGACCAGCAGGTCGACCTCGCGGACGTGGCCGGTGTTCGCGGTGAAGGTGAAGTTCGACCAGGCACGCCAGGGGTCAGAGTCCGGGAGCTTTTCCCGGATCGCTTCCAGGCCGCGGCGTTCATGATCGAACTCGGACTCGGTGACCGTGACCCACCGGCCTTCCCGCATGCCTGTTCCCCACTCCTCGTGTCCCGCAAGGGTGACCGTTCCCCGTCAGACCCCTGGCGCAAATCCTAGTGGCTGGCCATGCCATGAAAAGAGACGGTGAAGGACGGGAGTACGGGACATTCTCCCCTTATCACCCGACTCCGGTGAGTTGTGGTGTGCGGACCATCAATATCCTGGAGCCTCGCCCACCCTCTCAGGTGGAAATGCGCAAACCCCACACAGTCCATGTCGGCATCGCGATCGACGCCGTCCAGTCCGGCGCCATCGCGTCTGGCGCCCAGGCCGAAACGCCACGGCATCCAAAATCGATCCGCGTCAACTGGTGTGTGCACTAACGTAGTTACCCGCTGCGCACCTTCCCGGAGGGTACGACGGCGGTGTTCCAGGTGCCGGTCCTCGGCGATGAGCGACGAGTGGTCTCCATCGCGTGTCTCACACGGTGTGACTGCGGATGCCCGGTAGGGCGATCCCTGCCATTCCCAGCTCACGCTCAGGAGTGGAAACCGATGAACCCCGTTGAGTACAAGCCTGCACGTCGTGACCGGATTCGCCAGATTCTGGCCGACGTCGCGGTGGGAGTCGTCACCAATCTGCTGGTGACGGCACTGACCGTGGTAGCGCGCCTGGTCTTCTGACCGGCAGGTGGCGGGCCCGGGAGCCCGCCACTCCACCTCCCGGTCCACCGTTTCAGAAAAGACGCATCTCCCCGGGCGGGGTGTCCCTCTTCTGACGCTTCCTGCGGCGGCGCCGTCCTCGGGCGGGACGGGGCAGATGTGGCTGTCGCGCCTGCTCCGGAAGGTTCTCCCAGGTGGGGCGCAGACCGTGGATCTGGACGTCGCCGACCAGCCCCTTCAGATACTCCCGGGTCTCCTCGTCCGTGGAGTAGAGCACGGTCGCCCGGCTCGCCCGGGTCATCAGCACGTGGTACGCGTGCCGGACGAGGCGGGCGAACTCCTCATCGTCCACGCTCTTCGGTTTCACCTTGGGATCGAACGACCCGGGAACGGCTACCCGTTTGACGCCCGCCTCCTTGTCCGCCCTCTCCTTGCCCCGGCGGAAGACCCAGCGGTCGCCCCGGCGCACCATGTCCTCGCCCATGATCACGCCGCACCAGTCCCACTCCAGGCCCTGCGCGGTGTACACACAGCCGATCTGGCCAAGGCCGTTCTCGTGCACGGACCAGATCTTGGACGGTGGGACGGTCTTGTTCTCGCAGAAGGACTCGCTGTCCGCGTTCCACGGCCGGTGCCAGTCACCGATCCGGACGTCGGGCTCGAGCCGCTTCTCCTTGCCCAAAGGTTTCGTCCAGGGCCAGCAGTATCCGGCGACCATACGCGCGGACGCACCCGCCCCGGCCTCGGACCGGATGATCCGCTCGAGTTCCTCGGGGCTGTCCACGACCTCGACGTGCATCAGTCCGTCCGGGGTCCACAGCCCCGGCTCCGCGTCGGACACCCCCAGCGCGCCGCGCACCCAGCGGATGTAGGCGTCGCTGCCACCGCACCGGAACTGTTCCCGCAGGCAGCTACGGACCAGGACGGCGTTGTAACGCTGTGCCGCGTCCTCCACGAGAGCGGTGGTGCCGACCTCCTGCGGGCGCACGGACTGCCCCTCGTCGAGGAAGAACACCGTCAACCGGGAGGCGTCGAGGAGCTCGTCCACCTGAGGCTTGGTGCCCCAGTCCTCCGGTTTCCAGAAGCGGTTGGTGGACCGGTCGCGCAGACGGTGGGCCTCGTCGCAGATCAGCACGTCCAGCAGCGGGTCGGGCGGGGCGACGAAGTTGCTGAAGTAGGTGAAGGTCTCCTTGAACTCCCGGTCCCCGAAACCGACATGCTCCTGCAGGGCGCCGTTGAAGGCCCTGCTGCCGCTCGCGTACTTGACCGTGCGGCCCTCCGCCTCCAGTTCGGCCTTGAGCTGGAGGCCGATGGCGCTCTTGCCGGTGCCGGCACCGCCCGTGACGAGGAAGACCACCCGTCGCTCGTCGGGAAGGAGCGCGGGCCGCCGGGGATCGGGAAGTACCTTCGCGGCCGTCTCGAGGATCTGGTTCGCAACCTCCTTCTGACGGCCGCGCAGGGTGAAGACCGTGTCCTCGCCGCTGGAGCGGATCATGGCGTCGAGCAGCGGGGTGTTGCGCAGGCCCATGCTCCGTAAGAGGGTCTCGGCCGCCGAGTCGGCGCCGTCGGCGGCGAAGCTGCTCCGCAGGTCCGACAGCAGTTGGGGGCGGCGGTCGCCGGTGTAGACACGGGCGTAGGAACCGGTTGGCGCGTCCACGCCGACGAGCGGGAGCACTGCGGCGTCGGTGGCGTTGTGAAGATAGGCGAAGCCGCCGCACTCGTAGTTCAGCCCGTGCAGCGGTCCCCGGTCACTCGTGAACGCCTCGTAGTACTCGCGCAGTTGCAGCGCCGGATGCTTCTTCGCGCCCATACCGGGGACATGCACCAGCTCGGCGGTGGCTCGCTCCACCCGGGTCACCGTCGACCAGCGTTTCAGCTCGACGAGTTGGAGGGACAGCCCGTTCTCCTCGGGATGATGGCCCACGAGGACGACGTCGATGAGGCGCGGGTCACCCGGGCGGTCGATCTCGTCGAGCGTGGCCGCGCACTCGACGACCATCTCGACGTTTCCACGGTCGGCGGCGACCAGATCCTCGGCGAGATGCACCAGGCTCTCCGCCCAAGCAGAACGTTCGGTCAACGAGACGTCGGTGCTGAGGAAGTGCTTCCACCTCGCGGCGAGGTGGGGCACCATACGGCGTCTCGAGTTCAGGTTCAGCAGATCCCGCGCTGCCAATTTCAGCAGGAGCATGGACACGAGGTGGATCCCCCAGGGCACGAGTGACTCGTGCGGATGGGGGCATGTCCACGTGGGGAAGCCCGTCGGGCCGCAATGACGCCTGGGATCTTAAGGAAGTGATCGCCCTTCCCGGCGCATACGACACATCGGTCGGCTGGAAGCACCGCCATCATGGCCGGATATCACGCGCTCACCGCCGCTGAAGGGACTCCTGGACCGCGACAGGCCGTGACCCCGGTCGGCCGGACACCAGCTCCCGCAGCTTCTCCCGGGTCTCCGGATCGGTCGAGTACACGATCGTGCCGACCATCCCTCGCGTCAGCAGCACCTTGTACGTGTTCCGGATGAGACGGTCCACGTCTGTGTCCGATGTGGACTTCTTGAAGACCGGGTCCTTGGAGGCGGTGCGGTCGGTGACCCAGCGGTCACCCCGCCAGACCAGATCCGGGCCGATGATGACGCCGGACCAGTCGTACTCAAACCCTTGGGCGGTGTAGACGCAGCCGATCTGCCCGAAGCCCGCGGGGTCGGTGGCCCACAGCGCGGACGGAGGCGCGCCGGAGACCGACCGGTCCCCGCGCAGGTTCCAGGGCCGGGCCCAGCCCCCGATGACGACGTCGACAGGCAGCGGCTCGCCGGGCTTGGGCTCGGGGGACCACCGCCAGCAGTAGCCCGCGGACATCCGGGCACCGTATTTCTCGGCGCGGCGGGCGTCGAGGAACGCTTCCATTTCTTCGGGGCTGTCCGCGACCAGCAACTGCATGCGGTCGTCTGGCTCCCACACGACCGACCCGCCGGGCTCGAGGCCCAGGAGCCGCACCACCCAGCGCAGGTAGGCGTCGCTGCCTCCGCAGCGGAACTGGCTTTCCAGGGGCACGACATGGCAGTCGATGCCCCGTCTGGTCGCGGCCTCACGGATCTCCTCCACGGTGCCCATCTCACCGGGACGCACCACTTGGTGCTCGTCGAGGAAGAAGACCGGTACGTGGGCGACGTCGATGAGTTCGTCGATCTGTGCCCTCCCGGTCCGCAGTGCCGCGCGGGTGTAGCGGTTGGCGGACGTCTCCCGGATACGGTGCGCCTCGTCACAGATCAGCGCGCCCAGGCTGTTCTTCTCCGTGGTCATGAAGCTGTTGAAGTACTTGAAGAGATCCTGGACCTCCCGTTTCCGGGAGCCGGCCACCTTGCGCATCGTCTTGGTGAACGACTGCGAGCCGGTCGCGTGGACCGCGGCCACACCCCGCCGGTAGAGCTCGCCGAGCAGTTGGAGGGCGATCACGCTCTTCCCCGTACCGGGGCCGCCGGTGACGATGACGACTTCCTTGTGGTCGGCGCGCTGCGCCCGCTCCACCGCGTTGAGCACCACGCGGTAGGCGACCTGCTGCTCGTCGAGGAGGACGAACTGCTGGCGCTCCCGCACTTCCTGAGCCGCCACGGACATCAACTGCTTCGACGGCACGGTGGCGCCCGCGAGCAGTTCGTCCGCCGCACGGGCACCGGGGTGCTGGTCGCTCAGCTTCGAACGGAGGTGGTCCAGGAACGCACCGCGACGCTCCCCCGTGAAGAGCAGTCCCCGCCCGTCGCGCTCGATCTCCCGCAGCCCCGTCACCCCGAACTCGGTGGCGTTGTGCAGGAAGGCCACTCCGTGGATCCGCCCGCCGTGCTCGGCCACCGCGCCGTTGAAGTTGACCAGGTAGTCGCAGTACCGCCGCACCTGCTCGATCGGGTTGAGCACGGGGTGCGCGTAGGCATCGACATGACACAGGGTGGGGTCATCCTCGTGCGGAGACGCCTGACTCCACTGCTTCAGCTCCACCACGACATAGGACGGCTCCCCCGTGACCGGGTGCACTCCGGCGAGGACGACGTCGGCGCGCTTGCTGTTCAGCGGTAGCGCGTACTCCAGCATGACCTCGACGTCACCCAGGCCGGCGTCGTTGAGCGCGGCGGTCAGAAGCGGGATGCTGCGCTCCCAGGAACGCATCTCCGAGGCTCCGGGTCGATAGCCGTGCATGTGGACGAACTGCTCGGCGAGGTGCAGGAGCAGCGAACCGTCGAGTGCCATGACAGCGACCGTTTTCGCGGACGCGCGGAACAGCAAGGACTTCCCCCAGGCAGCACGAAAGGACTCGTGCGGGTGGGGGCATGTCCTTCGAGACTCCACCAAGGTGGAGCGGAAGCCCGGCGGGCCGCGTTGACGATGTGTCCGAGCGTACCTGGCGGTACTCGCAGTCGTACGAGGGGTTACCGGTCTCAGCAGCGGATGGTGTGCCCGGTCTTTCTTCCCGACGTCCGGACACCGGAGTGTGCCCGGCTCCTTCCCCCGGAAGGTGAGGCGGACGCTCTCGTCGGCGACCGCAGTCCAGCCCAGGCGGCCGCGCAGATCCTTTCAGCTCGGCACCGCTCACGAGAGCGTCAAGAACTCTCCGCGGGCATCGGCCCGCCCTCGGACTCGATCAAGTAGCTGACGGTGACCTGCCCCAGCTCACCGAAATGTGCACCACGACCGCCGAGTTCGGCCCCATAACTCCCTTACGGTTCGGGACAATTCTCCGAGCTGCCCTTCAAAATCAGACCTAAGCAACTCGGTTAAGGTCGCAGGTCACGAGGTGACAGGTGATCGGGGGAGGGGAAGTGGCAATCGAGCGTGTGTCGGTCATCGGCGGGGTTCAGCCTGTCGAAGCCCAGGAGGTGGGGCTCTCTGATCTGGGGCTGCGGGAGCGCGCCGACCTGCAGCAGTGGATCACCGCTGACCCGTCCCTCATCGAACCCGGCCTCCTCATCCTGACCGAGGAATACGACAAGTGGGCGACGTCGGGCGGGGACAGGGTCCGTGACCGGTTGGACCTGCTGGCCCTCGATCCCGAAGGCCATCTCGTCGTCATCGAGCTCAAGCGCGACGCCGCACCAGACGACGTGCATCTGCAGGCCATTACCTATGCGGCCATGGTGTCCCGGTTCACCGAGGAAGATCTGGCCCGCATCCATGCCGAGTTCCTGCGGCGCACCGATCCCGAGTGCGATACGCAGGACGCGCTGCGGCGCATCAGGGAGCACTGCGGCGACGAGCTCGACGTCGCGCTGCTCAAGCAGCCCCGACTCTTCCTGGTCGCCCGGTCCTTCCCACGGCAGGTGACCTCATCGACCGTGTGGCTCAACGAAATGGGTCTCGACGTCAAATTGGTCCAGTTCCGGATCTGGGACACCGGCGCGGGGCATGTGATGACAACCTCCGTGCTCTATCCGGTCCCCGGACTAGAGGAGTTCACAGTCGTTCCTGCCCGCGCCGAGAAGGCCGAGACAGCGCAGCGGGCAGCGAACAGCACCCGCACCCGCAAGGCAGTGCTGCGGATCCTCGACAACGGTTCGGTTAAACCCGGCCAGACATTGAGGTTCCGCTCGTACCCAGAGTCTCTGGCCTGGGACAACGACGACCTCGACACGTGGGTGGCCGAAGACCCAAGGCGCGGCCGCGCCAGCTGGACGGGCGACCGCAGCAGGCCTCTGCGGTGGGAGTACGACGATGAGGTCTACGCACCGACTTCACTCGTCAAGAAGATGGTCGAGGAGCTGACCGGGAACCGGCCCCACCATGCCTTCGGAACCAAATACTGGGTGGACGACAGCGGACGGGACCTGGCCCAGCTCGCCGACCTCCCCGCCGACGCCGAGGTCACCGCCGACTGAGCCCGGCCGACGTCACCTGCGATGCGGTGTCAGACCGCAAGTTCATTCACGAAGAGCCCAAGAAGGCGAGCCACACCACATACCGGGCACGACGGCCGCCCCGTCCGGACGGCTTTAGCACCCGACCCCGTCGCCAGCCGTCCGCAGACAGGGTCCGCAAACTCTGCAGGATGAGGCAACGCTGATGGACGTACCAGGCGTACGCCGCACGCACGCCCCCACCCAAGCCCGCTCCGCCCAGCATGCGAAAGGGCCTTGTCCGGGCTAAATGCCCAGCTCAGAGTCCAGAAGGCAGACGAGTCGGGCTGTACGCCGGGTATTCCTGAGCACCCTTCTGACCTGCGCCTTTGCGAGCCGTATCGGTTGTGACCTGCTAGGACGGGTTGCAGAGGCGATCGGAGGCAGTCAGAGGAAACCGCTCTGATTCGACCCGGGTTCGACCCAAGCTGCTCGGAGCCAGTCAGAGGCAATCGCCCTCTGTCTGGCCCCGAATCGGCCGAGGTCAGGACCGTGTCGAACCGGTAAGGACTCCTCTGGCGGCACTCCGAGTCTTTCTCGGTCGAGCCGCGATGGGGACGCCTGCCTCTGATGCGGGGCCAGGCATACGAACGCCTCCAGGACGGCAATCCTGGAGGCATCGCTGGCACCGATTGGAGGTCGGTTCCGGACACCACCCGTGGTTTTAGCGGGCCTGGGTGGCGTCCACGTCCTTGCGAGACGACCTCACAGTGCCACACCACACCCACCAGGCAGACTCATCCCGACGTCCAATTCACCCGAGCGAGCGACTGGGCCTTCACCGGCTGCCTCGGGCCGCGGCTGACCTTGTCCTGCTCGGAGACCTCACCGGCCGCTACGCTGCGGGAAGCTACAGCAGGCTCGGCTCCGACCGCCGGAGCGTGATCCTGCGCGCGGATCGTCAGGGCGCGGCCGAGCACGGTCATCGGATCACCGCGGCCATCGCCTGCCACGTGGCTCGCGTCGGCGGCACCGTCGACCAGCTCACGCAGCTCCTGCTGCACCCCGAGCACGAAGGCGGACGGCACACCCGCAACATCGCACTGCGATCCGGGCAGTCGCGCGCCCTGGACTACATCCGCCGGGTGTGGGCCAGCGCCTCGGACGCAATCAGCACCACCATCGCGCTGGGCTCCCGGCACGAGGCGTACGAAGTTCTCGCCGCACTGCGCGACCGGATCGAAACGACACCGTGGCGCGGGGAGCGTGGACGGACCGCGCTGCGGGTGCTGCGGGCGCATCTGAACTTCGCCGAGATCGCCGGCGGGCCCCTGCACCACGCCAGTGAGCGGCAGACCGCCGAAGAGGCTGGCATCTCCCGCACGACACTCCGGGTCGTCTACGAGACGGTCCTCCGGCCACAGGGCTGGCTGCGGCGCCTGCGGGTCGGCCACGGCCGGGAGGGCTCGACCTGGTACCTCGGCGAGGGCACCATGCCCGGACACGGCGACCACGCTCTGCTGTCTCGTTTCCGGTCCACTCAGTTCCCCCCCGACCCGGCACTTGAGGAGTGGACCACCCCTGAGACGGCCACGACGGCCGACATCGACTCCACCGTCCTCGGCCAACTCATGGGCCACGACGCCTTCGCCCACCACGCCCTCGGCAGCGCCGCCCTCATGATCATCAGTGCCCTGCACCAGCACCCCCACCAGACCGTTGCCGAGCTCGTCGGTACTTCCTCGGTCGCCCGCGCCACCACCTACCGGACTCTGAAACGCCTCGCCGACCACAGCCTCGTCCAGCACACCGGAGAGACCTGGACCCTCGCACCACGCGCACTGGAGGGCTTCGGTATCCGCCTCCCGGACGCCGACAACGGCCACACCGCAGCGCCGGCACAGGGTTGGGCCAAGGTCGCCGAGCAACACGGCACCTGGGGAATTGCGGCCCGGCGCAAGGCCCGGCACACGGCGGAACGGGCGGCCTACCAGCAGGCACTGGACCGGCTTGCAGAGCACCGCAGCAAGGCCGTGGTGCTCGTGCGTGACGGCCGTCAGGTCCTGGTCCCAGCACCTCGCCCCGACGAGATCCCGCCGACGTGGCACGCCCCGGACGGGCGCGTCCTCGACCCGCTCACCGGTCGTCCAGCCGCCGACTGGCGTGTCGCCACCGACGGCCGCCTGATCCTCATCACGCCCGCCGACCAGCGCAGTTACGACGAGCTGGCCGCCGCCCATGCCGAAGCCCTCAGCGAATGGGAGTCCGTCGCATGAACCCAGAACCCCCGATCACCTCCGACGCGAGCAACGAGGTGACGCCCCAGTCCCTGCGCAAGCAGTACGAGTCCGGCGCCACGGTCGACGAACTCGTCACCGCCAGCGGCCTGTCCTACGGCACGGTCCTCAACCGGCTGCACGACGCCGGGACCGTCATGCGCACCTCCTGGCAGACCCGCCGGATGCGGCAGAACCCACAAGCCCGCAAGCGCCTCGCGGCCCACCTGCGCACCCTGTACGAGCAGCACGGCGCGACCCTCACCGAACTCGCCGCAGCGACGGGAGAGACGCGGCGCGGTGCCCGGCGCATGCTGATCGAGGCCGGCGGCACGGTGCGCACCACCCAGCAGACCCTGCGGATGCGCGCCGCAGCACGGGCCGCCGAACGGTACAAGGTCGCGCTGTCCCTGCGGGCCCGATACGAGGCCGGAGCCACGGTGCCGGACCTCGCCCGCGAGCACAGCTACTCCATCGCCACCGTCTACCGGCTCCTGCACCAAGCAGGCACTCGCATGCGGCCCCAGCACCACCACGGCCCCGCCCACGACCCGAGGAAGCGGCCATGAGCCCCCTCGTCCGCGCGGGTGTCGCCCACCCCGCCCGGCAGATCAAGAAGGCGGCCGTGCGCCATGCCGGCCGCCAAAAGACAGCACGGGCGCCCCCTGTCGTCGACCCGCTCGCCGATGCGCGCACCAAACAACGCCCCTTTCCCCTCAGGAGATCAAGCACACGTGAACGAGAACACCCGTCACAAGACCCTGGCCGCGGCCACAGCGAGCGCCTGGGACGCGTTCGTGATCGTTGTCGGCATGCTCAAGGGCGGCACCGGCAAGACCACCTCCGCCTGGTTCATCGCCCTCTACTACGCCGTCGTCCTCGGCCTGCCCACCCTGCTGCTCGACGCCGACGCGACCAGTCAGTCCGCCTACGACTGGTTCAAGGTCGCCCAGGCCGCCGGCTTCGAGATCCCCGCCAACCTGGTCATCGAGCGATACCCGTTCGACGACATCGCCGAATACATCCGTGCCAAGCGCGCCGAGTTCGGCGCGATCGTGGTCGACGCCGGCGGCGGCAGCGCCCGCATCTTCCACGAGGCTGTTACCGAGGCGAACCTGCTGCTCGTCCCGGTCGCCCCCACCAAGATCGAGCGCCGCAAGCTCGTGGCCACCTTCGACGAAGCCGAACGCGCCGCCGCCCGCAACGAGCACGGCGTCACCGCCCACGTCGTCATGGTCAAGGCCGACGACCGCACCAGCCTGCCCGGCCGGGCCAAGGACCAACTGCTCGACCCCGCCGAGGGCGAGGGCATCGGCCCGGACCGCGACGAGGCGTTCCCGCTCGCCGAGACCACCATCCACTCCTGGGTGCACTACATGGAGGCCTTCGGCGAGATCCCGACCGAACTGAGCGAGTACGCCAACCTGATGAAGGAGCTCACGGCATGACCGAACGCATGAAGCCCCCCACCCGCCGCACCGGCCGCACCCTCGGCGGGGCCAGCAAGACGCCCCCTCCGCCTCCTCCCCCGGCGGCCGAGCTCACCCCGGAGCAGTACGCCGCCGAACAGGGTGCCGCCGAGGGCGATGGCCGTCCCAATGCGGGCGAGGCGCAGGTTCAGCCCGCACCTTCCGCCGCTCCCGCCGAGGCATCGGCCCACGACCGGACCGAGGCGGTGCCCGAGGCCCCGCCGACGACCACCCAACCGACCATCGAGGCCTCGCCGGGCAGCCCCGTCCCTGAACCGGCCGCCAGTCAGCGGGCTCACCCGGCCTTCGACGTACGCGACGCCGGGACCAAGTCCACTGGGATGCCTACGGAGCAGCAGCTACCACCGGGGGTCCCGGCTGCCGAGCCTGCGGTACGTACGGTCCAGCCCACGCAGTTGGCCGAGCACGCTTCGATCAGCGGGCCATCTCACGTGACATCCACCGCTTCTGGTGCGGCTCCGGCCGCCGAGGTGGCCATTCGCTCGGCCGCTCCCCCGGCGGCAGGCGGTACCACGTTCCCGGTGAGGACCGAGGGTCCGGGGGCTCACCAGGAACAGCACGCTCGATCGCAGGAGGCACCCAGCGAGGGTGCGCCGTACGCGCACGGCCCTGGCCGTCCCAACGGCGTTCCCAAGGTCGCCGTCGTTCTCAACCAGCGCATCATCGCCCGCGAGAGCCTCGACTCGTCGGTCCCCACTGCCCTGAAGCTCAAGAAGCGGATCAAACGCTTCGCGCTCGACAACGAACTCGATCACCTGCCCATCGGCGACATCGTCTCCGTAGCGCTGGACGAGTGGCTCACCGCCCGCGGCTTCTGAACACGACCGCAGGGCTCAAGGCGGCCGCACCCACACCAGGGCGCGGCCGCCCTTCTGCCGACTATTCCAATAGCCCAATAGGCGGATAGCTATCCGCCTAGAAGGACCAACCGGAGCAGCTCTCGTGCCCAATCACTCCCGTCACGCGCGCCTGCTGCGTGAAATCGCCGATGCGCTCGACACCGAGTTCCAGCCAACCGACGACGCTCTCACGCCGCACCCGAACACGCTGGACGTCGTCAGCAACCGGCACACCAAACGCGGGCAACTCAACTACGCCGTCCCCGAAGTCCTCCAACTCCAGCGACGCATCCGACGCTACAACGCTGAGACCGACATCCC
Organism: Streptomyces sp. NPDC101225; assembly: GCF_044767585.1. Classification (NCBI taxonomy): domain Bacteria; kingdom Bacillati; phylum Actinomycetota; class Actinomycetes; order Kitasatosporales; family Streptomycetaceae; genus Streptomyces; species Streptomyces sp. NPDC101225. The sequence continues at coordinate 26,356 of NZ_JBIWOE010000072.1, forward strand.
CCACGGAGACATCGTGGCCCTGGCCCTCGACACCTGGCTCCGGGCAAAGGGCTACCCACCGGACCCCGAACCCACTTGTCCATGACCGGCGACCTACAAGTAGGCGGCTACGATGCACCCTTTGCGCCATTGGGTGTGTCCAGCGAGTGGTGTAACTCCCGAGCTGGAAGCGACAGTTGATGACTGACGTGACGAGTGACACCGAGGCTGGGAAGGCCGCTGTGAGTGGGACGGGCGCCGTGGATGAGGGGCTGGTCGCCGAGTTGGTTGCCCGGGCTCAGGCCGGTGGCGTGAAGCTCACCGGGGAGGGCGGCCTGCTGCAGCAGTTGACCAAGCGGGTGCTGGAGTCCGCGCTGGAGGGCGAGCTCACCGATCATCTGGGGCACGAGCCCGGTGAGCGGGCCGAGGGCGGCCGGGACAACTACCGCAACGGGCACCGCTCCAAGACGGTGATCACCGAGTCGGGGCCGGTCGAGATCGCGGTGCCGCGGGACAGGGCCGGATCGTTCGAGCCGCAGCTGGTCAAGAAGCGTCAGCGGCGTCTGGGCGGGGTGGACGAGATGGTCCTGTCGCTGTCGGCGAAGGGGCTGACGCACGGGGAGATCTCCGCACATCTCGCTGAGGTGTACGGCGCGGAGATCTCCAAGTCCACGATCTCCACGATCACCGACAGTGTGATGGCCGGCATGACGGAATGGCAGAACCGTCCGCTGGACAGCGTCTATCCAGTCGTCTTCATCGATTGTGTGAACGTGAAGGTCAGGGACGGGCAGGTCGCCAACCGGCCTGTCTATATGGCGGTGGCGGTCACCGCCGAGGGGCACCGGGACATCCTGGGTCTGTGGATCGGCGACGGCGGGGAGGGCGCGAAGTACTGGCTCCAGGTCCTGACCGAGATCAAGAACCGCGGCGCGGCCGATGTCCTGATGCTGGTCTGCGACGGCCTGACCGGGCTCCCGGACGCCGTGAATACCGTCTGGCCTGCGACGATCGTCCAGACCTGTGTCGTTCACCTGCTGCGGAACAGCTTTCGTTACGCGGCTCGGCAGGACTGGGAGAAGATCGCGAAGGCGTTCAGGCCCGTCTACACCGCGCCGACCGAGGAGGCCGCCCTGGAGCGGTTCGTGGAGTTCACCGACGCCTGGGGCGGGAAGTATCCGGCGATCGTCCGGCTCTGGGAGAACGCCTGGGCCGAGTTCGTGCCCTTCCTCCAGTTCGACGTGGAGATCCGCAAGATCGTCTGCACCACCAACGCGATCGAGAGCATCAACGCGCGGATCCGCAAGGCCGTCCGGGCCCGGGGACACTTCCCCACCGACCAGGCCGCCCTCAAGTGCGTCTACCTGGCCGTCATGAGCCTGGACCCGACCGGCACCGGACGCAAACGCTGGACCATGCGCTGGAAGGCCGCACTCCAAGCCTTCGACATCACCTTCGACGGCCGGCTCACCGCCGGACGCCGCTGAACAAAACCGACTGAGTTCCACCGTTCGCTACACAGACCCGGCCCTGGACCTGACCAAATCCTTCACCGTGTCCATCTGGGCCGACCCCACCGCGTACGGCGGCGCGGTCCTCTCCCAGAGCGGCAGCGCCGATTCAGGGATCCTGCTGATCCCCGCCTCCAGCGGCTGGCAGTTCAGCCTCAACACCGGTGCAGGTACCGCCTGGAGCTTCGACACCATCACCGGCGGCACCGTCCACCTCGGCACCTGGGCCCACCTGACCGCCACCTACGACAAGACCACCGGCGTCATGAACCTGTATGCCGACGACGTCTTCGTCGCCACCGGCAGCCATACCGCACCCAGCACCGGCGCCGGCGGCAACTTCCAACTCGGCGACGCCCTCAAAGCCTCCGCCCGCACCGACTACTTCACCGGCCAGCTCGCCCGCGCCCAAACGTGGACCGGCGCCGTCGTACCCCCCGCCCAGCCCTACACCCCGGCCGGCTACCACCAGGCGGTCACCTCCACCCGCATCCTCGACACCCGCTCCAGCAGCGGCCTGACCTACACCAGCGGCGTCACCGCCGGCTCGAGCACGGTCGCAGCCGATTCCGTCACCCACCTGAAGATCGCCGGCGACAGCGTCACCACGCCGGTCAGCGGCGCACCCACCACGGTCCCGGCCTCGGTCACCGCGGTCGCCGTCGACGTCACCATCACCGCCGAGACCGACAGCGGCTACGTCACCACCTACGCCGACGGAACCCAGCGTCCCAAGACCTCATCCACCAACTTCGCCGCCTCCACCACCGCGACCGGCTACCAGATCGTCCCCGTCGGCAACGACGGCACAATCGACCTCTACACCCACATCAACAGCACCAGCGGCACCGCCGCCCTGATCGTCGATCTCACCGGCTACTTCACCAGCGATCCCGCTCTCACCGGAGACCAGACCTATACGCCGCTGTCCAGCGCGGTGCGCGCCCTGGACACCCGCTCCAGCGTCGCCCACACCAGCC
>NZ_JBIWOE010000073.1:0-25829 GCF_044767585.1 Streptomyces sp. NPDC101225
CCCTTCGCCGAGGCGTTCCCGCCCGCGTAGTTGGTGTTCCGGGGGTCCGAACCGAGCCGGTGGGAACGAGCGAGAAGAGCGGCGGCTTCGGGATGAGGTGCCATGATCGGATCGCTTCCTTGTTTCGTGGGATTCATGGGAACGGCGCGGGTGTGACGGCAGCGGGGGTCAGGCACCCCAGCCGGCCTGGGTGCCGCCGACACGGTCGGCGGTGACGCGCTGCTGCCAGCCGGAGCGGTGGTAGGCGGCGACGGGGTCGGGGTCGAGTCCGGATTCGGCGCGTAGCTCGGCGAGGAGTGGGCGTACGTCGGTGTTGTAGGCGTCCATGAGGATGGCGTTGGCGTCGAGGACGTTGCCGTCGTGCTGGGCGGTGTGGAGGGCGTCGTGGTCTACCAGTAGTGCTTTTGCGGTTGCTTCCTGGATGTTCATGATGGAGCGGATGATGGCGGGGATTTTGGCTTCGATGTTGTGGCATTGGTCGAGCATGAAGGCGATGCCTGTGGTGAGGGCGTTGGCGTGGATGACTTCGTGCATGATGCGGAAGAGTTGGAAGGGGTCGGCGGCGCCGGCCATGAGGTCGTCGTCGGCGTAGAAGCGGGAGTTGAAGTCGAATCCGCCGAGTTTGTGTTCGCGCAGGAGGGTGGCGACGATGACTTCGATGTTGGTGCCGGGTGCGTGGTGTCCGGTGTCGACGACGACTTGGGCTTTGTCGCCGAGTTTGAGGCCGAGGTCGTGGGCGTATGTCGCCAGCGCGCCGTAGTCGTCGACGCTGTCCCACGGAATGTGCAGGGCGACGGTCGCGTACCGGAGTTGCCGTAGGCCCACGACGGGGTCTCGATCCTCTGTGCAGCGAGAGCTGTCTTCACGGCCGGCAGGTCTGGCATGGCCACCTCTGAACACTGTTTGAATCGTTTCAGGGAACGTAGCGGCATCGGCCGGACGGCGTCAAGGTCTCGGTGTGCCCGTCCACGGACCATTCGCGGATGGGTCCGGATTCCGTCCGGTGCCCCTTGACGGGAGGCCGTGAGCCGCTTGTGAAGTCGTGAAACGTTTCACCATCTCCTTCCAGGGTGCGCTGACACGAGTCAGCGCCTTCATCCGTCACTCCCAGGCGTCGGTGCGCCGTCGCCTGCGGCGAGGATTCACCCAGCTCCATCGGAGGCGGCCGGTCGCCTTGCCTGGCGAAACTCTCTGACGGTGAGGGCTCCCGCAGTCGCTGCCCCAACGAGCGGCAGAACGGGCATCAGGACCGCTATGCCCCAGGAGACAAAGCCTGTGTCCACCGCTTCGTAGCTTCCCCAGGGCTTCTGCGCGACGCGGATGGTCTCGCCCGGGTGGCCGTCGTAACGGACCTTCACGGTGCGAGCGCTCGCGGTGTTCTGCAGTGGGCCGGTGCATGCGGTGTGCGTTGTGTTTCGTGCTCCGTCCTCACGGTGGCACTCGGCGAGCCGGACCTCCACGGCGTTCCCCTGCAGGTTCAGCTGTGCGATGCCGGTGAACACGGTCCATGCCGCCGCGGCCACGCACAGCAGCGTGGCCGCGGCATAGCCGATGACTGCGATGACCCGCCCCTTTGGCACAAGCCAAGGATGCCGTCCTTGAGCCCGTCACGTAACCAGGGCTCTTCCCGCCATCACCAGCGGTACGGGCGTCCCCAGCGGTACGGGCGTCCCCAGCGGTACGGGCATCACCGGCACCGTCCAGCGCACGCGTACCGGATCAACCGGACGGGGCGTCCATGGCTCCTGCGGGCGGAGGCGAGGACATCGGCGCGTGGGGCCTGCGCAGCCGTCCAGGTCGCCGCCTTCGACGTGGCCGCCACGACGGGCGGTGCCGTGTCCTGGTCCGGGCGGCCTTTCCCGAGGAGGTGCGCGCGACCGCCCGGGGACTGGCGTACGGTCTCAGCCGCGGGCTGTGGGGCTCGCCGGACGCGCCCTCTCACCCGCCCCGCAGGGGCGACGCACTGCGGGCGGGCCGTCTGCCGCCCGCGGTTGGCGCCCGCCGTCCGTCGTTCGCCGTCCGTCGTTCGCCATCCGCCCGCCGTTCGCCGTCCGCCGTTCACCGTCCGCCGTCCGCGCGATGGCAGTGAGCTGACGCACGTCGCCGCACGCGTCCTGGAACACCACCACCGCGTGACCGCTCGGCTTCGGCGACTCCCGCCCGCACCTGAGCCGCCGCGCCGAACCGGCACACGGGACCTGCTCAGGCGGGTGTGCCGGATCGCGACGACCGACGCGGAGGCGGAGGGGGGAAGCGGAGGTGGAGGGGCAGGCGGGAGCGGAGGTGGAGGCGGACGGTTCTCGCTGATGCCGGGCGTGTGGCGAGCGCCGAGTCCGTGCCGGTGGCGTGGTCGTGCCTGTGACGTGGCCGTGCCGCGGGGTGGTCCGCTCGGCGGTGGCCTCGCCGTCGCGAAGGACGGGCACGAGACGCCGTGTGGCGTCGAGGCGGGTCGGCGCAGCGAGGACGGCACACTCGTCGTCGAGGCCGACGTCCACCCCCAGCGCCCGGGCCGAGCTCCAACTCCCGGGCGAGGGAGAGCCGTTCGAGGTGGGTTCGGGGCGCCACGCCGTCCGGCGGCCGGCACCGCACCCGCCTGGCCGCGGGTGCCGATCCGGCACTCGCTCGGAGAGCCCCGGCGGACGGGCGCGAGGAGGTGCTCAGGCCAGGTAGGCCGGCCTGAGCACCTCCTCGCACCACTGCCGGAAGGTCGTCGGGCTCGGCGGTGCGGTGCGGTGCTCCTCGTCGTAGGCGCCGTTGATCTGGGCCACGGCCATGTCCGCCAGTCCCTGTGCCCAGGCCTCGCTCGCCCCGTGCTCCAGCATCGACGCCCGGTACGCCTCCACGCCGACCTCCTGATAGCGGACCGGCCGCTCCAGCACCTCGGAGACGACCTGCGCCATGCCGTCGAAGGAGAGGGCGTCCGCGCTGACCAGCGGAACCCCGTCCTGGCCGCTCCAGGCGCCGTCGAGCAGCAGCTCGGTGGCCTTCGCCGCGATGTCGCGGGTGGCGATGCTTGCGACCACGAGATCCGCGGGCTGCGGCCCGAAGAACACGCCGTGGTCCTTCAGGGTCCCGAGCTGCCGGAGCAGGTTCTCCATGAAGGCCGAGGCGCGCAGCGCCCGGTAGGGCACGCCGGTGTCCGCGATCATCGCGTCCTTGGCGAGCGAGGCCGACAGGTGCCCGGCGTTGCGCTCGATGCCGTGGCCCATGGTCGAGACGCCGACGACGCGCTTGACGCCCTGGTCCGCGATCACCTGGCAGGCCGCTCGCGTGTAGTCGACGTAGTAGCCCTCGACGCTCCGCGTGCTCGGGTCCGGCGGCACCACCCAGAACACGGCATCCGCGCCCGTGAACGCCTTGGTGACGACATCGAGGTCGCGGTGCGACCCCTGGACCACCTCGGCGCGCTCGCGCACCCGGGGCGAGAGCCGGGACGGGTCCCGCGCGATGACGCGGACCGGCTCCTCGCGGTCGAGGAGGGCGTCGACGACCTGCCGTCCGATCTGGCCGGTGGGCGTGGTGATGACAAGCATGGAAAAGCTCCAAAGGGGTTCGCTGGGAAGGCGGTTGACCCCTGGGGCCGCGACGGACGGGCCGGGGAACCGCATGCCTCGATCCTGCGGCGCGGCCGTACGGGAGGGAAGGACCGAAGGGATCACGCTTGTTACCCTGTGGGTAATACCGAACGAAGGTGTCCGGTTCGTGGAACCACGGAGGTGTCCGGACGCTGAGCCGCTGAAGGGTTCGGAGGCGGAGCCACGGTGGTGTTCGGACGTTCAGCCACGAGGGTGTTCGGACGTGGAGCCACGAAGGTGTCCGGATGTGGAGTCACGGAGGTGTCCGGACGTGGAGTCCCGATCACTGCGCTATTTCGTCGCCGTCGCCGAGGAGCTCAACTTCGCCCGCGCCGCCGAGCGTCTGGGCATCTCCGCCCCGCCCCTGTCCCGTGCCGTACGCAAGCTGGAGGCAGACCTGGGCATCACCCTCTTCGAGCGCACCACGCACAGTGTCAGGCTGACTCCTGCCGGGACGGTCCTTCTGGCGGAGGCCCGGATCGCCCTCGACGCCCTGCAGGCCGCCGGCCGCCGGGCGCAGCGCGCGGCCGGCCCCGAGTCCAAGCTCGTCCTGGCCATCAAGGCGGACGGCGACGGCGGCCTGCTCGACGCCATCCTCACCCGCCATGCCGCCGAGCCCTCCGCCCTGCCGGTCACCGTCCGGCTCTCCGGCTGGGGCGACCAGGCGCGCCTGCTGCGCCAGGGCGAGGCGGACGCGGCCCTGATCTACGAACCGTTCGACGCGACCGGCCTCGACTCGGAGCCGGTGTCCGTGGAGCGCCGCGTCGCCGCGCTCCCGGCCGCGCACCCCTTGGCCGTGCGTGATCGCCTCTCCGTCGCCGACCTGGCCATCCCGGGAGTCGAGCCCGGCCGCCTGGACGGCCTGGCCCGCTACCTGGACGGCCTGGTCGAGCAGTACGGCATCTCCGACCTGGCGCAACTGCTCACCCTGGTCGAACTGGGCGAGCTGGTGACCGTACTGCCCGAATCCGTCACCCTCCGCTACCCCCGTCCGGGCATCGCCTACCGCGACATCCCGGACGCGCCCCCGGCCACCCTGACGATCGCCTGGCCGCAGCACTCCCGCTCCACGGCCACGGCCGCGCTGGTCCGCGCGGCCGCGTCCGTGGCCGCCGCATCCGAGGAGGCGGCGGCGTGAAGTACATGGTGCTGATGTACGCCGACCCCGCCGCGACCGAGGCGATGACACCGGCCGACCGCGCCGATGTCTTCCTACCCCCAGTTCGTCACCACCCCCGAGGGCGGGCTCCAGCTCAGCTACCGCGTGGGCATCTCCGGCGACGGCCGCAACGCCCTCGCCGAGTACGACGGTTCGAGGTGGACGGCGCTGGGGGAGTGGACCAGCTCGACGGGCACGTACACCACCTCGCACGGCTCGTCGACCGCCCGCAGCATGTATCTGCACGGCATCGACTACGACACCAGCGGCCGGCTGCACGCCCTGTTCACCTGGCGCGAGCACAACGCCGCGGTGATGTGCGACGGCGGCGGCATCACCAACCACGACACGGGCTACGTCCATTCGGCCGACCGCGGCCGCACCTGGCGCAACGACGCCGGCACCGTCGTGGGCACCACCGGCGGCGCGAAGACGGTGGCCGTCACCGACGCCGGACTGGTCGTCGACGCCCTCGCCCCGGACCACTCGCTGATGAACCAGGAGAGCCAGTGGACCGATTCCGCCGGCCTTCCGCACGCGATCATCAGCTACGTCCCCGGCCGCCGCACCACCGCCTACGTCGCCGACCGCACCGCCCACGGCCGCGCCTTCCACCTGCGCAAGCGCCCCTCCGGCAGGTGGGAGAAGAACGAGATCCCGGTCGCCCTCGACTCCAGCCAGCGCACCCAGCTGGTCCTGGACCGGTACGACAACGCGTACGCGGTCCTGCCCTACGGCCGGATCGCCGGCGCCTCCGGATCCAGCGGGTACACCGACTGGACGCTGCTGTACGACGGCGGCGGACTCGACGCCTTCGGCGAGGTCGTCGTCGACGAACCGCGGGTGCGGGCGGACGGCGTCCTGTCGTTCATGTACCAGGAGAGGTCGAGCGGTACGACACCCTCGGCGCTCCACGTCATCGACTTCGGACTGCCCGCGTGACCGGGCACGATACGTCGTTTGTTGACGGTAATGTGATGGCCTTCCGGCCGTCCCGCGTCCCCCAGGAGGTCCCTGCCTGATGTCCCAGTCGGTGGGTATCAAGGACGTCGCCCGCGCCGCCGGAGTCTCGGTCGGCACGGTGTCGAACGTGATCAACCGCCCGGACACGGTCGCCACGGAGACCCGGGCCCGGGTGCAGTCCGCCATAGACCGGCTCGGCTACGTCCGCAGCGAGTCGGCGCGGCAACTGCGCGCCGGCCGCAGCCGGATCATGGGGCTGCTCGTCCTCGACATGGGCAACCCGTTCTTCGTCGACGTCGCCCGCGGCGCGGAGCGCGCCGCCCGCGACGCCGGGCTGGGCGTCATGGTCTGCAACAGCGCGCAGAGCGCGGGCGAGGAGGCCGAGTACCTCTCGCTCTTCGCCGAGCAGCGGGTGCGGGGCGTGCTGCTCACTCCCACCGACGCCTCCGGCCGCAACATCGAGACGTTCCGGCGGCACAACATCCCCTTCGTCCTGGTCGACCGCGTCGGCGACTCCACCACCGAGTGCTCCGTGTCGGTCGACGACGTGGCGGGTGGCGCACTGGCCGTGCGGCACCTCGTGGACGCCGGGCACCGGACCATCGCCTACGTCAGCGGACCGCCCGGCCTCAACCAGGTGCGCGACCGGCGTACCGGCGCGCTGAACGCGCTCGCCGAGGCGGGCCTGGGCCCCGAGAGCCTGCGCGAACTGCCCACCGAGCGCCTCGACGTGGCCGCGGGACGCGACGCAGGAGCCCGCCTCCTCGGCCTCGCCGACCGCCCGACCGCCGTCTTCTGCGCCAACGACCTGCTCGCCCTCGGCGTGCTCCAGGCCATGTACGCGGCCGGCGTCCGCGTCCCCGAGGACCTCGCCATCGTCGGCTACGACGACATCGAGTTCGCCGCCGCTGCGGCCGTCCCGCTCACCTCCGTCCGGCAGCCCGCGGTCACCATGGGCGCCCTCGCAGCCGAGCTGCTGCTGGAGGAGACGGAGGCCGAGAACCGGCCCGCGCGCCATGAGCACCGGCGCGTGGTGCTCCAGCCGGAGCTGGTCGTACGGCGTTCCAGCCTCTCCGCCCGCTGATCAGGGGTTCAGTAGGTTTTCATGATCCCGGGGGTCGGCGGCCGGACGAACATGTGATGAAGTGGGACGCGGCCCGACATCCGTCCGTCCCTGGAGACCCGTTGACCGCCTCGTACCGTCAGCCCGGCGTCGTCCTCACCGACCGCCGCTTCACCGTGCCCCTCGACCACGACGACCCGGCCGGGGAGACCATCGAGCTCTACGCCCGCGAGGTCGTCGCGAGTGACAAGGCGCAGGCGGACCTGCCGTGGCTGGTCTACCTCCAGGGCGGCCCCGGCTTCGGGGCGAACCGTTTCGTCGGACGTCAGGGATGGCTCGGCCGGGCCCTCAGGGACCACCGCGTCCTGCTCCTCGACCAGCGCGGTACCGGCAGCTCCACGCCCGCCAACCGGCAGACCCTCCCGCTGCGCGGCGGCCCCGCCGAACAGGCCGACTACCTCGCCCACTTCCGGGCCGACGCCATCGTGCGGGACTGCGAGGCGATCCGCGGCCAGGTCACCGGCGGCGCCCGCTGGACCGTCCTCGGCCAGAGCTTCGGCGGCTTCTGCACGGTGCACTACCTCTCCAGCGCGCCCGAGGGCCTCGCCGCCGCCGTGATCACCGGAGGTCTGCCCTCCCTCGACGCGCACGCCGACGAGGTCTACCGCGCCGCCTACCCCCGCATCGAGCGCAAGGTCGCCGCGCACTACGCGCGTTACCCGCAGGACGTCGAGCGCGCCCGCCGCATCGCCGACCACCTCCTCACCCACGACGTGACCCTGCCGAACGGCTACCGCCTCACCGTCGAGGCCTTCCAGTCCCTCGGCATCATGCTCGGCAGCGGCGAGGGCACCCACCGCCTCCACCACCTGCTCGAGGACGCCTTCGTGCGCACCCCGCACGGCCCCGGGCTCTCCGACACCTTCCAGGAAGCGGTCCAGGGCCTGCTGTCGTACGCGGGCCACCCGCTGTACGCCCTCGTCCACGAGGCGATCTACGGCCAGGACGCGCGCCCCACCGACTGGTCGGCCGAACGGGTCCGCGCCGAGTTCCCGCAGTTCGACGCGGCCAAGACCCTGACCGGCGACGGTCCGCTGCTGTTCACCGGCGAGTCGGTCCACCCGTGGATGTTCGACTGCGACCCGGCGCTGCGCCCGCTGCGCGAGACGGCCGAACTCCTCGCCGCCCGCACCGACTGGCGGCCGCTGTACGACCCCGCGCGTCTCGCCGCCAACGACGTCCCGGTGGCGGCCGCCGTCTACCACGACGACATGTACGTCGACACGGCCCACGCCCTGCGGACCGCCCGCGCGATCCGCGGCCTGCGCACCTGGGTGACCGACGAGTTCGAGCACGACGGGGTGCGGGCCGGCGGCCCCAGGGTCCTGGACCGGCTGCTCGCCCTCACGCGGGACGAGGCCTGACGGCAGGGGCCGGGAGGTCCGGCCGGGCCGCTTCTCGACGACATGCCCCGCGCTATATTCCGACATAGGGTTCATCTCGCTGTATTTCCGTGATCACGCGAGAGGACGTCGGACGATGAAGGCAGGGGCATCCCACCGGGCGCGGGCGGGCCGGTCCCGGCCGCTGGCCGTCGTGCTGGCCGTGGCCGCCGCGAGCACGCTGGCACTGGTGTCGTGCAGTTCGGACAACAACAGCGGCGGTTCGAGTACGCCGACCACCGAACGGCCCACTCCGCCGGACACCGCATCCTTCTCGGGCACGGCAGCCTCCGCCCTGTCCTCGGCGGCCGCGTCGGCACGGGCCAGGGCCTCCTCCGCGGCCGCGTCCGCCTCGGCCGCCGCGTCCTCCTTCGAGGCCTCGGTGTCGGCCGGCGTCGAGCGGGCCAACCAGGCCGCCCAGACCGAGCTGAAGAACGTCAAGGCACCGGGCAACGCGATGTCCGAGGTCACCATGACCGGCAAGCCGCGCTCGCAGACCGGCGGGCTGCTCGCCGTCGTCGTCACCATCACCAACAAGACCGACAAGAAGGCGTCCTACGCCGTCCAGGTCGACTTCCTCGACTCCTCCGGCAAGACCGTGGAGACCCGCTACGTCGGCGCGGAGGACCTCGCCCCGGGCGACAAGGCCAACCCGATCGCCATCAGCCGCAAGCCTCCCCAGCCGGTGCTGACCCCGAAGCTGGTCAAGGCGCAGCGGTACTGAGCCGCCGGGGCGCCCCGACCGCCCTGCCGACTCCCGCCGCCGTCGGCCGGGGCCCCCGCATCGGGAGGTACGGCCGTTCCGCGTCAGGCCGCGACGGCGAGCGGGCCGAGGGTGCGGTGCGGGTCCACGACCCGGCCGTCCGGGAGCAGTTCACCGGTGTCGTCGAACACGATCGTGCCGTCGCACAGCAGGCTCCAGCCCTGTTCGGGGTGGGCCGCGACGATCACGGCGGTGTGGTGGTCCGGGCTGTCCGATGTGAGGCACGAAGGCCGGTGACTGCACATGATCTCTCCCCTGTGTGTGTGGATGGGCTCCCGCCTGAAGTGGGGCTCAAGACCTTGGTATCCGAGCTTGTTTTCCGTTGTATGAGGAGACCCCCACACCCCCGGAAACTCATCGGTGAGGTTCGGTTGTGCCGGGGCCGTTGTCAGACCCGCGTGCCACCGTGGGAGCAGGGAGGAGCGAAGGGGGGGGCGGCGGTATGGGTGATGTCGACGCGCAGTTCCTGCGGGGTCTGTTCGACGAGGAGGGCAGCCTGCACACCGGCGGCCGCACGGCTCTGTACCGCCTGTACGGACTGGAGGGCCTTCTCTACGTCGGCATCTCGGTCGCCCCGCTCACCCGCGTGCGCACGCATCTGCGGGAGCAGCAGTGGGGCCCCTGGGTCATCGGCATACGGATCGAGTACCCGCCCGACGCGGAGGCCGCCGAACGGGAGGCCGTGTTCACCGAACGCCCCCAGCACAACGTCGTCTTCAACGGCCGGACCCCGCCCCCGCCGCCGGACCCCGCCTCACGGCGGAGAACCGCGCTCGCCGTGGAACGCAGGCGTCTGGCCGCGTTCGAGGCCGCCGTCCCCGAGTCGCCGACCCACCTGCGGCTGCTGGAGCGTGCCATCACGGCGAGGAAGGCGAAGATCGCCAAACTGCTCAAGGAGATCGGGGGCCCGTAAAAGCAGCAGGTCGTCGCGCCGCTGCCGGATATCCTCGGTGTCATGCCAGATCAAACGGCGGACCGGACCGACCTGCGCGGCGACTGCGCGCGCTGTTTCGGGCTGTGCTGTGTCGCCCTGCCCTTCGCCGCCTCCGCCGATTTCGCCATCGACAAGCAGGCCGGCGAGCCGTGCCCGAATCTGCGGGAGGACCACCGCTGCGGCATCCACGCACGGCTGCGGGACGCGGGGTTCAGCGGCTGCACCGTCTACGACTGCTTCGGAGCGGGCCAGAAGGTCTCGCAGGTCACCTTCGGCGGGCAGGACTGGCGTGCGGGGCCGCCCGAGCGGGCACGGCGCATGTTCGACGTGTTCCCGGTGGTGCGGCAGTTGCACGAGCTGCTCCTGTATCTGAGCGAGGCGTTGACGCTGCCGCCCGCCCGTCCGCTCGGAGACGATCTGCGCCGCATGCTCGAGGCGACCGAGGAGCTCACCCGTCGGGCTCCGCAGCAGCTGGCCGAGTTGGACGTGGCCGCGCATCGGCGCGAGGTCGACGAGCTGCTGCTGCGCACCAGCGAACTGGTGCGGGCGGGGGCCCGCGGACGCGGGAAGGACCGCCGCGGGGCCGATCTGATGGGTGCCCGGCTCAAGGGTGCCGATCTGCGCGGTGCCAACCTGCGCGGCGCCTGCCTCATCGCCGCCGACCTGACCCGGGCCGATCTGCGCGCCGCGGACATGATCGGCGCCGACCTGCGCGACGCCGACCTCGGCGACGCCGATCTGACCGGCGCCTTCTTCCTCACCCAGCCTCAGGTCGACGCGGCCCGCGGCACCGCGGGCACGCGGCTGCCGGACTCAGTCGCCCGCCCCGGGCACTGGACGGCGCAGGTCTGACGGCGCCTCGTCGAAGGCCGTCGGCGAAGCCGCCCCGGCGGGCACCGCGCGCCGCTCCAGGTGCAGTCGCAGCCCCTGCGGCATCAGCGTCAGCCGCTCGGTCACGCGCAGCCGGTAGCCGGGGTCGGGCCGCAGGTCGTAGCGGCGCAGCAGCAGGCCGAGCACCAGCGTGGCCTCGTGCAGCGCGAACTGCCGCCCGATGCAGGCCCGCGCCCCCGTGCCGAACGGCTTGAAGGTGTGCGGGGCCCGCGATCGTACGGCCCTGGGGTCGAAGCGGTCCGGGTCGAAGCGCTCCGCGTCGGCACCCCACACCTCGGGGTCGCGGTGCAGCATCATGGTCAGCACCAGCGCCCACGCGCCGCGCTTCATCGGATGCTCCCCGGCCAGCAGCGTGTCCTCGCGCGCCTCCCGCGCGAAGGCCGGCGCGGTCGGCCACAGCCGCAGCGACTCGTCCAGCACCCGGCGCACGTACCGCAGCTTGGCGACCTGGTCGTAGCCGGGCGTCTGCGCGTCGCCCCACACGGCGTCCACCTCGGCCTGGGCGCGGGCGGCGGCCTCCGGGTGCCGGGAGAGGTAGTGCAGGGCGAAGGAGAGCGCGCCGGACGTCGTCTCGTGACCGGCGACCAGGAAGGTGATGACCTGGCGGCGGACGTTCTCGGCGGACAGCCGCTCGCCGGTGCGCGGGTGGGCCGTCTCCAGCATCCGGTCCAGCAGATCCCCCCTTCCGCCGCCGTCCCCGGCCCGGCGGGCCCGCACCAGGTCGTCGACCGTGCGGTTGAGGAAGGACATGTCGGCGTCGTTGCGCCGCGCGGCCTTCCGCAGCAGGTAGGGGGCCAGCGGCGCCGGCACGGTGTTCAGCCGCTGGGCGTAGGACAGGGTGCCCACCATCGCGGACACGAAGGGGTGGGGCCGGGAGCGTTCGAAGGACCCGAAGTCGTGCCCGAAGCCGGTGCGCGCGATCGTCTCCAGCGTCAGTTTGGTCATGTCGCCGGGCACGTCCACCGGCCGGCCCGCCGCCAGCTCGCGGTCCCAGTGGTCGGTCAGCCGCCCGGCCACGGCCAGCATCATCGGGTGGTAGCCCTCCATGGCCTCCCGGCTGAAGCCCGGGGCGAGGACGTCGTGCGCGAGCTGCCAGTTCGGTTCGTGGTTGTACGCCGTGAACAGCGCGTCCCCGACGACGGGGCGCAGATTGGCGACGCCGAGGCCCACATGCTTGGCGAAGCGCGCCTCGTCCGCCAGGTCCGCCGCCAGGGCGCCGCCCCAGACGAACACGAACTCGTTGCCGAAGGCCTTGCGCCGGAAGATCGGCCCCAGCTGCCGGCCGTGGCGCATCGAGTCCTGCACGGGCGTGCGGCGGTCGGCGCCGAGGACGTCGCCGAGCAGGGGGACGCGGTGCGGGGGATGCGGGATGCGGTGGAGCTCGGGCCAGCCCTGTTCGGCGCTGCGGAACCCCTTCGGAAGTGGGGCCCCTGTCCGCGGTCCGGTCCCCGTCGTCGTCTCCGCCATGACGCGATCTCCCTTGAATCAGCGGCAGGTTGAGCTGTCGTGCACCTGTTGTACGTGAGTTCAATAGCGGCCTCAGTCTGGTCCTCCCGTTGAACCGGCGTCAAGTAAAGTGCGGACATGGCCGCGAACCAGGGCGGGCGCACGCGCCGCCGGCTCAGCACCGAGGAGCGCAGGGAGCAGCTGCTCTCGGTGGGGGCGCGGCTGTTCTCCGAGAGCCCGTACGACGAGGTGTGGATCGAGCAGGTCGCCGAGATCGCGGGCGTCTCACGCGGGCTGCTGTACCACTACTTCCCGACGAAGCGGGACTTCTTCGCGGCCGTGGTCGAGCGCGAGAGCGAGCGGATGCTGCGCATGACGGCGGCCGTGCCGGGGGTGCCGGCGCGCGAGCAACTCGCCGCCGGGCTCGACACGTTCCTGGAGTACGCGCACGCCCACGCGCACGGCTTCCGCGCCTTCCACCGGGCGGACGCGGCGGGGGACCGGACCATACGGAGGATCTACCAGCGGGCGCTGGCCGCGCAGGAGCGGCAGATCCTGGCGACGATCGCCGCCGACCCCGAACTCGGCGAGGCGGCCCGGCGGCGCCCCGACCTCAAGCTGGCCGTGCGCGGCTGGCTGGCCTTCACCACGGCCGTCTGCCTGGAATGGCTGCGGCGCTCGGACCTGACCCGCGAGCAGGTGCGGGACCTGTGCGCCCGGGCGCTGCTGGGTGTCGTCTCGCCCTAGATGTACTGACGCGCCACCCGTCTCCCGTCCGGCCGCCTGGGCTCCCGGGGCGCGATCGTCCTCGGTGCCCCGTGGTTGGCGTGCGCCCTGTTCTCCGATAGGTTAGGCAAGGCTTACCTAATAAGGGAGGTTTGGGATGTCGGACAGCCCCAGCTGGACGGCCGCGCCGTCCGCGGCCCGGCGGGCCCGGTCGGTGCTCGCCACCGCCTGGTCCTGCGCGGTGACCGCGGACGGCGGCCGCGAGGAGTTCGTCGGTGCGCACCGCGTGGACGAGGACGGCCGGGTGCTGCTGCAGGTGCCCGAGGACAGCGCTCTGCTCGCCGCCGCGATCTGTGCGCCCCGCGGTGAGCCGCACGCCGTGCTGGAGTTCGCCGACGTGGCGCCCGTCCCGGTCCGCGACCGCATCCGGGCCCGGCTCTGGCTCGCCGGGTACTTCGTGCCCGGCGACGGCGGCCTCGCGCTGCGGCCCACCAGGATCGTGCTGCGCCGGCCGTCCGGCGCGGTGGTCGTCGACCTCGACGACTTCGCCGCGGCCGGGCCCGACCCGCTCGCCCTCGCCGAGGCCCGGCTCCTGACGCACCTCGCCGACTGCCACGGCGACGCCGTCGAGCGGCTCACCCGGCTCGTCGACCAGGACGGCCTGCACGGCGCGGTGCGCGTCCAGCCCCTCGCCGTCGACCGGCACGGGCTGACGCTGCGCATCGAGCGCACCCGCGCCCACGGCGACGTACGCCTGCCGTTCCACGCCCCCGCCGACGACGTCGCGCAGCTCACGGAGCGCGTGCACGTCCTGCTCGCGCAGGCCGCCGCCGCTTCCTGCCCGCGCGCCCTACAGCGGCAGCGCACAGACGGCGACGGGTGAGGCGAACGGCTCGCCGGCCAGGCGCAGTCCACCGCTCCCGGCGTCCACGTGGAACACGCTGACGGTGCCCGACCTCTGGTTCGCGGCGAACAGCAGCCTCCCGTCCGCGCCGAAGGCGATCTGGCGCGGGAAGTCGCCGGACACCGGCACCGTGCCGAGCAGCCGGAGCCGGGCCCCGTCCGCCTCGACCGCGTAGCGCGCCAGGCTGTTGTCGCCGCGGTTGGCCAGGTAGGCGAACGAGCCGTCGGCGGTCACCAGGAACTGCGCCGGGTAGTTGGTGCCCGGGCCGGAGCCCGTGGACTGCGGCTCGCCGATCGTCAGCCGGCCGGTCGAGGCGTCGTAGGCGCAGACCGCGGCCGTGTCGTCCACCTCGTTGGCCAGGTAGGCGTACCGGCCGCCGGGGTGGAACGTGAGATGGCGCGGCCCGGCGCCCGGCCTGGTGTGCGCCTGGGCGACCTCGGTGAGCGTGCCGCGCCGCTCGTCGAGGCGGTACGTGTAGACGGTGTCCGTGCCCAGGTCCACGGCGAGCACATGGCGGCCGTCCGGGCCGGTGACGAACTGGTGCGCGTGCGGCCCCTGCTGACCCGGTCCGGGCGCCGGAGCCGAGTGCGTCACCGTGTCCGTGCGCTCGCCCAGGGCGCCCGCGTCGCCGATCGGATGCACGGCCACGCTGCCCGAGGTGTAGTTGGCGCTCAGCAGCCAGCGGCCGCCGGGATGCACCGAGAGATGGCAGGGGCCCGCCCCTCCGGTGCTGCGCGCGCCCAGCACCTTGCGGTCGGCGAGCCGTACGGCGGTCACGGCGCCGTCGTCCCGCTCGTCCACCGCGTACAGGGTGTGCCCGTCCGGGTGGACCGCGAGGTACGAGGGATCGGGCACGCCGGTCAGCGTCCCCGTCCCGGTGACGGCGCCGCTCGCGGAGTCGTAGGTGGCCAGTCCGATGCCCGTGCCGCCGCCGTCGACGGAGGTGTAGGTGCCGAGGTAGAGCGGGCGGGGGCCCGCGGGCCCCGGCGGCGCGTGGCGGGCCGACGGCCCGGGGGAGGGCGCCGCCCCGTCGGCCGGGACGGTGCGGCCGGGACCGGATCCGGGCGGCGCGGGAGACGGCAGCGCCGTCGCCGCGGCCGCGCCGCCGAGCGCGCCGACGAAGCGGCGCCTGCTCCAGCCGCCGCCCGCCGCTCCTGTCCCACTGCCCATGTCCACACCTCAGGTCGCCGCTCGTCCCGGTCGTGACACGCCACCATGGCGTGCGCCACGGGGTGTTCGCAAGAACGGCAACCGGCGTTGCGCAGGGTGCAATGAAGGCCGGCTCGTCAGCCGTCGTCGTCGACCGACTGGCCGGCGACCCTGCGCAGCGGTCTCGCGTCGCGCACGCTCTCCCGTAGCCGCGTGAGGCGCGGCATGCGCTCGCGCTGGTCCCGGGCGTTGCGGTCCAGCTCCTCGAAGAGGCGGCGCGAGCGGTGCTCGGTGTCCATCTCGTCGATGATGCGGTTCACCTCGGTCAGTACGGCACCGTAGAAGTGCCAGGTACGGGCGTCCCGCTCCACCTCCTCGAGCAGCAGCTGGGCCAGCTTGTCGCGGGTGGTCGCGGCCTGCCGCAGCCCGGCGGCCAGCCGGGACTCGGCGGACTCGGC
Organism: Streptomyces sp. NPDC101225; assembly: GCF_044767585.1. Classification (NCBI taxonomy): domain Bacteria; kingdom Bacillati; phylum Actinomycetota; class Actinomycetes; order Kitasatosporales; family Streptomycetaceae; genus Streptomyces; species Streptomyces sp. NPDC101225. The sequence goes on from NZ_JBIWOE010000073.1 coordinate 15,474, forward strand.
GCTCGTACTGACGGGGCTGGTGACCAGCACCGCGAAGCTGACCACTGAGTCGGCGATCTCGGACAGCAACTGCTCCACGGCGGCGCCCGTCCCGGGCGTGAACGGCGGCTCCGGCGCGCGTGCCTTGGTCAGGTCGGTGAAGGTACGCGCCAGCACCCGCAGCACCACCGTGCAGATCTCCAGCGTGTCCAGCCCCGTGCGCAGCACCACCCGGTGCAGCAGGCCCTCGCGCACCCGCGGATTGAGCCGCAGACTGTCCTCGGCCTGCCGCAGGGCCGCGTCCACCTCGACGATGTCGTGGTCGAGCCGGCGCGCCTCGTACAGCCGCTGCGTCGCCTGCTCGACCGGCGGGCGGCCCGCGGCCTCCTCGCCCATGCGCAGCATCAGCTGCCGCACCCGGCGGGCCAGCCCCTCGATCGACTCGCCCGCCTCGTCCAGCCACACCGGCGGCGGGAGGAGGAGATTGCAGCCGAGTCCGACGACCGCGCCGATCAGGGTCTCCACCACCCGCGCCCAGGCCGTGTCGCCGACGGTCGTGACGCCGAGGACCAGCATCGCGCTGATCGCCACCTCGGGCACGTACTCGTCGACCCGCACCAGATGCCCGACCGCCAGCGAGGCGACGATCAGCAGCGCGAGACTCCACCAGGTCAGACCGACCAGCTGGCTGAAGGCGATCGCCACCAGGACGCCGGCCACCACCGCGTTCACCCGGCGGATGCCGTTGGTGAGCGTGGCGTACAGGGTCACCTGGACGACGAGCAGCGCCGTGAGCGGGGCGGTCAGGGGCGCCGGCTCGGGGCTCAGGCGCAGTGCCACGACGTACGCGATCGCCGCCGCGGTCGCCGACCGCAGCGTCTGCACGACCACGGGGTCCCGGTACCGCCTCACCAGACGGCCGAAGGACGTGGAGCGGTCACGTACGAGTCGCATCCGCGGGCCGTGCTCCTTTCCCGGGGGCATCGGGCGTGATCGGCGGGGTGGGGCCCGTCGTCGAGGACCGTAGCCGACCCCGAGGACGCCTGGATCGTTCCTGGCGCACAAACACCGGCCGGAGGCGGACACACGTCATGGGGAATACCCAGGACACCAAGGATCTCGAGGTTCTCACGCTGACGCACGGCCGACGCGTCGAAACGGCCGCGGGCGGGCCCGCCGACCGGTCGCGCCCGCCCGGGGGAGCGGGGTTACGACGTGGCGGGCATCCGCACGGCCAGCCAGGCCGCCTGGTCCGTCGTCAGCATGCCGTCCCGCACCGGCCCGCTCGCCAGCAGGACCGAGGTGCCCTCCGGCAGCCGGTACGGCTCGGCCGACAGGTTCACCACGCAGCGGAAACCCGGGTCGCGGCCGAAGTCGAGCACGCCGGCCGGGGCGTCCAGCCACCTGAGGCCGCCGTCGCCGAGGGCGGGGTGCTCGCGGCGCAGGCGCAGGGCGCTGCGGTACAGCTCCAGCATCGAGTTCTCGTCGCCGGTCTGCGCGGCCACGCTCAGCTCTCCCCACAGCTCCGGCTGCGGCAGCCAGGGGGCGGCCGACGCGTTCTCCGGGCCGAAGCCGTACGGTGCGCTCCGTCCCGACCACGGGATCGGCACCCGGCAGCCGTCACGCCCCCGGTCGGTGTGCCCGGACCGCTCCCAGACGGGGTCCTGGAGCACGCTCTCCGGCAGGTCCTCCACCTCCGGCAGGCCGAGCTCCTCGCCCTGGTAGACGTAGGCGCCGCCGGGCAGGGCCAGCATCAGCAGGGCCGCCGCGCGGGCCCGGCGCGTGCCGAGTCCCAGATCGAGCGGGCCCTCGGGCCGGTACGTCTCGTTGGCCACCCACCGCTTGACCACCTCGCGGCCGTAGCGGCTGGGGTGGCGCACGACGTCGTGGTTGGAGAGCACCCAGGTGGCCGGTGCGCCCACCGCGCCGAGCATCGCGAGCGAGTCGTCGATGACGGCGCGCAGGTCCTTCGCGTCCCAACTGGACATCAGGAAGTCGAAGTTGAAGGCGGTGTGCAGCCCGTCCCGGCGTACGTACGCGGCGAGCCGCTCCGGGCTGTCCGCCCAGGCCTCGGCGACGAACGACCGGTCGCCCGGGAACTCGTCGGCCACCCGCCGCCACGCGCGGTAGATGTCGTGGACCTCGTCCCGGTCCCAGTGCGGATGGTCGAAGTGCTGCGGCCTGCCCTCCGCCGGAGCCTCGGGCCGGGGCGGCAGGTCGGGCAGTTCCGGATGCTTGACCAGGCCGTGCGCGACGTCGATGCGGAAGCCGTCCACGCCCTTGCCGAACCAGAAGCGCAGGATCGACTCGAACTCCGCCCGCACCTCCGGGTGCCGCCAGTTGAGGTCGGGCTGCTCGGGAGCGAACAGGTGCAGGTACCACTCTCCGTCGGGCAGCTGTGTCCAGGCCGGGCCGCCGAAGCAGGACGCCCAGTCGTTGGGCGGCTCGTCGCCGGCCGGCCCGCGGCCCGCGCGGAAGACGTAGCGCTCCCGTTCCGGGCTGCCCGGCCCGGCGGCCAGCGCCGCCCGGAACCACTCGTGCTGGTCGGAGGTGTGGTTGGGCACGATGTCGGGGATGACGCGGATCCCGTGGCGGTGCGCCTCCTCGATGAGCTGCTCCGCCTCGGCGACCGTGCCGAACAGCGGGTCGATCTCCCGGAAGTCGGCGACGTCGTAACCGTGGTCGGCCATCGGCGACCTGTACCAGGGGTTGATCCAGATCGCGTCGACGCCGAGGCTGCTGAGGTAGGGCAGCCGGGAGCGGATACCGGCGATGTCACCGACGCCGTCGCCGTTGCCGTCGGCGAAGCTGCGGACGTAGACCTGGTAGATGACGGCGTCGCGCCACCAGGGTGCGGTGCTGGTCGACATGTCGGTGCGTCTCCTCGCGGATCGGTGGACGGTCAGGACAGCATGGCGGCACCGGCCGTGCGGCCGGCGACGACCGGCGCCGGAACGGCGGCAGCACGTCGGCCACGGCAAGCACCGGCCGGAGCACGGCGTACACCGGGGACTTGCGCAAGGTCCGGGAGACCTTCTCGACCACACGATCGTGCAGTGCAGCGGCGCGGACGGACCTGCCCGGTCGACCACGCTTGCAGGGGCGTCCGACCGCCGCACACCGGGCCGTCCCGTTGCCTGTCGGAGGCGCCGGCGCGCTCGGGCTGGGGCGTACCGGGCGCGTTCGTGCGGCAGCGCCCCGCCGCCGAGGCGGACGAGGTGGGGGAACTGCTCGGCGCCGGGGCCCCGGCGTACGTCTGTGGCGACGGTTCGCGAATGGCACCCGGAGTGCGGGACGCCTTTCGTACGCTGTACGGGGATCGCATGCCGGGGACGGACGCGGCGGCAGCCGGGGAATGGCTGGACGCGTTGATCGCGGACGGGCGTCACGTCGCTGACGTGTACGGGGCCGGCCGAGCGCAGGGGAGGGGTGGGCGGACGGTGGTGGACTCCTGGGAACGGGCCCGGCGCATCCTGGAGGGCTCGAAGATCCCTCCCGACCGCCTCGTCCAGCTGCGCCCGCTGGGCGGCGGCACGTACAACACGGTCGAGGAACTGCGGCTCACCGACGGCAGCCGCTACGTGCTGAAGCTCGCGCCGGACGCCCCCGGGCTCAGCTACGAGAAGCAACTGCTGGTCTCCGAGGCCGAGTTCTACCGCTGTGCCGCCGCGGCCGGTATACCGGCGCCGCGCCTCGTATGCGTCGGGGGCGACACCGACGGACGCCATCTGCTGATGACCGCCTGCCCCGGTGAGGCCTGGGGCTCCTGGCTCACCGATGACCAACAGGCCGTGCTTCGCACGGAGTTGGGCGGGCTGGTGGCGCGGCTGCACCGGGTGACCGGACCGGGCTACGGCTATCCGTCCGGGGCGCTCGGGCATCTGTCCCGCGACTGGCGGACCGCCTTCACCGGGATGCTCGACGCCGTCCTCGACGACGCCCGCCACTATCAGGCCCGGCTGCCCCGCGCCGTCGACGAGGTGGCCCGCACCGCGCGGGCGGCCCACCCGGCACTCGACGAGGTCAGGACGCCGGGCCTCGTCCACTTCGACCTGTGGCAGGGCAACATCCTGGTCGACCGGGCGGCGGGGGAGCCCCGGATCGGCGGGCTCATCGACGGCGAGCGCATGTTCTGGGGCGATCCGCTGGCCGACTTCGTCTCGCTGGCGCTGCTGGGGGACATCAAGAAGGACGAGTCGTTCCTCGCGGGCTACCGGGAGGCCGGCGGACGGGCCGAGTTCGACACCCCGGCGCTGCTCCGCCTCGCGCTCTACCGCACCTACCTCTACCTGATCATGCTCACCGAGACGATCCCGCGCGAGGCCGGCGAGGAGCACGACCGCTGGGTCCAGGACGTGGTCGCGCCCGAACTCGTCGCGGCCCTCGACGAGATCGAGGACCTGACGGTCTCCGAAGGGCGCGTGTCGTGAGCACCTCTTAGCTCACAGCGTGAACTAAGGGTAGGAGAAAGTCGCGCCGGGCTGGCACTCGGAGGTATGTTGCAGGTCGAACAGGGTGCGAAGGGAGCCACATGGCTGCGGGGCGGAACGGACGCACGGTACGCGACCTCAGGCGGGCGAACCGCACCGTCGTGCTGCAGCGGCTCTACTTCGACGGCCCCCTCAGCCGCTTCGAACTCGGCCCGGCGACCGGCCTCAGCTCCGGTTCGGTCAGCAACGTCGTCTCCGACCTGGTCGCCGACGGCCTGGTGGAGGAGGCCGGCAGCGTCGACTCCGACGGCGGCCGTCCGCGCACCCTGCTGCGCGTGGCACCCGCCAGCGGCCACATGATCGGCGTCGACGTCGGCGAGACCCGGGTGCGGATCGAGCTGTTCGACCTGACCCTGACCGAACTCGCCCGCGCCGAGCGGCCCCTGGAACAGCAGCGCTACGAGGTCGAGGTCATCGTCGGCCACATCCGCGACGGCATCGCCGAGGTGCTCGCCGAGGCCGGTATCGCGCCCGAGCGGCTGCTCGGCGTCGGCATCGGCGTCCCGGGCATCGTGGAGCGCACCCCCGATCGCGGCGCCGTCGTCCACGGCCAGACCATCGGCTGGGACGCGGTCCCGCTGGAGCACCTGCTGCGCTCCACCTCGCAACTGCCCGACACCGTCCCGTACGTCATCGACAACGGCGCCAAGACGCTCGGCCAGGCCGAGATGTGGTTCGGCGGCGGGCGCGGGGCGCGCAACGCCGCCGTCGTACTGTTCGGCTCCGGTGTGGGTGCCTGCCTCGTCACCCCCGAGGTGGAGCACGGCCGGGCGGTCGAGTGGGGGCATCTGACCGTACGGGTCAGGGGGCGGCGGTGCCGGTGCGGCGCCCTCGGCTGCCTGGAGGCGTACGCGGGCGCGGAGTCCCTGCTGGAGCGCTGGCGGGAGGAGGGCGGACAGCCGCCGGAGGGTGTCGACGAGGAGACGGCGCTGACCGCGATGCTGGCCGCGGCGTATCCGCCGGCCGGGGCCGAGGCGGACCCTGTGGCGCTGGCCGTGCTGGAGGAGACCGCGGAGTATCTCGGTGCCGGGCTGTCCGACCTGATCAACCTCTTCCAGCCCGAGCGGATTCTCATCGGCGGCTGGGCCGGACTCCAGCTGGGGGCGCGGTTCCTGCCGGCCGTCCGCCGGCATGCGGCGTCGTACGCCCTGCGGCATCCGGCGGAGAAGGTGACCGTCGAGATCGGGCAGCTCGGGCCGGACGCGGTGACCGTCGGCGCGGCGATCCTGCCCCTGGCGGACTTCTTCGCGCGCGGCGGGCGCCGGCCGGAGCCCGCTCCCGAGGGGCCGGCACCGGCCTGGCGGACGGCACTGCAGGAGCGGGCGCCGCATTAGGGCGTGTCGCGAAAGTCCCGCCTGCCCGGTGCGGGTTTCGGTGGGCGACCCGGAGGTACTCGCCGGGGCCTGCGCTCCATGCACCATGGGAAGGGAGGACGCCGTGGCCGACAGGCATGACACCGGCCCGGACGGTGAGCCGGTGCCGAGGGATCTGCCGGATCAGCAGGTTCGGGAGGGCGAGGACCCGCTGGACATTCCGCTGCCGCCGGGCGGGGCGGAGGCGGACGGCGAGGTGCCGGACACCGACGAGGCCGGTACGGGACGTCAGGAAGGGTCGCGGTCGGCGACCGTCCACCCCGAGCATCCCGCTCCGGACGAGTCGACCGGCTGACCGAGAGCCGGCCGGCTGACCGGGGCGTGGGTCCCACCGCGGGTCAGCCCACCTTGCGGCCCTTCATCGGCTCCGTGGGGGCTCCCTCGCCCCGTTGCAGGCCCTGGAGGAACTCCTCCACCACCTCCGTCGCCGTGTGCCGCGGGTGCCAGTCCAGCTCGACGCGCGCGCGGGTGCAGTCCATCAGCGGCAGGCGGAGCACCGCGTCGAACAGGTGCGGTGAGGCCGGCAGCAGGTGCAGGCCCCACGCGGCGGCGATCGCCGAGCGGGCCGCGGCGCGGGGAAGCCGTACCGGCCGCGTGCCCAGCATCTCGCCGAGCAGTTCGGCGTCCACCGGGGGATCGGCCGCGAGGTTGAAGGCGCCGCGCGCCTCGCAGTGCAGCGCCAGGGCGTACGCCTTGGCCGCGTCGTCGGTGTGCAGGGCCTGGACCCGCAGGCCGGGGATGTCGGGGAGGAAGGGCAGCAGTTCCGGGCGGGCCAGCGGACCCGGGAGGAAGCGGCCGCCGAAGATGCGGCGCTGCTCGCTCGCCGACTCCCGCTTGAAGAGGAACGCGGGCCGCATCCGGACCACCCGCACGTCGGGATGATCACGCTCGAACGTGTCCAGCGCACGCTCCAGATAGGCCTTCTCGCGGCAGTACGCGGCGTCCGGCCAGCCGTGTGTGGGCCACGACTCGTCCACCATGCGGTCCTTCGGGCCGGGCGAGTACGCGCCCACCGACGAGGCGTGCACCAGCGTCGGCACCCGGGCCGCCGCCACCGCCTCGAAGACCCGGATGCTCCCGAGCACGTTGGTGCGCCAGGTCGTCGCCGGGTCGTGCGTCGGCTGGAACGCCCAGGCCAGATGGATCACCGCGTCGGCGCCGGCGAACGTGTCGGCCAGATCCGACCGCTCGGAGGCGATGTCCACCGGGGACCACTCCGTGTGCGCGGGCGACCATGCGGGAATGCGCCGCGCCAGCCCCAGGACGGACCCGATCCGGGAATCCTCGGAAAGCCGCCGCACCACACTGGTGCCCACATTGCCGGTGCCGCCCGTGACCACGATCCTGCTACCCGTTGCGCTGCTCACCGTCGGCTCCTTCCACCCGCCGGATCCCGCCCGGCCGCCCGCCGGAAGCGAGCCCACCGAGTACCCCGTCCCCCAGCACACCACGCGCACCGGGCGCGGGCAGCCGGGCGGGCGCCTGCGCGGCTCTCTACGGGGTGCGGGAGGTCGGTGGTTGAGGGGGGAAGGCGTTCACGCCGGTGAGGGTGGCCGACAACGTCCACAGCCGGGCCGCCTCGTCGGGGTCCGTGGCCCAGGGCTTGACGCCCGTGGGCCGGGCGTCCGTCGACGGTTCGGCGATGTCGCAGTCCTCCAGGTAGACGCCGCCGAGGCCGTCCAGCTGGGGAGAGGTGGCCGCCCAGACCTGGGTGGCCGCGCCCTGCCGCGGGGTCTTGAAGCCCTGCGGGTTCAGGGCGTTGCCGGCCTCGTCGATCCAGCCGCGCTCGATCATCTCCGCCTTGGGGATGTGCCGCTGGAGCGGTGTGAGGATGCCGCCGGGGTGGAGGGAGAAGGCGCGCACGCCGGCGTCGCGGCCGAGCCTGTCGAGGTGGACGGCGAACAGGACGTTCGCGGTCTTGGCCTGGCCGTAGGCCTCCCACTTGTCGTAACCCCGTGTCCACTGGACGTCGTCCCAGCGCATGCCCGAGAAGTGGTGGGCGCGGGAGGACACGGAGACGATCCGGGCGCCGCCCGGCGCGATGGTCGGCCACAGGCGGTTGACGAGGGCGAAGTGTCCGAGGTGGTTGGTGGCGAACTGTGCTTCCCAGCCGGGCCCCACCCGCGTCTCCGGGCAGGCCATGATCCCGGCGCTGTCGATCAGGATGTCGACGGTCCGCCCGGAGGCGAGGAAGCGCTCGGCGAAGCCGCGCACGCTCTCCTGGTCGCCGAGGTCCAGTTCGTCCACCTCGACGTCCTTCACACCGGCCAGCGCCTCCTCGGCGGTGGCGCGGCGCCGGGCCGGGACCACGACGTGGGCGCCCGCCTCGGTGAGCGCCCGCGTGGTCTCCAGGCCGATGCCCGAGTAGCCCCCGGTGACGATCGCGAGCCTGCCGGTCAGGTCGATGCCTCTCAGGACGTCGTCGGCGGTGGTGGTGGCGCCGAAGCCGGAACCGATCTTGTGCTGTGCGGTGGTCATGCCGGAAACGCTACGAATTCGAGTGCTCTCGAAGTCAAGCGGAAGCGGCGAGTGCCGTTCGCACCGGCGCGCGTGCGCCGTACACAAGGGAAGGACCCCGACCGGACGGGGGGCTCTCGGTCGGGGCCGTTCAAAGGGCGGGTACGGATGGCGGTCGCCTCTCGGCGGAAGGCTCCACAGGGCTTCAGCCGAACGATCTTCCCTGTGGGCGAATGGTGAGGCCCGGGGACACTGTCCCATCCGCACCCACGTGTCGTTCAACGGACAACCTTTCGTGGGTGTTCCGTTCCGTACCGCTTTCCGGGGTGATGTGCGTCACCGCTTCCCGAAGGGGCTGTCCGCCGGCCGGGCGAGGAGATCGGCTGGGCCGGGTCGTCGTACACGGCCGACGCGCCCGCCCGCATGTCCCACACCGTGCTCCGGTGCCGGTGTGCCCCGCTCGACGGCGTCGGCGCTCGCGGTCGCGGCGATCGCGTCCTCGGCGGAGATCGCACGGCGCGGCCCGGACAGCTCGGGACCGCTCGCGGACGTCGCGAGGACCACCGGCCACCCCTCGTGGTCCAGGCGCCGCCGCAGCCGTCCGGCGTCCCGCGGCGCGGGCAGCCGGTCGACGTACCGCCCGTACAACGTCTGGTGCGCGCCGCTGAGTTCGGCGTCCTGCTCCTTCTCGCGTCCCTCGCCGAGCAGGTGGGCGACGAGGTCTTCGGAGCCGAGGCCGACGGCCCGGTCCACGCGCGCTCCTTCGCTCGCTCACCGGACTCCCTCGCTCGTTCACCGGACGGGTGCCACGTCAGGGACCCGGTACTCCCGTCGGAGTGCGCCGCTCGCGGGTCCAGGCCAGCAGGTCGTCCCGCGACCAGGTGGTCACCACGCGCCCGGCGGGCACCCCGCACTCCTCGGCGCGCGCGCAGCCGTTGATCTGCCAGTCCAGCTGGCCGGGCGCGTGCGCGTCGGTGTCGATCGAGAACAGCACCCCGGCGTCCACCGCCCGGCGCAGCAGCCGCCGCGGCGGATCCAGCCGCTCGGGACGGCTGTTGATCTCCAGGGCCGTACCGGTCTCGGCGCAGGCGGCGAACACCTCGTCCGCGTCGAACTCCGACTCGGGCCGCCCCCGCCCGGTCACCAGCCGTCCCGTGCAGTGGCCGAGGACGTCCGCACGCGGATCGCGTACGGCGGCCACCATGCGGCGGGTCATCGAACGGGCGTCCATGCGCAGCTTGGAGTGCACGGACACGACCACCAGGTCGAGCCGCTCCAGCAGCTCCGGCTCCTGGTCGAGCGAGCCGTCGTCGAGGATGTCGCACTCGATGCCGGTCAGCAGCCGGAACGGCGCCCATGTCGCGTTCAGCTCCGCCACCACCTCCAGCTGCTGCCGCAGCCGCTCGGGCGACAGGCCGCGCGCGACCGTCAGCCGCGGGGAGTGGTCGGTCAGCACCGCCCACTCGTGCCCGAGCGCCGCCGCGGTCCGCCCCATCTCCTCGATCGGGCTGCCCCCGTCCGACCAGTCCGAGTGCAGATGGCAGTCCCCGCGCAGCAGCGCCCGCAGGCGCGTACCGGCCCCGGTGTACGGCTCGGCGGCCTCGTCCGCCAGCTTGCGCAGATAGCCCGGCACCTCTCCGGCCAGCGCCTCGCGCACCACCTGCGCCGTCTTCGGGCCGATGCCCCGGAGCGACTCCAGCGACCCGTCGGCCGCCCGTCCCCGGACCTCGTCCGCGGGCAGCGACGCCAGCACGCGGGACGCGGTGCGGAAGGCGCGGACGCGGTACGTCGGCGCCAGGGACCGCTCCAGCAGGAAGGCGATCCGGTCCAGTGCCTCGAGGGGATCCATGCCGACCTCCACCACCAGGGTTGCCCAAGGACGGGCGGGCCGCATCGCGTGAGGCCGAAGGGCCGGGCGGCACCGGCAGCGTGCCGCCCGGCCCGGGAGGGGTGTGTCAGCTCGTCGTGACGGAGACGGAGTCGACGACGAGTTGCTGGGGGAAGGAGGTGGAGGTGTTCGGGTCGCCGGGCCAGTAGCCGCCGACGGCGAGGTTGAG